>NZ_JBEFAK010000129.1:0-2133 GCF_040137845.1 Nonomuraea sp. B19D2 | reverse complement strand
CCACTCGTTCTGCGGTAATATTCCACCGAAGGAGTATGAAGGCGCCTTCTATAAGGCGCAGGAATCTGCTACGTCATTCGCAAGTTCGCAGGAATCGTAGCCTCCAAGATTCCCGGGACGGTCCATACAGAGCCGAGGCCGCACGGTTGAACCCTCCACGATCAACAATCGCAAGGAAGTACTCCAGCTGCCGAATGTCCATTCGCGCCCTCTGTCCTCAAGAATCAACCGACGACTGACGGTGTGTCGTTGGCTACGGATTTGGCGTCTGGGTGTCACCGTTGGTGGTGTGTGACGCTGATGTGGTGGCTGTCGTCCTTGGGTGATCGGGGGCAGCATCGTGCTTCTCCTATCGCGAGACCGGCTTGTCGGGATCGAGGTGGCGGTAGATGGTGGCTCGGCTGACGCCGAGCCGGTCGGCGATCTGCTGGACGGTGTAGCGGCGCTTGCCGTCGTCGCCCTTCATCTCGTACAACGCGCGAGCCATCTTCACACCATGGGCGTCTAAGGCCGGTGGGCGCCCGCCGACGCGGCCGCGCGCTCGGGCCGAGGCGAGCCCTTCGAGGGTGCCCTCGACGATGAGTTCGCGAAGGAACTCGTCGAAGGCGCCGAACATGTGGAACTGCAGGCGCCCTGACGGCGTGGAGGTGTCGATGCCCTGCTTGAGCACCAGTAGGTCCACCTCGCGCTCGCGGAGCTGCGCCGCCAAGTCCAGCAGGTGGCGCAGTGAGCGAGCGGCGCGTGACAGGCGGGTGATGACGAAGGTGTCGCCGGGCCGGAGGTAGTCCAGCGCCTTGTCGAGCTCGGGGCGTCGGTCAATCTTCCCGGACGCCTTGTCGACGAAGATCCGGTCGCATCCGGCCGCCGTAAGGGCATCGCGTTGGCTGTCGGGGTTCTGGTCGCGGGTGGAGACCCGTCCGTAGCCGATCCTGCTCACTACACCAGTGTCTCATAAACGGCTGAGCCGAGACGTAATGAAACATAGTTTTCGAACGCGGACTTTGAGACATAATCGCGAGAGTGGACGTCGAGAACGGTGCAGCAGGCGCACCATGTCTCAGAAATGAACGATTCCGTACAAGATCACGTCAGGGTCCGGAGATGGTTCGACCCGACTGGGTCGTGATGGCGACCCGGGCAGTGCCGCTCGTTTGGGGCTCATGACACGTTTCTTACTGGCGCGTCCGCCGTGAGTTCAGCCAGACTGAAGGACGTTCATCGGGAACACACGCGAGTTCGCTGGGTGAGATCTGAAAACGCGGGGAGTTCGTCGTTGACGCCGGCGTCATGACCCAAGGGATCACGGTTGGGGTGTCTGATCGAGCTCGTCGGCGAGTAGATGCTCGGCGACGGCGGAGTATCTGGCGGCGGTGCTGTGGGAGATCCCGAAGACCAGCGACAGGTGAAGCGGGTCCGCCCCTCCGGCGAGAGCTTCGTGGAGGATGCGGTCCTTGCGTATCCGGTCGACACTGCATCCGGTGCGGTTCATCCGCGATGTCACGAATTGTTGGCTGATCGGACCAGTGCCGTGGGCGGTCTTGTCGCTGATCAGGACGTGGGGGTTGGTGGTGTGCGGCCAGGTTGCGCGACGGTGGCGGAGCCAGCGGCGGAGTACTCGATGACTGAGGTCTCCGAGTCGCTGGCGGCGGCCGGCGAGGGTGATTCGCCGATTGGCCAGATCGAGGTTGTCGAGTGTCAGGTGGCGGATGGCTCCGGTGCGAGCCGCGTTCTCGGCGGCCAGTGCGATGATGACTCGTCCGGCGAGGTCATCGGCCTGTTGCTCGATGGCCCGAATCTCCTCATCGGCCATCGGGAGCAGGGTGAAGTCCGCCGGTCGGCCCTTCAACCCGGTCGTCGGGTTGGAGAAGATCAGGCCGCGCTTCTTGGCGAATCCGAACAGCGATCGCATCGCGCTGGTCGCGGTGGCGCGTCGTGAACCGCTGAGCGGTCCAAGCGCTGTTCTGATGTCGGAGCGGGTGACCTCTCGCAAGTGGTCGTAGCCCGCCTGTCGGCGTACAAGTGAACGTGCGCCAGCGCGTACGGATGAGAATGCACCGTTCTTGATGCGGTAACACAGCGTTACTGCAAAGCTACTGTCCTCTGTTCGGAGTCGATGGAGGGCGGCTGACGGTG
>NZ_JBEFAK010000128.1:0-2230 GCF_040137845.1 Nonomuraea sp. B19D2 | reverse complement strand
GGGGGCGAGGGTGCGTAGGTCGTTCAAGTTCCTGCTGGTGCGCCACGAGGCGCTGGATTGTCGAGTGAGGTGAAAGACCTGCACCGTTGGGTCGTCGCAGCGGCCCGATAGAAGCTGGGGGCAGTCTGAGCCGGGGAACGCCGGGGAGGACGGGAAGCAGCCCCGACAACGCCGGGATGGGCCGAGACTGCCAGGCGGCCCGGGTTCGGCAAGCGAGGCCAGTCGGTGTAACGCGAGTGAACCAGTGGCGGAAGTCCCGTAAGACCTGTACCGGCTCAAATCTGGTGGATAGGGGCCGGGACGCAGTGCGCGATGAGGGTTTCATCAGGCCCGAGTCGACTCCGAAGCCGGAACAAGCAGGCCGGCGGGGAGGCCGTTTCGAAGAACTGCGGCGTAGAAACGGCGAGGCTGCCGGGGCAGAGCTGGGCACCTCCCTGGCTGATCGACAACCAGTGAACGTGGGAACCGTCCGTGGTCGCCCGCGACGCCCGGACACCCGGTCCGAGTCGCGGGCAGGTCCGTTGCCGACTGTGGACCACGAGACGGGGCGGAGGCTCCGTAGTAGTCCGAGGGCGGGAAAGCCGTCCACATGGCGAAGGGAGCCAGCGAGTCGGTGGTAAGGAGCTGCAATGCCTGGAGGTCGTTGGTGAATACCGACGAGCTTGAGTACGCCCTGCTCGGGGCGGAGCGCAAGGTACAGGGGATGCAGGCCAAGCTGCACCGTTGGGCCCGCGATGATCCTGATCGCAGGTTCGATGATCTGTTCAACCTGGTGGCTGATCCCGCCTTTCTGCTGGTGGCGTGGGATCGGGTGCGGGGAAACAAGGGTGCTCGCACGGCCGGGGTGGACGGGCGCACTGCCCATGCCATTCAGGTCTGGCAGGGAGTCGAGGGATTCCTCGACGAACTGCGGTCCGCTCTGAAGGACCACAGTTTCCGCCCGCTTCCGGTACGCGAAAGGATGATCCCAAAGGCGAATGGCAAGTTGCGCCGACTGGGTATCCCCACCGTGGCCGACCGGGTGGTCCAGGCATCCTTGAAGCTGGTGCTGGAGCCGATCTTCGAGGCGGATTTCTCCCCATGCTCGTACGGGTTCCGCCCGGGACGCCGAGCCCAGGACGCGGTCGCCGAGACCCGTCACTTCACCATGGCCACCTACGAGTGGGTGGTGGAAGGCGACATCGCGGCATGCTTCGATGAGATCTCGCACCCGGCCCTGATGGATCGGGTGCGGCGAAGGATCACAGACAAGCGCGTCCTCGGCCTGGTGAAGGCATTTCTCAAGGCGGGCATCCTGTCGGAAGACGGAATCTCCCGGGAGACCTTCACCGGCACCCCGCAAGGGGGGATCCTGTCTCCTCTGCTGGCGAACGTGGCCCTCTCGGTGCTGGACGAGTTCTTCGACCAGTGTCCGGGCGGACCGAGCTCTACCGAGTCCAAGCGGCGGCACCGCAGGCGACAGGGCAAGGCCAACTACCGTCTCGTACGGTACGCGGACGACTTCCTGGTGCTGGTCTCCGGTACCCGCGAACATGCCGAAGGCATCCGGGACGAGGTGGCAGAGGTTCTCGCGCCGATGGGCCTGCGCCTGTCGGTGGAAAAGACAATGATCATCCACATCGATGAGGGTCTCGATTTCCTGGGGTGGCGCATCCAGCGGCACCGCAAGCGAGGCACCGACCGGCGTTACATCTACACCTATCCGGCCAAGAAGGCGCTGCACGCGGTCATGGCCAAGGTGCGGACGATATGCCGTCGAATGGACACCGGACAGCCGCTCGATGCCCTGCTGCGCCAACTCAATCCGGCGCTGCGGGGCTGGTGCGCCTACTTCCGGCCAGGGGTATCCAGCGCGACCTTCGATTACCTGGGCCACTACACCTGGTGGCAGGTCATTGGATGGATCAAGCGCAAGCATCGCCGGATCTCCTGGAAGGAACTTCGCCGCCGCTACTGCGGCGGACAGTGGTGGGTCAAGACGGCATGCAGGGAGCTGTTCCACCCCGGACAGGTCAGCACGACCCGATACCGGTACAGAGGAACCAAGATTTCCACGCCGTGGGAGACCATCACAGCGTAGGACTCGATCAACAAGGCTGACACGGGACTCGTGGAGAGCCCGTTGCCCGGAGACGGGCACGGCGGGTTCGGAAGGCGGTCCGGGAAAACGGACTGGTCGAAAGGCCAGCACCGCGTCTCGGGCCGACCTTACCGGCCGACCCGGCACCAG
>NZ_JBEFAK010000127.1:0-2271 GCF_040137845.1 Nonomuraea sp. B19D2 | reverse complement strand
TCGAACTTGTTGAACGTGTTGGCCCACACCACCCCCGCGCGCAGCTTGTCGGCCATCCACAGGATGCGCGAACCCTTCTCCGTCCAGATCCCGGCCGACAACCCGTACGGGGTGTTGTTGGCCTTCTCCACCGCCTCAGCCGGCGTACGGAAGGTCAGCACCGACAACACCGGCCCGAAAATCTCATCCCGGGCAATGGTGTGCGACTGCGCGACCCCGGTGAAAACGGTCGGCGGGAACCAGAACCCCCGCTCCGGCAGCTCACACGCCGGCGACCACCGCTCGGCCCCCTCCGCCTCACCGACCGCCGACAACTCCCGGATCCTGGCCAGCTGCTCGGCCGAGTTGATCGCACCGACATCGGTGTTCTTGTCCAGCGGATCCCCCACCCGCAACGTGCCCAGCCGGCGCTTCAACGCGACCAGCAACTCCTCCTGGACCGACTCCTGCACCAGCAACCGCGACCCCGCACAACACACATGCCCCTGATTGAAGAAGATCCCATTCACGATCCCCTCCACCGCCTGATCGATCGCGGCGTCGGCGAACACGATGTTGGCCGCCTTGCCGCCCAACTCCAGGGTCAGCTTCTTACCGGTGCCCGCCACCGCCCGGGCGATGACCCGCCCGACCTCGGTCGAACCGGTGAAGGCCACCTTGTCCACATCCGGGTGCGCCACCACGGCCGCGCCCGTCTCACCCGCCCCGGTGACGATGTTCACCACCCCCGGCGGCAGCTCGGCCTGCCGGCAGATGTCCGCGAACAACAACGCCGTCAACGGCGTCGTCTCAGCCGGCTTGAGCACCACCGTGTTCCCGCACGCCAACGCCGGAGCCACCTTCCAGGCCAGCATCAACAGCGGGAAATTCCACGGAATGACCTGCCCGGCCACCCCCAACGGCTTCGTCCCGAACCCGGCATAAGCCAGCTTGTCGGCCCAGCCCGCGTAGTAGAAGAAATGCGCCGCCACCAACGGCAGATCCACATCCCGCGACTCACGGATCGGCTTGCCGTTGTCCAGCGACTCCAGCACCGCCAGCTCACGCGCCCGCTCCTGAACGATCCGCGCGATCCGGAACAGATATTTCGCCCGCTCACTGCCCGGCAACGCCGACCAGACACCGAACGCCTTACGCGCCGCCCGCACCGCCCGATCCACATCCTCGGAAGAGGCGGTGGCCACCTCGGCCAGCGTCTCCTCACTGGCCGGGTTGATCGTCTTGAACGGGCTGCCCGCCCCGTCGGTGAACTCGCCGTCGATGAACAGCCCATACGACGGCTTGATATCGACGATGTCGCGCGACTCGGGCGCGGGTGCGTACTCGAAGATCGCCATCACCTAGTCCAGGGTGAAATAGTCGGGACCGGCATACCGGCCGGTGGCCAGCTTCTGCCGCTGCATCAGCAGATCGTTCAGCAACGAGGAGGCACCCAGCCGGAACCAGTCCGGCGACAACCAGTCATCGCCGGCCGTCTCATGCACGAGCACGAGGTTCTTGATGGCGTCCTTGGTCGTGCGGATCCCGCCCGCCGGCTTCACCCCCACCTGCCGGCCGGTCGCCTCGCGGAAGTCCCGCACCGCCTCCAACATGATCAACGTCACCGAAGGGGTCGCGGCCGGGGACACCTTGCCCGTGGAGGTCTTGATGAAGTCCGCGCCCGCCAGCATCGCCAGCCAGGACGCCCGCCGCACGTTGTCGTAGGTGGCCAGCTCACCCGTCTCCAGGATCACCTTCAGATGCGCGCTGCCACAGGCGGCCTTGACCGCGACGATCTCCTCCACCACCTTCGCATACCGGCCGGACAGGAACGCGCCCCGATCGATCACCATGTCGATCTCGTCGGCGCCCGCCGCCACCGCCAGCGCGGTGTCGCTCACCTTCACCTCCAGCGAGGAACGCCCGCTCGGGAACGCCGTGGCCACCGAGGCCACCTTCACCCCCGAACCACGCACCGCCTCGGCCGCCACCGCGACCAGGTCGGGATAGACGCACACAGCCGCCACCCGGGGCGCGCCACCGCCCGGATGCACGGCCTTGGTGCACATCGCGCGCACCTTGCCCGCCGTGTCGGCCCCTTCCAAAGTGGTCAGGTCGACCATGGAGATGGCCAGGTCGATCGCCTGCGCCTTGGCCGTGGTCTTGATCGAACGGGTGCCCAGCATCGCCGCCCGCTGGTCCGCGCCCACCCGGTCAACCCCGGGCAGGCCATGCAGGAAAGCTCGCAACGCCGTCTCCGAAGACGTCACGTCCGCGAGCGAGGTAGTCACA
>NZ_JBEFAK010000126.1:0-2296 GCF_040137845.1 Nonomuraea sp. B19D2 | reverse complement strand
GGCGAAGACTTCACTCTGGGTTGGGATATCGCCCGCCATCGGAAGTGCTAGAGGAATGGTTCGATAACCGGGTCGCGGCGTGATATAGTTTCATTTGGGTCGAGTCCGGAAAATTCGGAGCCCCTCACGTTCGGACGCAGTGGCCCTTCGGGCTCGGTGGGGTCGTCGAAGTCGTCGGCTGGGTCCCGGGTCATGCCGATCCGGCGCATCACCGCCTGGGAACGAAGGTTGGTGGCCGTTGTGACAGCGAGGATCTCAGGAAGCTCAAGAGCGTCAAAGCCGTGGGCCAGGACTGTCAGCGCAGCCTCGGTAGCGTAGCCCTGGCCCCAGGCCGAGCGGGCGAGCCGCCAGCCGATCTCCACTCCTGTGAACGGCATGTGGTCGTCCACTTCATCCAAGCCCGCGAAGCCGATGAACTCGCCCGTGGCCTCCACCTCAACCGCCCACCACCCGTAGCCTCGCTGGTCGAACTCGGCCTGAAATCGCGACACGGAGGCATCGCTCTGTTCGCGGGTAAGCAGGTCACCCAAGTGCTCCCGGACCTCGGGATCGGCATTCATCGCCGCCCACGGTTCAAGGTCGGAGTCACGCCATCGGCGCAAGAAGAGGCGATCGGTACGCAGCTCAGCCATGCTGCCCAGCCAACATGGCACTCTGGCCCCGAGGCAATCACTTTTTCTGCTACGTGACACCGCCACCCAGAAACACAGATCGCTCCCAGAGCGAACGAAGCGACCACCGACCCGGCGAACCCATGCCGTCAGAGCACTAGCGAGAGCTGTCTCAGAGTTTCTTTATTGGTTCAAGGCGACGGCGCTCCGCGCCGTGCGCACGGCCCCGCTCCCGCCTGCCGTCCCGGGCATGCGGCCTAATGAGAGCTACTGGGTCCCCAGCGTTCTCGCGCGGAGGTGCGCGCGGCCCGCCGCACAAGCCGCCGCCGTACCCCCGAACTCGCCGACCCCAGCGCCGCGCCACCGCCGTACGGGTCCCCTGCACCCGCCGCCTGATTGTCCGGGGCAGCTAGCGGGAGCAGGGGACGTGTGGAGCATCCGATCAGCAGGACAGAAAGGTATTGCGGCCTTCGGTCGCGCCAAATACGGTTCATGATCGTGGTCGGCGATTCGACATGCCCGCGTAAGTTGCCCGTCCTTCGGACACCCTTGCCACGCCTTACCCTGAATCCGCTCACCGTGGCTGACGCCGGGACCTACTACGACCTCATCATGAGGAACCGTGAGCACCTGACTCGCAACGGCGACTATGAGGAGGTCAAGACCGCCACGCCCGAGTCTGTAACGGAGTACTTCACGAGCCCGCCGGACCGCACCATCAAGTACGGCGTGCGGGAGTGCGATCGGCTTATCGGTAGAGTGGATCTCAACCCAGCGAATCCGCCCCGGTACTCAATCGGTTACTGGCTCGACGAAGCCGCGACTGGCCAGGGCTACATGACGGCCGCTTGCAGCGCGTTGATCAATTTTGCGTGCACCACCCTTGGCGCAACAGATATCTTCGCGGGGGTAACGCATGGCAATTCAAAGAGCGTCGCTGTCCTTGAGCGCTTGGGATTCAGCCCTGCTGCTGAATTCGAGCACTACACAAGATTTCACCTCCCGCTGAGCTGAGGCACACAACGACTCACAGCCACATCCGCCCAGTCCTACTCAGGACCAAGCTGGAAGCTCCTCCTCACGGCTTGGAGAGCCGCAGGGTTGCAGTTCGGGTTGCAATACGAGGCCGTTCAGAACTGTTCAGGATGGGCCGCGTATAGGAGCTGACCTGCATTGAACGATCCGGAACGACTCGAACTGGATCTTTTAATCCGCGGGTTCCGGGTTCGAGCCCCTGGCGCCTACTACCCTTCACCTCGGAGCCTGCTTCTGAGCTGGGGTTCGCCTTGGGCCGTGCTTGGGCCGCGCCAACACGAGATGCCGTCGAACCTCATCCACCTCAATCGCGCGGCATCATTCAGATCATGAGACATCCTGACGTCCGACTCCGGCAACTCCAACTCACGGATGTCGAAGCCGTCCACTCCTGGGCCGGCCTACCCGAGGTCTGCCGGTATCAGGCATGGGGACCCAACTCCCTCACTCAAACGCGTGACTTCGTGGCAGAGGCCGAAGCCGCATGGCACGAAGAGCCACAAACACGCTTCGCCTACGCAGCCTGAGGTGCCCCGAACCTTCCGGACTCGGACCCAAGTAGGGTCAGAGGCAGTCCGGGAAGGAAGCACGTGGCGAAGAAGCCGAGAATATATCCGCCAGAGTTGCGGGCCGAAGTCGTGCGGGCCGTC
>NZ_JBEFAK010000125.1:0-2312 GCF_040137845.1 Nonomuraea sp. B19D2 | reverse complement strand
TGGGCTCTGGATCAAAGTTTGTGAAGCGATCGGCGATCGACCAGAGCCGCGGGAGCTCTGGGGTTCGAGTGGCAGCTTGACGATCCAGCCGGGCGGCTTTACTGCTCTTGAACGAGTTCTCGTTGGGCGAGGAATTCGTCGAGCAGATCGAACAGGACTTCGATGACTCGGCTTTCTTCCTCACGCGGCAGGTCCCAGTGCTCCCAGCCGCCAGGAAGAGCAATATGGCGTACCTGCCCGGGCCAGCCGTGGTTGCAGTCCTGTCCTCGCCGGGCTACCAGCCATTCTCGCCATCCCTGCAGGCCCGGCCCGCCATGACGTATGGCGTGCTGGTCATAGCCGTCGAGAAACGACTCCACGCCGGCAAGCCGTGAGCCCCCGACGAACATACCCAGCCGCTTCGCCACGAAAGCGAAGTACTCGCGCTCGCTCATCTCGCTCAAGTCCTTGGTCACAGGAGACATGTTCCCGTAGTCCCATCGGCCCTGCCTGCTGAAATGTGGAGACACAGACGACGCCTGACAACTCGTGTCCGAGGTCGACGATGATCGCGCTTGGATAACGATGGGCACATGAGGAGGGCCGCCCCGGCGATGATCATGGTCGTTCCAATACTGATCATTTCCGTGAGCGGCGGCGAGGTCATCTGTGCAGCATCCCTCGGCAGGCGAGGAAGCCTGCTGCTGTCGTCTGTTCCTGCCTCATCTGCAGGACGTGCTGATCGAAAATATCGAAGACCGCGCAGACCACGTGCTGGTCACCGCCCGGGCCTGCATGATCAATGCACTGTGCCCTGGATGCGGGGTGCTCACCGGCAAGGTCCATGGCCACTACCAGCGGCGGCTGCACGATCTGGCCACATACGGCCGGCCGGTGCTCATCAATCTGCGGGTGCGCCGGTTCCGCTGCGCCAACCTCGGCTGTGAGCGCCGCACATTCGTGGAACAAGTGCCTCGGGTAAGCGCGCGGCACGCGCGCCGCACGCCTGCCCTGCGCCGGATGCTGGAGCAGATCGCGCTGGCACTGGCCGGACGCGCCGGCTCCCGGCTGGCCCAAGCCCTCGGCCTGCACGTTTCTCGTTCCACACTGATCAGGCTCCTGCGAGCACTGCCTCAGATCGAGGCCGGCCCGGTCACGGTGCTGGGCGTCGACGACTTCGCCAAGAAACGCGGCAACTCCTACGGCACGGTGCTGGTGGACATGCACACCCACCGCCCCATCGACCTGCTCGACGACCGCAAGGCCGACACCCTCGCCGCATGGCTGAAGGCCCATCCCGAAGTCGAAGTGATCTGCCGAGACCGAGCCGGAGGCTACGCCGACGGCGCCCGGACGGGGGCTCCCACCGCCGTTCAAGTGGCTGATCGCTGGCACCTCTGGCAGAACCTGGCCGAGGCGCTGGACAAGACCGTCCGGGCGCATCGGGCCTGCTTACGAGAGGAGAGCCGGCCGGAGACAACGACGGCGCCACAGCCGCAGATCCCTGATCAGAAGGGCGAGGAATCACCGATGATCGTACGGATGACGGAACGCTACGCCCAGGTGCAAGCCCTGCATGCCAGTGGCGCCTCGCTGAACTCCATCTCCCGCGAGTTGGGTCTGGCCTTTCGCACTGTGCGCCGCTTCGCCACCGCCACCAGCCTGGAGGAGCTACTGGCTCCCACGCTGGACAGAGTCGCCATGCTGGACCCGTTCAAGCCCTACCTGACCCGCCGCTGGAACGATGGTTGCACCGACAGCACCCAACTCCACCACGAGATCAAGGCACAAGGATGGACCGGCAGCCTGCGCACCGTTCAACGCTATCTTCGCCCCTTCCGTGGACAACTGCAGGTCTCGATCGCGCCGTCGCCGCCGACCAAACCACGTCACGTCGTCGGCTGGATCATGTCCCATCCGGACCACCTGGATCAGCAGGACACGGCCCGGCTGGCGGAGATTCTGACACGCTGTCCAGAACTCCAAGCGGCAGCCGGTCACGTCCGTGACTTCGCCGTCATGATGACCCAGCGCCAGGGGCACCGGCTCGATGACTGGATCACCGCGACCGCAGCCGACGGCGGTCCGCATCTGGCCTCCTTCGCTACCGGACTGCGCAGTGACCATGCCGCGGTGACCGCAGGCCTGACCCTGTCGCACAGCAGTGGTGCCGTAGAAGGCATCGTCAATAAGATCAAATTTCTGAAGCGGCAGATGTTCGGACGAGCCAGCTTCGACCTGCTCCGCATTCGCGTCCTCAACTACCACTAGCCCGTCGACCTGGACCCGAACACCGTCACGCTCTGTTGCCACAGGCTTTGATCCAGAGCCGG
>NZ_JBEFAK010000124.1:0-2349 GCF_040137845.1 Nonomuraea sp. B19D2 | reverse complement strand
GACATCGCGGCGTTCCGGCTGGGGCGGGTGCGGGTGGACAAGGTGCCGGTGCGGCGGATGAAGACGCTGGCCAAGTACGGGGCGGGCACCAAGGCGCCGCTGCTGGCCCGTCTGTCCGAGCCGCGCAAGACGGCCACGATGCTGGGGGTGACCCGGTCGTTGGAGGCCGAGGCGATCGACGACGCTCTCGATTTGTTCGCGCTGCTGATGGCCACCCGGTTGATTTCGCCGGCGCGGCGCAAGTCGGCGGGCGAGCGGATGGCGATGTTGCCCAGGCTGGAGAAGGTCTCCAAGCTGCTGTCGCGGGCGGGCCGGGTTCTGGTGGAGCAGCTGGACCTGGTCGCCGAGGTGGGCGCCGATCTGGACGTGGCCGCGTTGTGGACGGCGGTTGCCGCAGAAGCGGGCGCGAGCAAGGAGCAGGTGCTGGCCGCGCTGGGGCAGGTGGAAGAGCTGGTGCCGGAAGAGGACGGGTCGGCGGAGGCGGCATTGCGTGCCGCGCTGGCCGACAAGTACAACACCGTCCGGCCGTTTTTGAAGTTGTTGGGCGAGTCGAAGGCGCTGGGGGCGGCGGCGGGCGGGCGTCAGGTGCTGGCCGCGGTACGGCGTCTGCCGGAGCTGGCGCGCCGGCAGGTCGGCAAGAAGCCGCTGCTGGCCAAGGAGATTGACGCCTCGCTGGTGAATGCGGCGTGGAAACGGACGGTCTTGGCCAACCCCGACCTTCCGGCCGGGGCGGTCGATCGTGACGCCTACGTGGTGTGCGTGCTGGAAGCCCTGTTTCGGGCGCTGCAGGTGCGGGATGTGTTCGCCGTGCCGTCGCTGCGTTGGGCCGATCCGCGCGCTCATCTGCTGACGGGGCGGCGTGGGAGGCCATCAGTGAGGATGTGCTCGCCTCGCTGTCGCTGACCGATCCGGTCCAAGCCCATCTGGACGCCAAGCTGCTGGCGCTGGATGCGGCGTGGAAGCAGATGGCCGGCCGACTCGAGGAGGCCGGTGACGACGCCCTGGTGCGGGTGGTCACCCCGGCCGACGGGCACGCCCGGTTGTCGGTGGAAAAGCTTGGCGCGCTGGGTGAGTCGCCGTCGCTGAAGTGGCTGCGCGCGGCCTGCCAGGCGATGCTGCCGCGCATCGACCTGCCCGAGCTGCTGCTGGAGGTGCACTCCTGGACCAGCTTCCTGGACGCCTATGTGCATCTGGCCGACATCTCCACCCGCATGCCCGACCTGCCCCGATCGCTGGCGGCGCTACTGATCAGCGAGGCCTGCAACGTCGGCCTCACCCCGGTGATCAAGGACGGGGATGAGGCGCTGACCCGCGGCCGCCTGTCGCACGTCGACCAGAACTACGTGCGCGCCGAGACGCATGCGGCGGCCAACGCGGTCCTGATCGAGGCCCAGCGCGGTGTGCCGATCGTGAAGCTGTGGGGCGGCGGGCTGCTGGCCTCGGCCGACGGGCTGCGCTTCGTCGTCCCGGTGCAGACGATCAACGCCGCCCCCTCGCCCAAGTACTTCGGCTACAAACGCGGCCTGACCCTCCTCAACGCAGTCAATGATCAAGTGATGGGGATCGGGCAGGTGGTGGTGCCGGGCACGCCGCGCGACTCGCTGTACATCCTGGACTGCCTGATCAACATCGACGCCGGGCCCAAACCCGAGCTGGTCACCACCGACCAGGCCAGCGACAGCGACATGGTGTTCGGCATCTTCTCCATGCTCGGCTACCGGTTCGCGCCCCGCTTCGCCGACCTGGGCGACCAGCGGTTCTGGCGCGCCGAGCTGCCCGACGGGAGCACGCCGAAGTACGGGCCGCTGGAGGCGATCGCCCGCAACAAGATCAACCGAAGCAAGATCCATGCCCAGTGGGCCGACATGACCCGGGTCGCCGGATCGTTGGTGACCAACCAGGTCCGCGCCTACGACCTGCTGCGCATGTTCGCGCGCAAGGGGCGCCCGACCCCGCTCGGGCAGGCGTTCGCCGAGTACGGCCGGATCGACAAGACCCTGCACCTGCTGTCGATCTTGGACCCGATCGACGACACCTACCGGCGCAAGCTGAACAAGCAGCTCACCGTGCAGGAGTCGCGGCACCGGCTGGCCCGCAAGATCTGCCACGGCAACGGCGGGAAGATCCGCAAGGCCTACCGTGAAGGACAAGAAGATCAACTGGCTGCGCTGGGGCTGGTGGTCAACGCGGTCGCGCTGTGGAACTCCAAGTACCTGTCGGCCGCGGTCGACCAGCTACGCGCCCACGGCGTGCCGGTCAAAGACGAGGACGCCGCCCGACTCAGCCCGCTCGGTCACGCCCACCTCAACGTCCTGGGCCGCTATGCCATCGCCTCCTCCGCCCCGGCCG
>NZ_JBEFAK010000123.1:0-2376 GCF_040137845.1 Nonomuraea sp. B19D2 | reverse complement strand
GTGTCCGCGTACTCCTTTGAGTGCTCCATGAAGTACGGAGATATGTGCACCAGCTCAGGCGACCTCAGTGGTTTTTTCGATGTTCCTGAGCCGGTTCTTGAGCCGGTAGCTGGGGCCGTTGATGGAGATCACATCGCAGTGGTGGAGCAGCCGGTCGAGGATGGCGGTGGCCAGCACCTCGTCGGCGAAGACCTGGCCCCACTCGCCGAAGCTCTTGTTCGAGGTCAGGATGATCGAGCCCTTCTCGTAACGCTTCGAGATCACCTGGAAGACCAGGTTGGCCTCGCCGCGTTCGAGGATCTCGTAGCCAACTTCGTCGATCACCAGAACGCTCGGCCGTAGGTAAGTGCCGAGTTTGCTGCTCAGGCGCCCGGTGGCGTCGGCGGCCTTGAGGTTGCTGACCATGTCGTCGAGGCTGGTGAAGTAGACCGAGTATCCGGCCCGGCAGGCCGCGACCGCCAGGGCGACGGCGATGTGGGTTTTGCCGACTCCGGGTGGGCCGAGCAGAGCTGCGTTGGCCTTGGCCTCGACGAAGGCGAGAGTGGCCAGGTCCTTGATCTTGCGGGGGTCCAGATCAGGCTGGAAGGAGAAATCGTAGTCGTCCAGGGTCTTGTGGTGCGGCAGTTTCGAGGTGCGCAACCCGGTGCGGAACCGGCGATCGTCGCGGACAGCGAGTTCTTCGGACAGGACCAGGTCGAGGAAGTCCAGGTAGCCCATCTTGGATTCGTCGGCCCGCTGTGTGTAGTGGGTCAAGGCCTCGGCCAGATGAGGCAGGCCGAGCTTGGCGGCGGTGGCGCGGATGCGGGTGGAGACCAGCTCGGTCAACGGGCTTCCTTCGTGGTGTGATCGGTGTTGAACGGGCGGGTGCCGGTCAGTTCGTCATAGACCGACAAGGGACGCCGGCCGACCTCGACCTGGGCGGCCGCGGTCCGGTTGAGCAGGCCCGCCAACGATCCTGGGGTCGGCTCTGGGCCGTTGTGGCCTTTGCCCTGGCCTTGGTGAACGGGAAGGTCGTGGCCCGCGGTGACGCGCCGTCCGGCTCCGGTGGGCAGGCCATCCCAGTGCCGCTCGTCCACAACGCGGCAGCCGCGGCCCACCGCCCGCGGATGGGCGGCCAGCAGCGTCTGGCCGGTGTGGTCGGGTGTGGTGGCGTGCAGCATGATCTGAGCCTTGGTCGCCCTGACCTCGACCAGCTGGCGCGGTTGCACTCGGCGGGCCGGGACCGAATAGAGATTCGCCTCGAAGGCGACCAGGCAGTCCTTGCCGACGTAGCGAAGATGCCGCTGGGCCACGACATACGTGGTGGACGGCAGCGGCCGCAAGGCCATGTGGTCACGGACCGCCCGCAGGCCGATGACCTCGCCGTGAGTCCCGTGGACCTTGGAGCGCCGCAGGGGAACCCAGGCGGCGAAGGCGGCGTCGAGTTCTTCGATCGAGGAGAATGCCCGCCCCGCCAGGACATGGTCACGGACGATGGCGACCTGCCGCTCGACCCGGCCTTTGCCGGTGGGCCGATAGGCGGCCAGCACATCGGGGTCGAAGTCGTAATGCCCGGCGAAGGCAACCGCCTCGGGATGCAATGGGACAGCCTCACCTGGGGCGACGTGGCGGCGGACCACCGTCTTGGTGCGGTCGTAGACGATCGACATCGGCACCCCACCGAAGTGCTCGAACGCCCGGCGGTGGCAGTCGAAGAAGGTCGTTAGATCCTGGCTGGTGGTGAAGCAGCAGAACGGGTCGCGCGAGTAGGACAAGGTCATGTGGAAGGAGTAGACCTTCCCGATGCCGACGTGGGCCAGGATCTTGCCCTCGTCACCCCAGTCCACCTGGGCCTGAGCGCCCGGCACCACCTCGAACCGGCGATGCAGTCCCGCCAGTTCGCCCGGGCTGATCCCGAGTTCGGCCGCGATCCGCGGCCGCGCCTCCTGCAAGTAGATCTTGACGCGCTGGTAGTTGCCGGTGAATCCGTAGTCGGCCATCAGACGCTCGTGGATCACCGCCCCCTTGAGCAGGATCTCCGCCCGCAACATGGCGTCGATCAGCGGCGCGACCTCGTCCACCACGCGCTGCCGCGGCCGAGTGTTGGGTGCCCTCTTCGGCGGCACCACCGGAACCTCGCCCGACAGGTACTTGGCGACCGTCCGCCGGTTCAGCCCCGTCTCGGCCGCGATCTCCCGCAAGCTCATCGCGCCGGACTCGTGCAGGCTACGAAACCGCCTCAGCTCCAACCAGCGATGCGGGTCCAAGACCACCGTCAGCCGCCCTCCATCGACTCCGAACAGAGGACAGTAGCTTTGCAGTAACGCTGTGTTACCGCATCAAGAACGGTGCATTCTCATCCGTACGCGCTGGCGCACGTTCACTTGTACGCCGACA
>NZ_JBEFAK010000122.1:0-2539 GCF_040137845.1 Nonomuraea sp. B19D2 | reverse complement strand
GGTGCGTTCTGAGGGGTGCGACACGAAGTCGCGCATATCGAGTGAACTCGCAGATTGGAGGCCGGTCATGCCGGATGCGTAGTTCCTGATCAGTGTTCGAGATTAGTCCCCGCCCCGACGTGCGTCGGTGGGTCTTGCTCACCGGGGTGCGAAGCTCGGGGAAGACGCCCAAGGGCCCCTGTTCCGTCTGGGGGAGCAACCGGGCAAGGGGAAGACCGGACGGGTGAACGCGAGTGAACCCTTCGATGAGGCCTCGTCAGAGAGAGCCCTGGGCGACGGGATGAGGACCAGGGTGGTAGGGCCTGGCCGCTGGAAGAGGCGGCAAGCGACGTCCAGTCCCACTTTGCTGGGCGTGTGAACACCGCTGGCCTCGGGGTTTAGAAGGGCATCCTCCCCGGTCGCATCTCGTGTGCGCGGAACGTGGAAACCCCGTCGAGGTCCAGACCGTCTGTGGTGGTCTGGTAGGCCGATCGCAAGAGGGGCGGAACTCCTCGGCGGGACAGGATGCCCAAGAAGCGGATGCCGGTGGCCGAAAGGCAACGGGACCTGCGACGGTATGGCTGCTTTTCCAGGCAGTCCGTTGCGGGGAACCGGCCGGATGCCGGACATAGCGTCCGGGCCCGAAAGGGCGCTGACGTGGGCAGGTGAGCCTTTGAACGCCGAGGCCGAGAGCCTTTCGAACCGAGGGGCAAGTTGGACACCATTACGGTGAACGGACCCGAGGGCATTCTCGACTGGGACACCATCGACTGGCGGACCCATGAGCAGAACGTAGTGAGGCTGCGGCGCAGGATCTTCAAGGCGACGCGGGAAGGGGACTGGGCCACGGTCCGGTCCTTGCAGAAGATGATGCTGAGGTCCTGGTCGAACACGCTGGTCAGCGTCCGCCAGGTCACCCAGCGCAATACCGGGCGCCGGACGGCCGGGATCGACGGTGAGGTCGCTTTGACCTCGCAGGCCAGGGCGGAGGCAGCGGTGCACGTGCACCGAACCCGAGCGTCCTGGGATCCGCTGCCGGTCCGGCGCGTGCACATTCCCAAGGCCAAGGGAAAGCTCCGCCCGCTCGGCATTCCAGTGATCATGGACCGGTGTCACCAGGCACGGGTCCGTCACGCATTGGAGCCGGAATGGGAAGCCCGGTTCGAGCCCAGGTCGTATGGGTTCAGGCCGGGCCGAAGCTGCGCTGATGCGATCGACACCTTGTTCGTCACCCTTCGCGGCCCTCGGGCCAACCGGGTGTGGATCTTAGATGCCGATCTGTCGGCCGCGTTCGACAACATCAACCACGAACAGCTCCTCGACGCGCTCGGCGGGTTCCCCGCCAGGGACCTCATCGCGCGCTGGCTGAAGGCCGGGGTGATCGAGGGCGAGATGTTCACGCCCACCGACGAGGGCTCGCCCCAAGGCGGCGTGATCAGCCCGTTGTTGATGAACGTGGCACTCCATGGGCTGGAGGAGGCCGCAGGCGTCCGTTACCGCATGACCGGTGTGACGGCCGGTCGGGCGCGGGAGGGGACTCCGGTTCTGGTGAGGTATGCCGATGACCTGGTGGTCTGCTGTTACTCCGAGCAGGAAGCCTACCGGGTCAAGCAGCGGCTGGCCCAGTGGCTGGAGCCGCGAGGACTGGTCTTCAACGAGGACAAGACGAAGGTCATCCACGCCGGCGAAGGCTTTGACTTCCTGGGTTTCAGCGTTCGCCGCTACTCCAACGGCAAGCTGCTGATCAAACCAAGCCGGGACGCGGTCAAGCGTATTCGCAAGAGGCTCACCGACGAGACGCGCAGGATGCGGGGCTCCTCGGTGAGGGAGCTGATCTCCAGGCTCAACCCCATCATCCGGGGCTGGGCCGCCTACTACCGGGGTGTGGTGGCCGCTCAGATCTTCAACGAGCTGGACCACCACGTGTGGTGGCTCACCTGGCGGTGGGCCGTCCACCAACATCCCAACAAGTCGAAGAAGTGGATCAAACGCCGCTACTTCGGCAAGCACAACCGGTTCCGGGACGACCACTGGGTGTTCGGCGAACAGGTCGGCGATCACGCCCGTTACCTGGTCAAGTTCTCCTGGACACCGATCGTCCGGCACCAGCTCGTCCGGCCCGGAGCGTCCCCCGACGACCCAGACCTGATCGAATACTGGGCCAAGCGGCGCAGAAAGGTCACGCCCCCACTGGACGACTACAACCTCGCCTTGCTGACCAAGCAGGACGGGCGTTGCCCGCTCTGCGGGGAGCATCTTCTGACCGCCGACCAGCCGCCACAGTCCCCGAACCAGTGGGAACGCTGGTGGCTGGGTGTTGCTCGGCGGGCGATTGCCGCCGACTACCTCACCCACGAGCGGCACGGCACGCCGGACGGTAAGCGAACACGCATGGTGCACACCTCCTGCTACCGCAGCCTCCGGGCACGCAACCGCAGGAGACCGGCCACATTCTCACCCGCCGAGCCCTCGGGGCTTGCTTGAGCCGTGGTGCGGGGAAAGCCCGCTCGCCCGGTTCTGAGGGGGCGGCGGCACGGCAACGTGCCGCCGCTACCCGACA
>NZ_JBEFAK010000121.1:0-2769 GCF_040137845.1 Nonomuraea sp. B19D2 | reverse complement strand
AGGGCGAGGACTGCGAAGGCGATCAGTAGCGCGCTGACCGCGGTCACGCTGGGATCGATGTCGAACATCAGGGAGTTGTAGATCTGCACCGGCAGCGTCAGGGTGCCGACGGAGGACAGGAACTGTGAGACGTAGAAATCATCGAAACTGGTGATGAAGGAGAAGATCGCCGCCGCGACCATCCCCGGCGCGGCCAGGGGGAAGGTGATTCGCCGGGCGATCGTCAGGCGGCCGGCGCCCATGCTCGCCGCGGCGTCCTCCAGGCGTTCGTCGATTCCGCGTAGCGTCGCGACGAGGATCATCACCGCGATCGGCGAGGCCATCACGGTGTGCCCCAGGGCGATCGCGAGCGGGCTGCCCAGCATCGAGGCGGGCTCGAAGAGTAGGAACAGGCCCAGGGCGGTGACGATATGCGGGATGACCAGTGGCCCCAGGACCAGGGCGTAGACCGCGGAGCGCAGCGGCAGTTCGCTGCGGGTCAGCGCGGTCGCCGCGGTCACGCCGAGGATCAGGGAGAACACGGTGCTGAGCGAGGCGATGAGAGCGCTCAGCGACAGCGCGCCCGGCCATTTGCTGCCGTCGGCGAACAGCGCCTGGTACCAGCCGAGCGAGAAGGAGTCCGGCGGGAAGGAGGCGAAGGCGCTTTTGCTGAAGGAGGTGATGACGATCACGATGATCGGCAGTGCCAGGAACAGCAGGATGATGGTGGCGAACGTGGTCAGCGCGATCCGCCCGGTGCGGGTGCTGCGCAACTCCATCATGACGCGCTCCTCTTCTTGGCCTCGCCGAGGGAGCTGACGAGCTTGACCAGAAGCAGGCCTGCGAAGGTCAGCAGCAGCAGGATGACGCCCTCGGCGGCCGCGCCGTTCCATTGGTTCTGCTTCATCACCTGCTGGTTGATGAGGGAGGCGATCATCGTCTGGTTGGGGCCGCCCATCAGGGCGGGGGTGATGTAGTAGCCGAGCGCGAGGATGAAGCTGAGCAGCCCGGCGGTGGCCAGTCCGGGAGCGACCAGCGGAAGGTAGACCCGGCGGAAGATGGTCAGGCGGCCGGCGCCCATGCTGGCTGCGGCGGCGAGCAGTCTGCGGTCCACGCCGCGCATCACGCCGTACAGCAGCAGCACGGTGTAGGGCAGCATCATCGCGGTGGTGCCGATGACCACGCCGATCTCGTTGTAGAGCAGCTGGTACGGCGCGCCGGACACCCCCAGGCCGGCCAGCAGCTGGTTCATCAGGCCCTTGTCGCCGAGCATGATGATCCATCCGTAGGTGCGCACCAGGGCGCTGATGAAGTGCGGGACGACGACGATCAGCATGGCCAGGGCGGCCAGCAGGGGCCGCAGCCTGGAGATCGCGTTGGCCAGCAGGAACCCGATGACCAGGCTGAACAGCGCCGTCTCGGCGGCGATGCGCAGCGTGGTGAACAGCACCGACAGGTTCACGCCCGTCAGCGCGTCGGCGTACCAGTGCAGCGTCAGGGCTCCGTCAGAGTCCTGCACGCTCAGCAGCAGCGTGCTGAAGATCGGGTAGACGAACAGCGCCAGCAGGTAGATCACGGCCGGCAGGGCGTAGAGGATGCCGGCCCGGTTTCTGCGGGAGGCCAGCAGCCGGCGGGGGCGGGCGGGGGCGCCGGCGAGGGTGGCGGCCATCGCTCACCTGCCCTGTTCGCCGGGGAAGAGGTTGACATCGTCCGGATCGGCGCAGATGCCGACCCGATCGCCGGCGCCGGGCCCGCGGCCGGCCGGTGCCTCCAGGCGCAGCAGCGGCGCCTCCTTGCCGTCGATGCGCACGCCCGCGCGGACCAGGGTGCCGACGTAGGTGGCGGTCTCGACTGTGCCGGTACAAAACCCCTGGTCGGCGGCACAGGCCCGCAGCCGGCCCGGCTGCACGGCGACTTTGACCTGGGTGCCGGCGGCCAGGTCGTGGCGCCGTGCCTTCAGCAGGCCCCCGCTGTGGTCCAGGCGGACCAGGGTGTGCTCGTCGTCGTGCTTGTCGATGCGGCCGGGCAGGAAGTTGGCCGCGCCGAGGAAGTCGGCGACGAAGGCGGTCTTGGGCCGCTCGAACAGTTCCCGGGGGGTGTCGAACTGCTCGATCAGGCCGTTGCGCATCACCGCGATGCGGTCGGACAGGACCAGCGCCTCCTCCTGGTCGTGCGTGACGTAGATGACGGTCAGGCCCAGCTCCTGCTGGATGGCCTTGATCTCGACCTGGAGCTGGTCGCGCAGCTTCTTGTCCAACGCTCCGAGGGGCTCGTCCATGAGGATGACCGGCGGCCGGTAGACCAGCGCCCGGCACAGGGCCACCCGCTGCTGCTGCCCGCCGGACAGCTCACGCGGCTTGCGGCCGCCGAACCCGGACAGGCCCGCCATCTCCAGCGTCTGCCCGACCCGCCGCCGGATTTCCTGCTTCGGCACGCCGCGCAGCGTGAGCGGGAAGGCGACGTTCTCGGCGACGGTCATGTGCGGGAACAGCAGATACTGCTGGAACACGAAACCCAGGCCCCGCTTCTGCGGCGCCAGCCGGGTCACATCATGGCCCCCGACGGTGATGGTGCCGGAATCCGGCTCACAGAAACCGGCGATCATCATCAGGGTCGTGGTCTTGCCCGACCCCGAGGCGCCGAGGAAGGTGACGAACTCCCCAGCGGCGATCTCCATGGACGCCTCGTCGACAGCGACGACGTCCCCGTAGGTCTTGCGCAGGGCCACCACCGACAGCGCTTTGCCGGTCGAGGTGGCCGGCTTGGCGCCGGCCACTCCGAGCGACGGCG
>NZ_JBEFAK010000120.1:0-2801 GCF_040137845.1 Nonomuraea sp. B19D2 | reverse complement strand
CTCCTCACGCAGGTCGAACACCATCTTGATGGCGCGTTCACGCAGCTCTTGGGGGTACTTCCTCGGTGCGGGCACGACTCCCAGCCTTCCAGTCTTGGGAGCCTCCAACCAACCCGGGGCAGCTCAAGGCGTTCCGCTGGGGTATCCCAGCCGAGCGTCTTCCGTGGCCTGGCGTTCAATTCAGCGGCGACGGCGTCGAGGTCCTCGCGGGTGTGAACCGACAGGTCGGTGCCCTTGGGGAAATACTGCCGCAGCAGGCCGTTGATGCTTCTATGTCAAGCCGCTGTCTGGTGGTGTGTGATTTGGTGTTGCCAGGATGCTCGATCGGTGGTCATTGCTCGGTGGATGACGTCGATGAGGTGGCGTTGGAGGATGCGGCGGGCGCCGCGTTTGCCTTTGGCGGGTTCATGGCGGGCCAGGAGCTCCTGGGCGGCTGGGTGGAAGCGTTTCTGGACGATGGCCGCGGTGTAAAGGACGCTGTTGAGGCGGCGGTTGCCGCCTCGGTGGAGGCGGTGGCGCTTCTGGTCTGAGGAGTAGACGGGGATGGGAGCGCAGCCGGTGTAGCGCGCGAGCTTGGCTGAGCTGGGAAAGCGCGTGATGTCGCCAATCTCGGCGATGAGGACGGCGGCGGAGTTGTGGCTGATGCCGGTGATCTCCAGGAGGGCCGGGGCCAGCGGAATGACGATCTCTTTGATCGTGGCGTCGAGGGCGTGAACACGCCGGTTGAGCTCCGAAAGCTCGGTGGTCATGTCCAGGAGCACTCTGCGGACGTGGGCGCCCAAGTGTGCGGTGGCCAGCAGGCAGGCCAGCGTGTCTGTGCCTTTGGGACGGGAAAGGTCGCCCGGGGTGTGGTCGAGCCAGAGATGGAGCTGGGCCTTGAGCTGGTTGATCAGCGTGGTGCGGCGTTTGATGAGGTCGGCGCGGTAGTCAACCAGAACACGCAGCTCGCGGACGTGTTCGTCGATGCGGTGTCGGGCTAGTTCAGGGGTGGCGATAGCAGCACGGGCGGCCGCGGCGGCGTCGGCGGGATCTGACTTGGCGCCCGTGGCGGCGTGGAGTCTGCGGTGGGCCGCGGTCAGCCGGGTGGGAACCCAGACCACCTCATGGCCTGCGAGCAGCAGCCCGTCGGCCAGGCGGCGGGCGAAGCCGCGACCATCCTCGATGGCCCAGACGACTGGCGCGCCGTCGGCGATCGTGCGGACCCAGCCGAGCAGCGCGGTGATCAGCAGAGCGTCGTTCTTCACCGTGAACGGCTTGCCGATCTGCCGGCCGTCAGGTGCGACGGCCACCGCGACGTGGACGTGCTTGTGCGGGTCGATCCCCACTGTCACCATCGAGAAGTCCTGTTCTCTGCGGTAGCGGATGACGGACAGAGACGAAGGCCCTGGCCAGGGGACAGACCTATTGCGAGTTGACGGCTCAGCAGGCTTCTATCAAGTCACTCCCGGTCAGGGCTCTCGCCCTGCGGGCGGCTGTGGACAGATCAACGGAAAGCCTTCCGGCACGTGTTCTCCGAGTCACCCAACCGCCCAACGCTGAGCCTCTCCCGTCGAAGAAGCCCCGCGCGACTCACCTTGCCCAATAGGCGTTCTCGTTCGAGCCGCGCTGCCAGGAGCTGGCCGGGTCGCAGAAGTAGACGGGCATGTCGGCGGCGATGGAGAACTCGTGGTGGCGACCCATCTCGCTGCCTTGGTCCCAGGTGAGGGAGCGTCTGAGATGGGTCGGGAGCGTCACGATGCTGTCCAGCAGGGCATCGCGCATGCTGACCGCGCTGTGGTCGTGTGGCAGGTGGACAAGCATGACGTAGCGCGTGGTGCGCTCAACCAAGGTCCCGATGGCGGACAACTGATTCTTGCCGATGATGAGGTCGCCTTCCCAGTGGCCGGGCACGGCACGGTCGTCGGCCTCCGCCGGCCGCTCGCTGATCATCACCATCGGAGCGCTGTAGCGGGGCTGGCGCTGCTGAGCCAGACGGCGCGGCTTGCGCATGGCACGGCCGGTGCGCAACGCCCGGGTTACCTCGCGGCGTAGCTCGCCGCGGCCCTGGACATAGAGGGCCTGGTAGATGGTCTCGTGACGCACGTGCATCTCCGCCCACTCGGGAAAGGTCCGGCGCAGGCTCTGGCAGATCTGCTCCGGGCTCCAGCGCATGTGCAGGTTCTCCTGAATGTAGGACCGTAACTCCGGGTTCTGCCCGATCTTGCTGGGCTTAACGGGCATCGGCCGCATCAGGCTCGTGGGCGGCGACCGCCCGATCTCGATGAGCACGTGGTGGTGCGGATGGAAGGCATGTCATGGCGCGGGTGGCGCGTAAGGTCACCGACCGCAGGCTGCTCAAGCTCTCCGGGCGTATCTGGAGGCCGGGTTGATGATCGATGGGATCGTCCGGGTGTCGGTGGAGGGAACCCCGTAGGGCTCGCCGCTGTCGCCGATCTTGTCGAACATCATGCTGGATGATCTGGACCGGGAGTTGTGGCGGCGCGGTCACCGGTTCGTGCCCTTCGCCGGTGACATCCGTGTCTTCATGATCGACAGGCTCAACGCCTTCACCTTGGGGTGGATGGCCTACCGCGGACCTGGGACGCAGGCTCCGTGATCTGGATGAATGGCTACGTCGGCGGATGCGGCAGATCCGCTGGAAGGAATGGAAACGCTACTCGGCCAAACGCAGGAACTGAGGTGCCCCGAACCTTCCGGACTCGGACCCAAGTAGGGTCAGAGGCAGTCCGGGAAGGAAGCACGTGGCGAAGAAGCCGAGAATATATCCGCCAGAGTTGCGGGCCGAAGTCGTGCGGGCCGTC
>NZ_JBEFAK010000012.1:0-275049 GCF_040137845.1 Nonomuraea sp. B19D2 | reverse complement strand
GGTTGCTCACGTGTTACTCACCCGTTCGCCGCTCGAGTACCCCGAAGGGCCTTTCCGCTCGACTTGCATGTGTTAAGCACGCCGCCAGCGTTCGTCCTGAGCCAGGATCAAACTCTCCAAACAATGTCTTGTCCGGAAAACAAATCCGAGCTATCCGTCAAAAAGACGGGGTCATGCATGTATCTCATGCACTGGCTTTTAACACACTGTTGAGTTCTCAAGAAACGGACGCGTACATCTTCGCTCAGGCCTTCTGGCTTTCGCTCGGAGGCGTACCGTTCGTTTTCCTAAAATTTACCGAGTTTGCCGTTTCCTGTCAAATCCGAGGATTTGCTGGGAGCCGGTCATACCTGGCTAGGATGGTGCACCCCGTTTCCGGGGCAACCCTCTCAACTTACCGTGTCATCCAGAGCGTGTCGAATCAACCGATTTTCCGGTGGGTTCAACGCACCCGACGACGACCTCATGCGAGAGCATGCCGAAGCAGCTCCGCCGAGTGGCTCGTCATTTCAAGGGGCTTGCGCGGGGGCCCGTCCGCCTGAGTGGCGTCCGGCTCGCTCCCGGCGCGAACTGAAAGACTAGGTCGCGATCCGCGCCACGTCAAATCGCCTCGCCAAGCGGGCTGTCATCACCCGGCGGAGCAAGGCTTGCCACCGCTCAGCCAGGCGGGCTCGTCACCGCCCGGCCAGGCGGGTCCGCCACCGCCCGGCCGGACAGGCTCGTCACAGTTGCTGGGCGGCGCGGGCGATGGCCTCACCGCACCGAGCCAACAGGTCCCGCAGAGTCTTGCGCTCCTCGGCGCTGAACTCGGCCGCGATCGCCCGCTCGACCACCACGGCCCGCTCGTCCGCCGCCTCCAGCGCCGCGCGCCCAGCCTCGGCCAGCCGGGTCTCCAGGACATTGCGGTGCCAAGGGTGGGGCGAGCGCTCGATGAGTCCGCGCTCCTCCAGGTTCTTCAGCACAACGGTCATGGCCTGGGGCGTCACCAGGCACGCTCGTGCCAGCGCGGCGCCCGAGATTCCGGGGTTGTCGGCCAGCGTGAACAGGGCAGCGTACTGGGGAACGGTCAGCCCCGCAGGCCGGATGGCGGCCTGCTTTGCGGCGATCAGTGCCTGCTCGGCGCGCTTGATGTCCAGTCCGAGGCGTTCGTCCGCATGCATTCCCATGCCAGGAATGGTACAACATTGATGGTTATCAAAGCTTTGATAGCCACCCCACAACGATGCCTGAGAAAGAGGCGTGATGATTCCCGAGAGCCACCTGGACCTGCTGCACCGGCCGTTGTTCGCCCATCTGGCGACGATCGGGCCCGACGGGGCGCCCAACGTGAATCCGGTCTGGACGATCTGGGACGGAGAGCACTTGCGGTTCACGACCACGATGGACCGCCGCAAGTATCGGAACGTCATGGAACATCCGCAGGTAGCGGTCTCCATCAACGATCCGGAGAAGCCGTACCGCTATGTGGAGATCCGTGGCGTGGTCGAGCGGGTCGAGCCCGATCCGTCGGGCGACTTCTTCGACGTGCTGGCCAACCGCTACGGCCTGGAGTACGAGCGCCCGGTCGGCGATGCCGAGCGACGAGTGGTGATTGTTATGAAGCCGACACGCACGACCCAGCAATAGCCGGCCGAACGCGTATCCTGCCCCGGTGACCACAGCCGCCACACTCGCTCCCCCCACCCGCCCCGCCGAACGGCTCCGCACGTCCACCCCATGGTGGATGGCATTGCTCGCCGGGGCCGCGGCATTCACCGGGACGGGCTCCGCCACCCTGAACGGCGACGAACTGGCCACCATCAGCGCCGCTTCCCGGTCGCTGCCGGGCATGTGGGAGCTGGCTCGCCACATCGACGGGCACTTCCTCCCGTACTACCTGTTCATGCACCTCTGGGCGAAGGCCGGCACGGCGGAGCTGTGGTTGCGGTTGCCGTCGGCGGTGGGGATCGGCGTGGCGGCCTGGTTCCTGGTCGACCTGGGCAGGCGGCTGCACAGCGCACGAGCGGGGGTGACCGCGGCCGCCGTCTTCGCGATCCTGCCCTCGGTGTCCTACTTCGGGGCCTTCGCCAGGCCGTACGCGCTCGCCGCGGCCGCCGTCGTGTTCTCGTTCTGGGCGCTGCACCGGGCGATCGAGCGGCCGGGCGGAAGGCGGTGGGTGCTGTACGGGATCGCGGTCGCGCTCGTGTGCTGCACCCATCTGTTCGCGGTGCTCGTGTTCCCCGCTCAGCTGGCACTGGCGCGCCGGAGCTGGGTGGTGCGCATGCTGGCGGCGCTGTCGCTCGGTTGTCTGCCTGCTGTCGTGCTGGGGTTGGTCGGGTTCGGGGAGCGGCACGCGATCAGCTGGATTCCACAGCGCGGGCCGGAGGTGTGGCTGAAGTTCCCGAAGATGGCGGCGGGGGCGAACGGGCTCGGGGTGATGTTGTTCGCGATGGCGCTGGCCGGTGCGGTGCTGCTGTGGAGAGCCTCGCGCGGGCCTCGGACCGCGGCCCCGCGAACGGGCGGCCTGCCGGCGGAGGCGCGGGTGACTGAGCGGGCGCGGGTCACCGACCAGGCATGGATGGCTGACAGGGCGCAGGTCACCGACCAGGCGTGGATGGCTGACAGGGCGCGGGTGACTGGCCGGGCGTGGGTGTTCGCGCTGGTCGGCTGGCTGGTCCTCCCTCCCGTGCTGCTGCTCGCCGTCTCGCAGCTCGTGACGCCCGTCTATGTGGATCGGTATCTCTTCGTGACCGCGCCCGCGCTGGCGCTGCTGGCCGGGCTCGCCGTGGCGTCCCTTCCCCGGCTCCACGTGGTTGCCGCCGCGGTGGTCGTGCTGCTGGGGTGCGCGCTGTCGTTCCAGGAGCATGTGACGGTACGCGAGGAGAACGGGCGGTTCGAGAACATCCCGTGGGCGCTGCGCGTCATCAAGGCCGAGCCCGATGACGCGATCGTCTACGGGCAGAGCCAGCTCCGCACCGGTTTCGAGTACTACGCCGACTCCGCGATGCCCGTGGACGTGCTCAAGGCCGGCGACGTGCCCTCGCCGGACGGATTCGGGTATCCCGAGCGGTCCGACGTGGACGCCGCCTTGCAGGGGCGGGACCGGGTCTGGGTGGTCTGGCGCGGAAGCAAACAGTCGGCGATTCCACGGGTGGCGGAAGTGCAGAAGGCGGGGTTCCGGCTGAGCCTGGCCAAGCACTCCGCTGATCTGCCGGGGCTGACGGTGGCGCTGTTCACCCGCCGGTGAACGCGAAAGCGGGCCCTTCCACTTCGGAAAGGCCCGCTTCTGTGCAAGAGCTAGGAGCCGGCGACCTCGACGCCGCCGATCGACTTCTTGCCGCGCCGGAGCACCATGAACCGCCCGTGCAGCAGGTCGTCCGAGATCGGCACGTACGCCTCATCGGTGATCTTGACGTTGTTGAGGTACGCCCCGCCCTCCTTCACGGCACGCCGGGCCGCCGACTTCGACTCCACCAGCCCGCTGTCGGCGAGCAGGTCCACGAACGGCACCCCGAGGGCGGGAATCTCCGCCCTGGGCACCTCGGCCAGCGCGCCTTGCAGGGTGGCGGCCGACAATTCCTCGAGCGCCCCCTGACCGAACAGGGCCTTGGAGGCGGCCACCACCGCGGCCAGCTCCTCCTCCCCGTGCACCAACGTCGTCAGGTCCTCGGCCAGCGTGCGCTGTGCCTCCCTGGCGAACGGGCGGTCGGCGACGGCCTTCTCCAGCTCGTCGATCTCCTCACGCGAGCGGAACGTGAACACCCTCAGGAAACGGATCACGTCGCGGTCGTCGGCGTTCAGCCAGTACTGGTAGAACGCGTAGGGAGAGGTCAGCGCCGGGTCGAGCCATACGGCGCCGCCCGCGGTCTTGCCGAACTTGGTGCCGTCGGCCTTGGTGATCAGCTTGCCGGTCAGGGCGTGGACGTGAGCGCCTTCGACGCGCCTGATCAGGTCGACGCCGGCGGTGATGTTGCCCCACTGGTCGCTGCCGCCCACCTGGAGCTCGCAGCCGTTGCGCCGGTAGAGCTCCAGGTAGTCGTTGGCCTGCAGGATCTGGTAGCTGAACTCGGTGTAGCTGAGCCCCTCGCCGCCGAGCCTGGCCGCGACGGACTCGCGAGCGAGCATGCGGTTGACCGGGAAGTGCTTGCCGACGTCGCGCAGGAAGTCGATGGCCGACAGCCCGCCCGTCCAGTCGAGGTTGCTGACCAGCGTCGCGGCGTTGGGAGCCGGCTCGAAGGACAGGAACTTCTCCACCTGGACCCGGATGCGCGACACCCACTCAGCCACCACCTCGGCGGTGTTGAGCACCCGCTCGGTGCTCTTGCCGCTGGGGTCGCCGATCAGACCTGTCGCGCCGCCGACCAGGCCGATGGGCTTGTGACCCGCCCGCTGGAAGCGCGTGAGGATCAGCAGCGTGGCCAGGTTGCCGACGTGCAGCGAAGGTGCGGTCGGGTCGAAGCCCGCATAGACCGTGATCGGACCTTTCGACAGCACGTCGCGCAGGGCGTCGATGTCGGTGGTCTGCGCGAGGACGTCGCGCCATTCGAGTTCATCGAGAATGTCGGTCACGGTGCCGGCTTTCCATTGAGACGTTGGACATTAAGTATGACAAGCGTGCCCGATCGCCTGGGTTGACCGCCACTTGGATACGCTCTGTCTCCATGTGGAGGGTCCGTCGCGAGCTGGCCGTTTTCAAGATCTTAGGGGCTCTGGCGTGTGCCGGGCTCGCCGTCTACTGGTGGTTCCAGGGCGACGTGCGCGGCGTGATCCTGGCCGTTCCCGCGGCCGTGCTGATCGGCGGGATGGGGCTGCGCGACCTGCTCGTCCCCGTACGGCTGGCCGCCGACGAGAGCGGGATCACCGTGGTGCACGGGTTCGCAGGCAAGCGGCACGTGCCCTGGGAGGCGATCTGGGAGATCAAGGTCGACGTACGCAGGCGGTGGGGGCTGCGGAGCGAGATGCTCGAGATCGACACCGGCGACAACCTGCACATCTTCAGTTCTCACGAGCTGGGCACCTCTCCCACGGAGGTGGCCGCGGCGTTGCGGCGGCGCGGCACGTGAGGGCGGTACGGCGACACGGTCGGGTCGCCGTCGATCCAGAACCGCCACGGGGTGTCCTTGGCGGTCGAGATGCCGGTGCGCGGGCCTGACCTGATCGAGGCCGGGTCGGCCGGGCGGCCCTCCAGCACGGCCGCCGCTCCGTGGGGCACGCCGGTCAGCCGGTGGCCGGAGGCGAAGGGGGCCTCGCCGGGAAGCGCCCGCGAGGCGTCCCCGATCGCGTCGAGGCCGTTGTGCTCGCGGAGCAGGCCGAGCACGACGGCCAGCCTGGCGGGGCCGCGCGCCAGGTCCCGATCGGGGATCGTCCTGCCGCGTGCCGCTGCGCCGTCGCCCCTGGAAGAGCGGCCGTTGCCCGTGGCGGAGCGCCGGGCGCGGGCCTCCTCGATGCCTGCCACCACCTCGCCCGCCCGCAGCAGCACGGCCGAGCCGAAGCCGTCGGGCAGGCACACGAGGTTCGCGCAGAAGTGCATGCCGTACGTGAAGTACACGTACAGGTGGCCCGGGGGGCCGAACATGACGGCGTTGCGCGGCGTCTTGCCCCGGTAGGTGTGGGCGGCCGGATCCTCGCCGGGGCCGCCGTACGCCTCGACCTCGGTCAGGCGGACAGCGACGATGCCATCCACACTGCCGTGCACGAGCACGCGCCCGAGCAGGTCGGGCGCCACCTCGTGCGACGGCCTGTCGAAGAAGCTCCGCGGCAGCGCGGCGGGGCTCAGCTCCCCGCTGCCCATGCCGCCTGCGCGTCGACCGCCTCCCTGAGCGCGATGAGCTGGTCGCGTACGCGGTCAGGGGCGGTGCCTCCGTGGGCCTTGCGGGCGGCCAGGGCGCCGGGCACGTTGAGCACGTCGCGCACGTCGGGCGTCAGGTGCGGCGACACCTTGACCAGTTCGTCGTCCGTGAGCTCGCCCAGGTCCTTGTCGTTGACCTGGCACCACACCACGAGATGGCCGACCGCCTCGTGGGCCTCGCGGAACGGGACCCCGCGGCGTACGAGCAGCTCGGCCAGGTCGGTGGCCAGCGCGAAGCCGTCGGGGGCCGAGGACTCCAGCCGGGCGGTGTTGACGCGCATGGTCGCGACCAGCCCGGCCACCGCGGGCAGGACCAGCAGCAGGGTGTCGACCGCGTCGAAGACGGGCTCCTTGTCCTCCTGCAGGTCGCGGTTGTAGGTCAGCGGCAGGCCCTTGAGCGTGGTCAGCAGCGACATCAGGTTGCCGATCAGGCGTCCGGACTTGCCGCGGGCCAGCTCGGCGACGTCGGGGTTCTTCTTCTGGGGCATGATCGACGAGCCGGTGGAGTAGGCGTCGTCCATCTCGATCCAGCGGAACTCCTGCGAGGCCCACAGGACGATCTCCTCGCCCAGCCGCGACAGGTGCACGCCGATCATGGCCGCGTCGAACAGGAACTCCGCCGCGAAGTCGCGGTCGGCGACGGCGTCCATCGAGTTGGGCGCGGCGGCCGAGAAGCCCAGCTCCTCCGCCACGGCCTGCGGGTCGAGCGGCAGCGACGAGCCCGCCAGCGCCCCCGCGCCGAGCGGGGAGATCGCGGCGCGCCTGTCCCAGTCGGTCAGCCGGTCGATGTCGCGGGCGAAGGCGTGCACATGGGCCAGCAGCTGGTGACCGAACGACACCGGCTGCGCGTGCTGCAGGTGCGTCATGCCGGGCGCGGCCGTCTCGGCATGCTGCTCTGCCTGGGCCATGAGCGCGGTTTCCAGCTCGACCAGGCGCGAGACGACCGTGCGGGCGTGGTCACGCAGATAGAGGCGCAGGTCGGTGGCGATCTGGTCGTTGCGTGAGCGCCCGGCGCGCAGCTTGCCGCCGAGCGAGCCGAGCCGCTCGAGCAGGCCGCGCTCCAGCGCGGTGTGCACGTCCTCGTCGGCGACCGTCGGCCGGAACTCGCCCGCCTTGCAGGCGCGCTCCAGGTCGTCGAGCGCGCCGATCATGCGCTCGAGCTCGTCGTCGCTCAGCAGCCCCGCCCTGTGCAGCACGCGCGCGTGCGCCCTGGACGCGGCCAGGTCGTACGGCACGAGCCGCCAGTCGAAGTGCACGCTCACCGACAGCCGGGCCAGCGCGTCGGACGGGCCGCTCTCGAAGCGCCCACCCCACAGCCGCATCGGCTTGCCATCACTCACCGTCATCTCCTTCGTGTCCCCCCGGACCATAGTGCAAGTCACCCCTTCTTTGCGTCTCGCGCGGCGGCGATCTTAGAGGTACGGGGTGGCGGCCGAGGTATCCGGGCCGCCGGAACACGCCAGTACCGCTCTTTCCGGCATTTCACTTTCTCCAGGTACAAGTCTCGATGCTTGGCGCTCAGCCGCGCCGGTCGGCCATCTTCAGCAGCGCGTCCGCGACCGCCTGGCCGCCTGTCGGATCGCGGCTGATGACGAGGATCGTGTCGTCGCCGGCGACCGTGCCGAGGATCGACTCCCAGTCGGCGTGGTCGATGGCGGAGGCCAGGAACTGGGCCGCGCCCGGCGGGGTTCGCGCGATGACCAAGTTGGCCGAGGCCTCGGCACTGACCAGCAGCTCCTCGGCGATGCGGTGCAGCCGCGCGGCCGGGGACTCGCCGGTGCCCAGCCTGGTGAGCGGGATCCGGCCGCCGCCCTCGCCGGGCAGGGCGTACACCAGGGAGCCGTCGTCGGCGCGCAGCTTGAGCGCGCCGAGCTCGTCGAGGTCACGCGAGAGCGTGGCCTGGGTGACCTCGACGCCGCTCTCGGCGAGCAGCTTGGCGAGCTCCGGCTGGGAGCGCACGGCCTTCCGCTGCAGCAGGTCAGTGATCTTCGCCTGCCTGGCCGCCTTGGTCATCGGGATCGTCATGAGTCCTTCGGCCTCATGACGGAGTCGCTGTGCTTACTGGTGCCCTCGCTCCGCGAGGTCACATGTGTCACCAACCAGTGGAGGAGTGCCTTCTGGGCGTGCAGCCGGTTCTCCGCCTGGTCCCACACGGCGCTCTTCGGGCCTTCGAGCACCTCTTCGGTGATCTCGTAGCCGCGGTAGGCCGGCAGGCAGTGCAGCACGATCGCGTCCGGCGCGGCGTGCTCGAGCAGCTCGGAGTTCACCTGGTACGGCTTGAGCACGGCCACCCGCTGCTCCTTGCCGTCCTGGCCCATCGACACCCACGTGTCGGTGGCGATCACGTGCGCCCCCTGGACGGCGGCCACCGGGTCGGACAGCGAGATCACCGAGCCGCCCGTCCTGGCCGCGATGGCGGCCGCCTGGTCGAGGATGACCGCGTCCGGCTGGTAGCCGGACGGGGCGCCGATCCTCACGTGCATGCCCGCGGTGGCGCCGCCGAGCAGGTAGGAGTGGGCCATGTTGTTGGCGCCGTCACCCAGGTACGTGAGCGTGACCCCGGCGGTCCTGCCCAGCTTCTCCTGGACCGTCTGCAGGTCGGCGAGGATCTGGCAGGGGTGGAACTCGTCGGTGAGCGCGTTCACGACGGGCACCCGGGAGTGGGCGGCCATCTCGTCGATGAGCTCCTGACCGGTGGTCCGCCAGACGATGGCGGCGACCTGCCGGTCGAGCACCCTGGCGAGGTCGGCGGTGGGCTCGCCGCGGCCCATGAGGACGGAGACGTTGTCCACGACCAGCGGCAGCCCGCCGAGCTCGCCGATGCCGGTGTGGAAGGAGACGCGGGTGCGGGCCGACGGCTTGTCGAACAGGACCGCGACGGTCTGCGGGCCCTCGAACGGGCGGTAGCCGAACCGGTCCTTCTTCATGGCCGCGGCGAGCTCCAGCACCTGGGCCTGCTCGGCGGGCGTGAGGTCGTCGTCTCGCAGGAAGTGTCTGATGTGCGCCGAGTCCGCGCCGTGCCTGATGCTCATTTGGCCGCCTCCGCGAGGATCGCCGGGTACGCGCCCACGAACGTGTCGATCTCCTCCGCCGTGACCACCAGCGGCGGCGCGATGCGTACGGCGTCGGGCTGGAGCGCGTTGACCAGGAAGCCGGCGCTCTGGGCGGCCTTCTGGACCTCGGCCGAGCGGGGCTCGCTCAGCACGGTCGCCAGCCACAGGCCGCGCCCGCGCACGCCCTTCAGCAGCGGGTGGCGGATCGACTCAAGGCCGTTGCGCAGCCGCGCGGAGGCCGACTTGACGTGGTCGAGGTCGAGGTTGTCGAGCACGGCCAGCGCCGCGGCGCACGCGACCGGGTTGCCGCCGAACGTCGAGCCGTGGTCGCCCTTGGCGAACAGCTTGCCGGCGTCGCCGAACCCGATGCACGCGCCGATCGGCAGCCCGCCGCCCAGCCCCTTGGCCAGGGTCAGGATGTCGGGGGTGACGCCGTCGGCCTGGTGGGCGAACCAGTGGCCGGTGCGGCCGATCGCGGACTGGATCTCGTCGGCCACCAGCAGGGCGCCGGTCGAGTCGCAGATCTCGCGGGCCGCCTCGAAGTAGCCCTCGGGCGGCGGCACGACGCCGGCCTCGCCCTGCGTGGGCTCCAGGAACACCGCGATGCAGTCGCCGGTCACGGCCTCCTTGAGCGCGCCGGCGTCGCCGTACGGGACGAAGCGCACGTCGATCGGGAACGGGCCGAACTGGTCGCGGATCGACGCCTTGCCGGTCAGCGACAGTGCGCCGATCGTGCGGCCGTGGAAGCCGTTCTCGGCGGCGACGAAGTAGGAGCGGCCCTCGCGCTTGCCGTACTTGACCGCGAGCTTGTACGCGGCCTCGTTGGCCTCGGTGCCGGAGTTGGCGAAGAAGACCTTGGCCGGGGCGTTCAGCAGGCCGAGGAGCTTCTCGGCGAGCAGCACCTCCGGCTCGTGCAGGAACAGGTTGCTGGTGTGCGCGATCTTGGCGACCTGCGCGGACACGGCCTCAACCAGGGCGGGGTGGGCGTGACCGAGCGAGCTGGTCGCGATGCCGCCGATGAAGTCGAGGTATTCCTCGCCGTCCACGTCCCAGACGCGGGTGCCCTCACCTCGTGCCAGCGCGACCGGCGGGACGCCGTAGTTGGGCATAAAGGCCTGTTCGAACCTCTGACGCAGGTTCATCAGGGCATCACCATCGTTCCGATTCCCTCATTGGTGAAAATCTCCAGCAGCAGTGAGTGTGGCACGCGGCCGTCGAGCACGTGGGCGTGCGGGACGCCGCCCTTGACCGCGGTCAGGCAGGCCTCCATCTTTGGGACCATGCCGCTGGACAGCGTGGGCATGAGCGTCTCCAGCTCGTCGGCGTTCAGCTGGTCGATCACGTCGGTGTCGTCGGGCCAGTTGGCGTACAGGCCCTCGACGTCGGTGAGGACGATCAGCTTCTCCGCCTGGAGCGCCACGGCCAGCGCGGCGGCGGCGGTGTCGGCGTTCACGTTGTAGATCTCCCCGTCGTCTCCGCGCGCCACGCTGGAGATGACCGGGATGCGCCCGTCGTCGATCAGGGCGCGCACGGCGCCCGGCTCCACCTTGATGATCTCACCGACCTGGCCGAGGTCCACGGGCTCGCCGTTCACGATCGCGTGCTTGCGCACGGCCGTGAACAGGTGGGCGTCCTCGCCGGACATGCCGACGGCGAACGGGCCGTGCCGGTTGACCAGGCCCACGATGTCGCGGTTGACCTGGCCGACCAGGACCATTCTGACGACCTGCATGGCCTCCGGCGTGGTGACCCGCAGCCCGGCGGTGAACGTGGACTCGATGCCCAGCTTGTCGAGCGCGCTGCTGATCTGCGGGCCGCCGCCGTGCACGACGACCGGGCGCAGGCCCGCGTGCTGCAGGAAGACGACGTCCTCGGCGAAGCCCTCCTTGAGCGACTCGTCGGTCATGGCGTTGCCGCCGTACTTGATGACGACGGTCGCGCCGTGGAAGCGGGTCAGCCAGGGCAGCGCCTCGATCAGCGTCTCGGCCTTGGTCTGCACGGTGGTGGCCCTCATGAGGAGTACGCCGAGTTCTCGTGCACGTACTCGGCCGTCAGGTCCGTGGTGTGCACGGTCGCGGTGTGCGGGCCGGCCGACAGGTCGATGGTGATCGTCACGTCCCTGGGGCGCATGTCGACCTTGGAGCGGTCGTCGCCGACCGCGCCGCCCCGGCAGATCCAGATGCCGTTGATGGCCACGTTGAGGCGGTCGGGCTCGAACACCGCGTCGGTGGTGCCGATGGCGGCCAGGACGCGGCCCCAGTTGGGGTCCTCGCCGTGGATGGCGCACTTGAGCAGGTTGGAACGGGAGACCGCGCGGCCGACCTTGACCGCGTCCGCCTCCGAGTCGGCGCCGACGACCTCGATGGCGATGGCCTTGGAGGCGCCCTCGGCGTCCACCAGGAGCTGCCTGGCCAGGTCCGCGCAGACCTCAAGCACCTTCTGCTCGAACTCGGCGAGGTCCGGCTTGACCCCGGAGGCGCCGCTGGCCAGCAGGAGCACCGTGTCGTTGGTCGACATGCAGCCGTCGGTGTCGAGGCGGTCGAACGTCTTGGCCGTGGCCTTGCGCAGCGTGGCGTCGAGCTCCTCGCTGGTCAGGTCGGCGTCCGTGGTGATCACGCAGAGCATGGTGGCCAGGGCCGGGGCGAGCATGCCCGCGCCCTTCGCCATGCCCCCGACCATGTAGCCGCTCCCCCGCCGGAACGAGATCTTGGAGACGGTGTCCGTGGTGCGGATGGCGTCCGCGGCGGCCAGGCCGCCGTCGCGGGAGAGCTGGGTCGAGGCGGTCTCGACACCGGACAGCAGCGCGTCCATCGGCAGCCGCTCGCCGATCAGGCCGGTCGAGCAGACCGCGACCTCGCCCGCGGAGTCCTCGAGCACCTCGGCCACCTTCTCGGCGGTGGCGTGGGTGTCCTGGAAGCCCTCGGGGCCGGTGCAGGCGTTGGCGCCGCCGGAGTTGAGCATCACGGCTCGCAGCCGCCCGCCCGACAGCACCTGCTGCGACCACAGCACGGGGGCGGCCTTCACGCGGTTGGCGGTGAAGACGCCCGCGGCGGCCCTGCTGGGCCCGTCGTTGACGACGAGGGCGAGGTCGCGGGCGCCGCCGGACTTGATCCCGGCGGCGATACCCGCGGCTCTGAAACCGAGTGGAGCAGTAACACTCACGGAGAGACTCCTGTCAGGGGAAGGCCCAGCTCTTCCGGCAGGCCGAGTGCGAGGTTCACGCTCTGGACCGCGCCTCCGGCCGTGCCCTTGGTGAGGTTGTCGATGGCGATGACGGCGACCACGCGGCCCGCGCGCTCGTCGAGCGTCACCTGCAGGGCGGCGGTGTTGGCGCCGTAGGTCATGGACGTGGCCGGCCAGACGCCCTCCGGCAGGAGCTTGACGAACGGCTCCGCCTTCAGCGCGACCTCGTACGCCGTCCGCAGCGACTCCTTGGTGACGCCGGGCGCGGCGGGAGCGGTGCAGGTGGCGAGGATGCCGCGGCTCATGGGGGCCAGCGTCGGGGTGAACGAGACCCGCACCGGGGTCCCGGCGACGGCCGACAGGCCCTGCTCCATCTCGGGGGTGTGCCGGTGCACGCCGCCCACGCCGTACGCGCTGACCGAGCCCATGACCTCGCTGCCGAGGAGGTTGGGCTTGAGCGACTTGCCCGCGCCGCTGGTGCCGCTGGCGGCCACCACGACCACGTCCGGCTGGGCCAGCCCCGCGGCGAAGGCGGGCGACAGGGCGAGCAGGACGGAGGTCGGGTAGCAACCGGGGACCGCGATGCGGGTGGCCGACTTGAGGATCTCCCGCTGGCCGGGCAGCTCGGGCAGGCCGTAGGGCCAGGAGCCGGCGTGCTCGCCGCCGTAGAACTCCTGCCAGGCGGCGGGGTCGGTGAGCCGGTGGTCGGCGCCGCAGTCGACCACCACCGTCTCCTCGCCCAGCTGGGCGGCGACGGCGGCCGAGTGGCCGTGTGGCAGGGCCAGGAAGACGACGTCGTGGCCGGCCAGCGTGTCAGCGGAGGTGTCCTCGATGACGCGGTCGGCCAGTTGCGGCAGGTGGGGCTGATGGGCGCCGAGGCGGCTGCCCGCGCTGGACGCCGCGGTGAGCGCGCCGATCTCGAACTCGGGGTGGCCGAGCAGGATGCGCAGCAGCTCCCCGCCCGCGTAGCCGCTGGCTCCCGCGATCGCTGCCCTCATCAGAACCCCTCCTGCATGTTCATGCATAACACCTCATGACCTTGCTGTTGAAGATAATGCACTGCAGAGGATGAATATGCAAGCTGGGGTGCACAGCCGCAGTCCGTTGCAAGTGAGCGGCAGATGGGCTGGGAGACGATCGGCGCATGACCGAGTACTTGCCCGATCTTTCCTTCGCGACCCCTGCGAAAAGTGGGCGCTGTTCGACGCTGGAAGATCTTGCTCGGGCTGCTGCGACTCAGCCATGGAGTCCGGATGACACTTCGTACGCGATCCGTCAGGCTGAGCACGGCGGAACGGACCACGCACGGGATGCGTGTCGCCGCCCGGGTGCGAAAGCCAGGGACCAGCGCCTAAGACCGTTCGGGGCGCGCCGGTGCGCGGACTCGCTCACTGCGAAGGAACGGCGTGATCATGGAAGGGCGTGCGCAGGGGACAGCGGGCCGCCGTGGCCGGGGGATTCCTGGTCACGGCGGCCGGAGCCGCGCTGGCGATGATCGAGATGGTGGCTGAGCTGTCAGCGCAGGAAGGCCGCGGCCACGCCCGCGTCCACCGGGATGTGCAGGCCCGTGGTGTGGGTCAGGTCGTTGCCGGTGAGGGCGAAGACGGCGGCGGCCACGTGCTCGGGCAGGACCTCGCGCTTGAGCAGGGTGCGCTGCGCGTAGAACTCGCCGAGCTTCTCCTCCTCCACCCCGTAGACGGCCGCCCGGTTGGCGCCCCAGCCGGAGGCGAAGATGCCGGAGCCGCGTACCACGCCGTCGGGGTTGATGCCGTTGACGCGGATGCCGTGCGCGCCCAGCTCGGCCGCCAGCAGCCGCACCTGGTGCGCCTGGTCGGCCTTGGCGGCGCCGTACGCGACGTTGTTCGGGCCGGCGAAGACGGCGTTCTTGGAGGAGATGTAGACGATGTCGCCGCCCATGGCCTGGTTGATCAGGACCCGGGCGGTCTCGCGGGCGACCAGGAACGAGCCCCTGGCCATCACGTCGTGCTGGAGGTCCCAGTCGTCCAGCGTGGTCTCGAGCAGCGAGCGGGACAGCGACAGGCCGGCGTTGTTGACGACCAGGTCGACGCCGCCGAACGCCAGCACCGCCGCGCGTACCGCCTCGGCGATCTGCTCCTCCGAGGTGACGTCCACCGCGACCGCCACCGCGACGTCGGACACCCGGTAGGCGGCCGCGCCGAGCTCGGCGGCGACCTTCTCCGCGGCGGCCAGGTCGCGGTCGGCGACCACCACGCAGGCGCCCTCCGCGGCCAGGCGGCGGGCGGTGGCCGCGCCGATGCCCGAGCCGCCGCCGGTGACCAGCGCTACGCGGGTCGCCAGGGGCTTCGGCTTGGGCATGCGGCGGAGCTTGGCCTCCTCCAGCTCCCAGTACTCGATGCGGAACTTCTCCGACTCGGGGATGGGGGCGTAGGTGGAGACGGACTCGGCGCCGCGCATGACGTTGATGGCGTTGACGTAGAACTCGCCGGCCACGCGCGCGGTCTGCTTGTCCTTGCCGAACGAGAACATGCCGACGCCCGGCACCAGCACGATCGCCGGGTCGGCGCCCCTGATGGCCGGGGAGTCGGGGGTGGCGTGCCGGTTGTAGTAGGCGGTGTAGTCGTCGCGGTAGGCGGCGTGCAGCTCGCGCAGCCGTTCGACGGCCTGCTCGAGGGGCGCGTCCGGCGGCAGGTCGAGCACCAGCGGCGCGACCTTGGTCCGCAGGAAGTGGTCGGGGCAGGACGTGCCAAGCGCGGCCAGGCGCGGGTGCTCGGCGCGGGAGACGAAGTCCAGCACCTCGGGCGTGTCGGTGTAGTGGCCGACGACGCGGACGTCCATGGAGGCCAGGCCCCTGATGTAGGGGAACAGGGCGGCGGCGCGCTCGTGGCGCTCCGCCTCGGGCAGGGTGTCGTAGATCACCGAGCCGAACGGGTCGGGGCGGCCGTGCTCGGCCAGGTACGCCTCGGCGGTGCGGATGATCTCCAGCGAGCGCGACTCGCACTCCTGCGACGTCTCGCCCCAGGCGGTGATGCCGTGGCCGCCGAGGATGCAGCCGATGGCCTGCGGGTTGGCCTCCTTGATGGCGGCGATGTCCAGGCCGAGCTGGAACCCGGGCCGCCGCCACGGCACCCACACCACCCGGTCGCCGAAGACGCGCCTGGTCAGCTCCTCGCCGTCGGCGGCGGTCGCGAGCGCGATGCCGGCGTCCGGGTGCAGGTGGTCGACGTGCCCGGCCTCGACCAGGCCGTGCATGGCGGTGTCGATCGACGGCGCGGCCCCGCCCTTGCCGTGCAGGCAGTAGTCGAACGCGGCGACCATCTCGTCCTCGCGCTCCACGCCCGGGTAGACGCCCTTGAGCGCGCGCAGCCGGTCGAGGCGGAGCACGGCGAGCCCGGCCTGCTTCAGCGTGCCGAGGTCGCCGCCGGAGCCCTTGACCCAGAGCAGCTCGACCTCCTCACCGGTGACCGGGTCGGGCGCGGCGCCCTTGGCCGAGGTGTTGCCGCCCGCGTAGTTGGTGTTGCGCGGGTCGGCGCCCAGGCGGTGAGAGCGTTCCAGCAGTTCTTTCACGACATCCATGATTGCTCAGGCCCCCCAGCCGGCCTGGGTACCGCCGACGCGCTCGGCGGCGATCTTCTCGAAATATCCGGACTTGGCGTACGCGGCCATCGGGTCGGGCGCCAGCCCCGACTCCTCCCGCAGCTCGGCGAGCAGCGGCCGCACGTCGGTGTTGTAGGCGTCCATGAACACGGCGTTCGCGCCCAGCACGTCGCCCTCGGACTGCGCGGCGGCCAGCGCCTCGCGGTCCACCAGCAGGGCCTTGGCGGTGGCCTCCTGGACGTTCATCACCGAGCGGATCTGGCCCGGGATCTTGGGCTCGATGTTGTGGCACTGGTCCAGCATGAACGCCACGCCGGCCTCGGGGTCGAGGCCGCCGCCGCGGACCACCTCGAACATGATGCGGAAGAGCTGGAACGGGTCCGCCGCCCCCACCATGAGGTCGTCGTCGGCGTAGAAGCGGGAGTTGAAGTCGAACCCGCCCAGCTTGCCCTCGCGCAGCAGGAACGCCACGATGAACTCGATGTTGGTGCCCGGCGCGTGGTGGCCGGTGTCCACCACGACCTGCGCCTTGGGGCCGAGCTTGACGCAGTGGGCGTACGCGGTGCCCCAGTCGGGCACGTCTGTGGCGTAGAAGGCGGGCTCGAACAGCTTGTACTCCAGCAGGAAGCGCTGCCCCTCGCCGAGCCGGTCGTACACCTCGGCCAGGGACTCGGCCAGGCGGTCCTGGCGGGCCCTGATGTCGTCCTGGCCCGGGTAGTTGATGCCGTCAGAGAACCACAGCTTGAGCGTGTCGGAGCCGGTGGCGTCCATGATGTCCACGCACTCCAGCAGGTGGTCGGTCGCCTTGCGGCGCACCCGCGCGGCGGGGTTGGTGACGCTGCCGAGCATGTAGTCGTCGTCCTGGAAGACGTTGGAGTTGATGGCTCCGATGCCCACTCCCAGGTCACGGGCGTGCCTGGCCAGGTCGGCGTAGTCGTCCACCTTGTCCCACGGGATGTGCAGGGCGACCGTGGGGGCGACACCGGTGTAGGCGTGCACCTGGGCGGCGTCGGCCAGCTTCTCGTACGGGTCGCGCGGCACCCCCTGCTGCGCGAACACCTTGAACCTCGTGCCGCTGTTGCCGTACGCCCAGGACGGCGTCTCGATGTGCTGCGCCCGCAGCGCGGCCTTGATGTCAGTCATTACTCCCCGATCAGTCCAGGTGGAACACTTCGGTCAGCGGCGCCATGCCCTCGTCGGGGCGGCCGTCGAGGTCCTCGAAGAACGGCGCCATCTCGGCCTGCCAGCGGGCGTTGACCTCAGTCTCGGCCATGGCCTTCTTGGCGGCCTCGAAGTCCTCGGTCTCCAGGTAGCCCACCAGCAGGCCGTCGTCTCTGAGGAAGAGCGAGTAGTTGTGCCAGCCGGTGCGCGCGAGCGCCTCTCGCATCTCCGGCCAGACGTCCCGGTGGCGTTCGCGGTACTCCGCCAGCCGCTCTGGGCGGACTTTCAGCAGGAAGCAGACGCGTTGCAACTGACGCTCCTCTTCTGGTGGGTGCTTCAAAACGTTTTAATCCTTCGTGCAGGAAACTATGATTCCTGGTGCTCGCTGTCAATGCGCCCCCGGCCCCGGCCCCGGCGGGCTGCCGGGACCGGGATGATGACACGTTTTAATCTGGACCTTCGTGGCTCATGTGACGAGCTTGTCGCCGACCAGGGCGAGGTTCTGGATGGCGGCCAGGCCGTACAGGGCCGTGGTGTTGGTGGAGACCCAGGAGGCCTCGTCCGTCGGGTTGAGCGTCGTCGCGACCTTCTCCGACTTCCACGGCAGGCCGGGCGCGTAGCCGTCCCCCTTGGCGAACTCCGTCCACGCCCGGGCCGCGAGGTCGTCGCGCTTGAGCCGGACCGCCGCGTACGCCGTGAGCCGGGAGTGCCCCTGCTTGAGGATGAGGTTGCCGAAGTTCGCGCCCGTCTCGGCGGCCTGCTCGGCCTTGGTGGCGTTGAACAGGCGGCAGTACTGGAGCCAGGCCCGCTCGAAGTCGGGCATGTCCACGAGGTCGATGAGCTCGGCGCAGATCTCGACCTGTCCGAACATCGCCGAGAGGTGCGACACCGCGACCTTCTTCGCGGCGGGGGCGAACTCGCCGGTGTTGATGTTGTAGAGGCCCTCCCCGGTGACGAAGCCGTTGGGCATCGCGGCGATGGTGCGCATGGTGGCCTTGAGCTTCTTCTCCGCCACCGGGTCCCCGCCGCGTTCCCACTCGGTCAGCCAGGCGGCGGCCAGGCCGCTCCAGTCGGTGCCCAGCCCGATCGCGAGAGCCGTGGGGTCCGGCGTGTACGGCTCCGTGCGGATCTTGCGTAGCGGGTCGATGGCCAGGAACGTCTTGTCGGAGTCCACCAGCGCCCGCATGAGGTCACCGGTGCGCTCGTCGGCGGTCAGGAAGTAGAAGATGCGCCGGTAGACGGCGGTCGAGATGCGCTGCTGCTTGGCGCTGCACCCCCAGTGCTGCACGTTGTGCCTGGTGCCGAGCCCGGCCCACGGCCCGAGGTGGTAGACGTCCACCTCGCCGGTGTGCCGGGTCATCGCCTCCGCGAACCTGAAGATGTCGGAGCGCCCCGAGCGCAGGTACGCGTACCAGAGCCACAGGTCGGGCGAGAGCTCCGAGTTGTCCCAGGCGTAGCCGCCGACGTCGTAGCGCCACACATGCCGGTCCTCGTCGAAGGTGTGCATGATGTCGCCGTAGTCCCAGAAGCCGTACCAGTGACGCTGCTCGACCTGCTTCGTGTAGTAGCCGAAGAGGAAGTCGAGATGGTCCTCGATGGTCTTCTTCTGCGGCGTCGACCGGTCGACCGGGCTGAACAGGCCGCCGAACACCTTGGCCGCCGCCAGGTGCGCGGGCGGCGCGACGATCAGCGGCGGCGTCCGCACCGTGTCCGCCATCGCCCCGAGCCGGGCGGCGTCGGGGGTGGCGGCCAGCGCCCAGAACGTCAGCTCTGTCGTGCGCGCGATGCCGAGGGGCGTGCCGAAGCCCGGCTCGTAGTCCTCGTAGGTGATGTTGAGGCCCTCGATCTGCTCCGGGTACGTGTCCTGCCCCATGCCGTCGTGGTAGAAGCGGGTGTCCATCGGCCCGGCCTCCGGCGACCAGAGCCAGACGGTGACCTCGGCCTCGTCCGAGGCGGCTCCCCTGATGTCGAGCTGGGTGGGGTGCCGCTGCCAGAAGTCGCGCATGCCGAACGCGAGGCCGCCGCTCGTCCCGCCGACGTACCCGAAGCCCGAGGCCCGCTTGCCCTGGTCGACGGCGACCCAGCCGTACCCCTTCTTGGTGCGCTTCTTGAGCGTGAAGCCCTCCGAGGAGAGCTGGGCGAGGGTGTAGTCGCCCCAGTCGGGGATGAGGTGGACGCGGCTGCTGACGCGGGTGTCCCAGGTGGCGATGTCCGGCAGCCGCTGCCCGGCCACCTGCGCCTTGCGCACGGCCGCGCCCGGGTCGCGGCGCAACCCCGTGATGCCCTTGACGGCCTCGGCGAGCTGGCCGTGCCCGTCACCGACGAACCGGATGTGCCGGTTGTACGGCTCGTCCCGCATCGGCACGTGGAAGCGCGCGCCCAGCCCGGCGACGAAGTCGTGCTGCCCGTCGCGGTCGAACACGAACGTGTGGACCATCCGGACGGTCTCCGCCCCGGCGTAGAAGTAGAGCCGGATCGTGAACGGCAGCCACGACTTGCCCTTCTTCGAGGTGTGGCGGCCCTCGATCCGGACGACCGCGCGCACCGGCCCCGACTGCTCGACCTCCACCTTGGAGATGTCGCTGAGGTAGGAGTCGACCTCGACGGTCCGGTCGTCGCCGTCGTCGATCTTGCCCTGCCTGAGGCTGACGAGCTGCCCCTTGCGGGCGATCTCGGTCTCGCCGCGCCAGATCTGGCTGATCAGCTCGCTGCCGCTCTTGCGTACGCGGGCGCGGATCACGCCGGTGTCCACGTCCACGTACTGCTTCTCGTCCTTGACCGTGACCGGCTTGGCGGAGGCGGCCGCGGCGCCCGGCCGCAGCGTGTACGTCTCCGCCGCGGGCGCCTCGGGACCGAGCGCGTGGGCCGTCCACTTCAGCGTCCCGTCCGGCCAGTACGCCAGCGGCCACGTCTGCACCGGCACGGCCGTGCCGTCGGCCGCCGTGAGCGCGAACGCCTGCTCCTTGGCCACCGCGCCCTTCGGCCACGGCACGCCCCAGGTGGTGCCGGGGACCTCGGCGGGCTTGTCCTCGAGCCAGCGCAGGGTGACGTCGGGGACGGCCAATGCGGCCCCGGTGGCCGACAGGGCCGGCGAGTCCAGCACCGAGGCCAGCGGGACGGCGGCTCCGGCCGCAGCTAACCCCTTCAACGCATCGCGTCGTGAAATTTCGGACATGGTGTGCTGTACCTCCGTGCGGTAACTGGGGGGTGATGAGGTGGTGCCGCTTCCTCGGAGGGAAGCGTGCTCCGCCGGCTCAGGGCGTCAGGCGGGAACGACGCGGACGTCGCCCGCCGCCACCGTGACGGGCTCTCCCGCGGGCGGCGTCACGACCGCGTCCTCGCTGGTGTGGTTGATGGCGAACAGGTAGGAGCGGCCGTCGGCGTGCGAGCGCCGTACCACCTCGACCCCCGCGGGGGCGTCGGCGGCGGGAGCGGCCCCGGCCTCGGCCACGACGGCGGCGATGACCTCGGCCAGGCCGCCGTCGTCGAGCCTGGTGGTGAGGTAGTGCGCGAATCCCTCGCCCCACTCGTTGCGGGTCCAGGCGGGCTCGCCGGTGACGTACGTGTCGAGCACCTTCGCGCCCGTCGCCTGCGCCACCTCGCTCCAGACGCTCCCCGACCACCCGGAGGCCAGCTGCAGCGGCCCGTCCAGGGGGAAGAACTCCTCGACGGTCACCCCCAGGAGGTCACGCCACGCCCCCGGATAGCCCCCGAGCCGCACCCGGTCGTGCTCGTCCACGATCCCGCTGTACGGGCCGACGAGCGCGACGCCGCCCCGTTCCACGAACCGGGCGAGATTGGCCGCCCCGGCGTCGCTCACCAGGTAGAGCGCGGGCACCAGCACCAGGCGGTAGCCGGTCAGGTCGCCCTCGGGGTGGGCCACGTCGCAGGTGACGCCGGCCCGCCAGAGCGCGGCGTGCCAGCGCTTGACCTCCTCCACCGGGTCCAGGTCGGAGGTGGGCTGGGCGGGGTGGTCCTGGGCCCACACGCTGGAGTGGTCGAGGAGGATCGCGACGTCGGCCTCGACCGTGCTGCCCGCCACCTCGGCGAGCTCGTCCAGCTCGGCGCCGAGCGCGACGACCTCACGGAAGATCTTCGAGTTGACGCCCGCGTGCGGCAGCATCGCCGAGTGCCACTTCTCCGCGCCCGCGCTGGAGGCCCGCCACTGGAAGAACATGATCCCGTCCGCGCCCCTGGCCAGGTGGGACAGGGAGTTGCGGCGCAGCTCGCCGGGCTTCTTGGCGAGGTTGCGCGGCTGCCAGTTGACCGCGCTGGTCGAGTGCTCCATCAGCAGCCAGGGCCGGCCGCCGTTGAGCGAGCGGGCGTAGTCGGCGGCGAAGGCCAGGTCGATGTGCGGCTCCGCGCGGGCGCCGATCAGGTAGTGGTCGGTGGAGACCACGTCCATCTCGGCGGCGAAGGCCCAGCAGTCCATGTCCCAGTGCGCGCCCGCCATCAGGTTGGTGGTCGCGGGCACGTCGGGGGTGATCTTCTTGAGCAGGTCGCGCTCTGCTGTGTAGAGCTCGACCAGCGCGTCGGAGCTGAAGCGGCGGAAGTCGAGCTGCTGGCCGGGGTTCGGGAAGGTGGGAGTGGCGCGCGGCGGCAGGATCTGGGACCACTCGCTGTAGCGCTGGGACCAGAACGCGGAGCCCCACGCGTCGTTGAGCGCGTCGAGCGAGGAGTAGTGCGAGCGCAGCCAGGCGCGGAAGGCCGCGGCCGAGGTGTCGCAGTAGCAGCGCGCGTTGTGGCAGCCGTACTCGTTGTGCACGTGCCACAGGGCCAGCGCCGGGTGGTCGCGGTAACGCGTGGCCACCTGCTCGGCGATGCGCAGCGCCTTCTCGCGGTAGATCGGCGAGCTGGGGCAGAAGCCCTGCCTGCTGCCGTGGTGCAGCCGCCGCCCGTCGGCGTCCACCGGCAGCGCCTCCGGGTAGGCGTCTCCGAACCAGGGCGGCGGGGCGGCGGTCGGCGTGGCCAGGTTGGCCTTGATCCCGTTCGCGGCCAGCAGGTCCATCACGCGGTCGAACCAGCCGAACTCGAACACGCCCTCCACCGGCTCGAGCAGCGACCAGGAGAAGATGCCGACGCTGACCCGGTTGACGCCGGCCTCGCGCATCAGCGCGACATCCTGCTCCCACGTCTCCTCGGGCCACTGCTCTGGGTTCCAGTCCCCGCCGTAGGCGATGACGTCCGGCACTGAAGCCTGCCTTTCGAATAACTGTTAGCGCTCACAGCGTGTTACGCCTGCGTTTACGGGGGATTAAAACGTTCCTCAACGGCGTCGCACAAGGCCTCTCGTGGCGCCGCGAGCGGGTTCTCGCTGATCAACATGGGCGATTGCCCAGGCAGGCGGGGCGAATCCGGGCGTGACCCGTGATGCTGGCGTTACTTGAACGTTATGAAATCAGGGGACCGGCGCACCCGTGCGCTCCGCGATACAAACGTTTTACGCGAGGAACGTCGCACCGGGGCTCCATGCCGGGGGCAAATCGTGCTCTGACTGGCACAAAGCGGTTTTGTACGTTTTAATAGATCCTCATGGCCCTGGTCAGCATCAAGGACGTCGCCGCACACGCCGGCGTCTCCCCAGGCACGGTCTCCAACGTACTGAACCGGCCCGAAAAAGTCGCACCCGCCACCCGGGAGCGCGTGGAGGCGGCGATCAGCGAGCTGGGGTTCGTCCGCCACGGCTCGGCCTCGACGCTGCGCGCCGGGCACAGCAGGACGATCGGTCTGAGCGTGATCGACATAGGCAACCCGTTCTTCACCGAGGTCGCGGCCGGGGTCGAGGACGTGGTCAGCGAGCTCGGCTACGCGGTGATCCTGGGCAACTCGGCGGGCTCGCCGGACAAGGAGGACCGCAACCTGCGGGTGCTGGCCGAGCACCGGGTGCGCGGCGTGCTGATCACCCCGTCCGGCGAGGACCCCGGCAGGCTCGACCGGCTGCGCGAGCGCGGCATCAGCGTGGTGCTGGTCGACCATCCGGCGCACCGGCCCGACCAGTGCGCGGTCGCCGTCGACGACGTCGCGGGCGGCCGGGCCGCGGTCACGCACCTGCTGGCGAAGGGCGCACGCAGCGTCGCCTACGTGACGGGGCCGCTGACGATCAGGCAGTGCGTGGAGCGCCGGGAGGGCGCGAAGGCCGCGATGCGGACCGCCGGGCTCGACCCAGACGACCTGAAGGTCGCCGAGGCCGGCACGATGACGGCCCGCGCGGGCGAGAAGGCCGCCGCCGATCTGATCGCGGGCGGCCTGCCCGAGGCCGTGTTCTGCGCCAACGACCTGCTCGCGCTCGGCGTGCTGCGCGCGCTGCTGCGGGCCGGGGTGCGGGTGCCGGAGGACGTGGCCCTGATCGGGTACGACGACATCGACTTCGCCGCCGCCTCCACCGTGTCGCTCAGCTCGATGCGTCAGCCGACCTACCAGCTCGGCCGGATCGCCACCGAGCTGCTGCTGGACGAGTGTGACAATCCGGACACGCACGCGCACCAGCACATCATGTTCCAGCCGGAGCTCGTCGCCAGGGAGTCCACCCAATGAGCCGCCGTTTCGCCGCCGTCGACCTCGGTGCCTCCAGCGGCCGGGTGATGCTGGCCGATCTGTCGGACGGCCTGGAGCTGACCGAGGCCCACCGCTTCCCCAACGGCCCGGTACGCGTGGCGGACCGGCTCCACTGGGACGTCCTCGGCCTCTACCGGGAGATCCTCACCGGCCTGCACAACGCGGGCCCGGTGTCGTCCATCGGCGTGGACTCGTGGGCTGTGGACTACGGGCTGCTCGACGAGTCGGGCGCGCTGCTCGGCAACCCCGTGCACTACCGCGATGACCGCACACGTGGCGTGGCCGAGCGGGTGGCCGAGTCGGTCGGGGCGGAGACGCTGTACGAGGTGTCCGGGCTGCAGGTGCTGCCCTTCAACACCATCTACCAGCTGCTGGCCGACCGGCTCGACGGGGCGGCGACGATGCTGCTGATCCCCGACCTGATCGGCTACTGGCTCACCGGCGAGTTGGGCGCCGAGGTGACCAACGCCTCGACGACGGGGCTGCTCGACGTACGCACCAGGTCATGGGCGGCACCGCTGATCAAACAGCTCGGCCTGCCCGCGGAGCTGTTCCCGCCGCTGCGGCAGCCGGGCGAGGCGGTCGGCGGGCTGCGGCGGCACGTGGCCGCGGAGATCGGCTGGTCGGCTCCCGTCATGGCGGTGGGCTCGCACGACACCGCCTCGGCCGTGGCCGCCGTGCCCGCCTCCGGGCCGGCGTTCGCCTACATCTCGTGCGGCACGTGGTCGCTGGCCGGCGTGGAGCTGCCGGAGCCGGTGCTGACGCCCGAGAGCCGGGCCGCGAACTTCACCAACGAGGCGGGCATCGACGGCACCGTCCGCTACCTGCGCAACGTCATGGGGCTGTGGCTGCTGCAGGAGTGCCTGCGGGCCTGGCCGGGCTCCGACCTGGGCGAGCTGCTGAAGGCGGCGGCGGGCGAGCGGCCGTTCGCGGCCGTGGTGAACCCGGACGAGCCGGTGTTCCTGCCGCCGGGCGACATGCCGGCCAGGATCGCCGCCGAGTGCCGCCGCACGGGCCAGCGGCCCCCGTCGTCCCCGGCCGGGTACGTGCGGTGCGTGCTGGAGAGCCTGGCGCTCGGGCACCGGCTGGCGGTGCGGCAGGCGATGGAGCTGTCGGGGCGCGACGTCGAGGTCGTCCACCTGGTGGGCGGCGGGTCGCGCAACGAGCTGCTGTGCCGGCTGACCGCCGACGCCTGCGGCCTGCCGGTGGTGGCCGGGCCAGCCGAGGCGACCGCGCTCGGCAACGTGCTGGTGCAGGCACGGGCGGCGGGGCTCGTCTCGGACCTGGCGGAGATGCGGTCGCTGGTCGCCTCCTCGCAACCGCTGCGCCGCTACGAGCCCTCGGGCGACGCCCACGCGTGGGACGAGGTCGCCGCGCGCCTCTTCTGACCCCCCTCGACCTGCGGGTTTTCGCCTCCCGGCGGCAGGGCAGGAACCCGGCCAGGGGTTCGGGGGGACGTCATGCGATTGAGGTGGCCGCTGCTGCGGCAGCTGACCGGCGAGGACCGCACGGGGCGGGGCGCGGCCGTGAGGTCGGCCAGGACGGCGGTGCTGCGGGCGCGCACGGCCACGGCCGATCGGGTCGTCAAGTCGGTGTGCCCCTACTGCGCGGTGGGCTGCGCCCAGAACGTCTACGTACGGGATGAGAAGGTCGTCCAGATCGAGGGCGACCCCGACTCCCCCGTCAGCCGCGGCCGGCTGTGCCCCAAGGGCGCGGCCAGCCTCCAGCTCACCACCGCCTCCAACCGCCAGTACAAGGCCCTCCACCGGCCGCCGGGCGCGGCCGACTGGCAGGAGATCGACCTCGCCACCGCCATGGACATGGTGGCCGACCGGATCATCGCCACCCGTCGCCAGACCTGGGAGTGGGAGAAGGACGGCAAGCGCACCGCCAGGACCATGGGCATCGCCAGCCTGGGCGGCGCCACGCTGGACAACGAGGAGAACTACCTCATCAAGAAGCTCCTGACGGCGCTCGGCGTGGTGCAGATCGAGAACCAGGCCCGGGTGTGCCACAGCTCGACCGTGGTCGGGCTCGGCACGTCGTTCGGCCGGGGCGGCGCCACCACGTTCATGCAGGACCTGCAGCACTCCGACTGCGTGGTCATCCAGGGCGCGAACTTCGCCGAGGCGCACCCGGTGGGCTTCCAGTGGGTGATGGAGGCCAAGGCGCGCGGCGCCGTGATCATCCACGTCGACCCGCGCTTCACCCGCACGAGCGCGCTGGCCGACCTGCATGTGCCCATCCGCGCGGGCTCCGACGTGGCCTTCCTCGGCGGGATCATCAACCACGTGCTGGAGAACGACCTGTACTTCCACGAGTACGTGGTCAACTACACCAACGCGGCCACCATCCTCAGGGAGGACTACCGCGACGCCGAGGACCTCGACGGCGTGTTCTCCGGCTTCGACCCGCGTACCCGCACCTATGACCACGAGACCTGGCAGTACGAGGGCATGTCGATCCTCGCGGCGGCCGGCGAGCGCGACCGGCCGGTGGGCCCGATGCCGCCGGGCCGCGCCGAGATGCTCGGCGGCGCCGGCGTCCCGATGGGCGGCACGCCGGAGCGCGACGAGACGCTGCGCCACCCGCGCTGCGTCATGCAGGTGCTGCGCCGCCACTTCGCCCGCTACACGCCGGAGCTGGTCGAGCGGGTGTGCGGGGTGCCGCGCGAGCTGTTCCTGCAGGTGTGCCGGCATCTGACGGAGAACTCGGGGCCCGAGAGGACCTCGGAGTTCGTGTACGCGGTCGGCTGGACGCAGCACAGCGACGGCTCGCAGTTCATCAGGACGGCGAGCATCCTGCAGCTGCTGCTCGGCAACATCGGCCGCCCGGGCGGCGGCATCCAGGCGCTGCGCGGGCATGCCAGCATCCAGGGCTCCAGCGACGTGCCGACGCTGTTCAACCTGCTGCCGGGCTACATCCCGATGCCGCACGCGCACGAGGACCTGAGCCTGCGCACGTTCATGCTGGCCGACGCGCCGCACCGGGGCTGCTGGGCGAACATGCCCGCCTACCTGGTCAGCCTGCTCAAGGCGTGGTGGGGCGAGTCCGCCCAGCCGGACAACGACTTCAGGTTCGGCTATCTGCCCAGGCTGACGGGGTCGCACAGCACGTACGACACAGTGCTGGCGCAGCTGGACGGCACGTGCAGGGGCTACCTCCTGCTCGGCGAGAACCCCGCGGTGGGCTCGGCCAACGCCAGGATGCAGCGCCTGGGCATGGCCAGGCTCGACTGGCTGGTCGTCCGCGACCTCAACCTGATCGAGAGCGCCACCTGGTGGAAGGACGGCCCGGAGATCGAGACGGGCGAGCTGGCCACCGCGGACATCGGCACGGAGGTGTTCTTCTTCCCCGCGGCCTGTCACACGGAGAAGAGCGGCACCTTCACCAACACCAACCGGCTGCTCCAGTGGCACCACCAGGCGGTCGAGCCGGCCGGGGACGCGCGCAGCGACCTGTGGTTCATGTACCACCTGGGGCGGATCATCAAGGAGAAGCTGGCGGGCTCGACGGACCGGATGGACGCGCCGGTGCTCGAGCTCACCTGGGACTACCCGGTCGAGGGCGCCATGGAGGAGCCGTCCGCCGAGGCGGTGCTGGCCGAGATCAACGGCTGGGACGCCGACCGGCGCCCGCTGTCGGGCTACCACGAGCTCAAGGACGACGGCTCCACCGTGTGCGGCTGCTGGATCTACTGCGGCGTGTACGCCGGCGGCGTCAACCAGGCCGCCCGCCGCAAGCCGCACACCGAGCAGGACTGGATAGCCGCCGAATGGGCCTGGGCCTGGCCGGCGAACCGGCGCATCCTCTACAACCGGGCCTCGGCCAGGCCGGACGGCAGCCCGTGGAGCGAGGCCAAGAAGCTGGTCTGGTGGGACGCGCAGGCAGGCAGGTGGGCCGGCTTCGACGTGCCGGACTTCGAGGTGGACAAGAACCCCGGCTACCGGCCGCCGCCGGACGCGCGGGGCGGGGCCGCGCTGTCGGGGATCGACCCGTTCATCATGCAGGCCGACGGGAAGGGCTGGCTGTTCGCGCCGTCAGGGGTGGTGGACGGGCCGCTGCCGGCGCACTACGAGCCGCAGGACTCGCCGGTGGCCAACCCGCTCTACGGTCACCAGCGCAACCCGGCGCGCAAGGTCTACCCGCACGAGGACAACCGCTACCAGCCGAGCGGCGACGAGCCGGGCGCGTCGGTCTATCCGTACGTGGTGACGACGTACCGGCTGACCGAGCACTTCACGGCGGGCGGCATGAGCCGGCACACGCCGTACCTGGCGGAGCTGCAGCCGGAGCTGTTCTGCGAGGTGTCGCCCGAGCTGGCCGCCGAGCGCGGGCTCGTGCACGGCGACTGGGCCACGATCGTCACCGCGCGCAACGCCATCGAGGCCCGGGTCATGGTCACCGACCGGATGCCGTCGCTGCGCCTGGACGGCCGGGTGCTGCACCAGATCGGGCTGCCGTTCCACTTCGGGCCCAACGGCCTGGCCAGGGGCGACGCGGCCAACGAGCTGTCGGCGATCTCGCTGGACCCCAACTCCCACATCCAGGAGGTCAAGGCCCTGGCGGCGGACATCCGGCCGGGGCGGCGCCCGCGCGGCCCGGCGCTGCCGGAGCTGGTCAGGTCCTACCAGCGGCGGGCCGGCGTCACGGCCGGCACGGGAACGGAGACGTGATGGGCCGCGTGGGGTTCTTCACCGACACCAGCATCTGCATCGGCTGCAAGGCGTGCGAGGTCGCCTGCAAGGAGTGGAACGCCGTCCCCGACGACGGCCTGGCCTTCACCGGCATGTCGTACGACAACACCGTGGGGCTGGGCGCCGACAGCTGGCGGCACGTGGCCTTCATCGAGCAGCGGCGCCCGCTCGGCCATCAGGAGCCCGGGGTCGGCGACATGGACTTCCGCTGGCTGATGGCCTCAGACGTGTGCAAGCACTGCACGGAGGCGGCCTGCCTGGACGTGTGCCCGACGGGGTCGCTGTTCCGCACCGAGCACGGCACGGTCGTGGTGCAGGAGGACGTCTGCAACGGGTGCGGCTACTGCGTGCCCGCCTGCCCGTTCGGGGTGATCGGCGTGCGGGAGAGCACGGGCCTCGCGGCCAAGTGCACGATGTGCTACGACCGCCTGGGCGACGGGCAGGAGCCGGCGTGCGCCAAGACGTGCCCGACGGACTCGATCCAGTTCGGGGACCTGGACGAGCTGCGCGAGCGGGCCGAGCGCCGGCTCGGCCAGGTGCGCGAGCAGGGCGTCACGTCCGCCCGCCTGTACGGGCACGACACCGGCGACGGGGTGGGCGGCATGGGCGCGTTCTTCCTGCTGCTGGACGAGCCTGAGGTGTACGGCCTGCCGCCCGGCCCCGTGGCGACCACCAGGGACCTGCCGTCGATGTGGCGGCACGCGGGGGTCGCGGCGCTCGCCCTGCTGGCCGGCGTGGCGGCGACAGCGCTGCCGGTGTGGAGGAGGCGGGGATGACCAGTCAGACCGACGTGCGCCTGGACGGCTCGGCCGAGCTGCGTACCGAGCGGGAGGCCACGCCGGGCTCGGCGGGCCACAGGCGCGAGCGGCTCAGGCCGTCACAGGCGAACTTCGACTCCTACTACGGGCTGCCGGTGCTGAACGAGCCGACCTGGCAGGCGCACGACATCGCCGGCTACCTCTTCCTCGGCGGCCTGGCCGGCGCGTCGTCCACGCTGGCGGCCGCCGCCGAGCTGACCGGCAGGCCGCGGCTGGCCAGGGCGGGCAAGGTGGCGGCTCTGTGCGCGCTGGGCGGGTCGCTCTACTCGCTGATCCACGACCTGGGGCGGCCGGAGCGGTTCCTCAACATGCTGCGGGTGTTCAAGGTGACCTCGCCCATGAGCGTCGGCACCTGGATTCTCACGGCGTACGGGCCGCAGGCCGGGTGCGCGGCGGCCGCCGACCTGGCCGGGCGCCTGCCTCGCCTGGGCCGGGCCGCCACGATCGGGGCGGGGCTGGCCGGGCCCGCGGTGGCCACCTACACCGCCGCGCTGATCTGCGACACCGCCGTGCCCGCCTGGCACGAGGGGTTCAGGGAGATGCCGTTCCTGTTCGCGGGCTCGGCCACGGCCGCGGCGGGCGGGCTGGGGATGCTGGCCGCGCCGCCGTCGGAGGCGGGGCCGGCCCGGCGGGCGGCGCTGCTGGGCGCGGTCGCCGAGTGCGTGGCCGCCGTCCGGATGGAACGGCGGCTCGGGCCGCTGGCGGAGCCGCTCAAGCGGAGCAGGCTGCTGCGGGCGGGCGAGGTGCTGGTGCTGGCGGGCGCGCTGGCCGGGGTGACCGCGGGCCGCCGCAGCAGGATCGCGGCCGTGGCGGCGGGCGCCGCCCTGCTGGCGGGTTCGGCGTGCACCCGGTTCGGGATCTTCCACGCCGGCAGGGAGTCCGCGAACGACCCCAAGTACACCGTCCAGGCGCAGCGCAGGCGGCTGGCGAGGGAGATCACATGAAGCGGAAAATCATCGCGTACCTGCCGTTCTTCGGCATCGTGCTCTTGACTTGTGTCGTGTCCTGGCTCGCGGGCAGAACCGTTCCCGGGCGGGAGTCCCGGGAAAGTACGATCGGCAGATGACCGAAAAGACCGAAACCACGCCTGGATGGCTCTCCCCCGAAGAACTCGAATCGGTGCGGGGCCAGCTGCCGATACTCTACGTCGACGCCGTACCGGTGCGGGTCGACGACACCGGCGTGGTCACCCGCGTCGGCCTGCTGCTGCGCATCTTGTCAGACGGCACGGTCAGCCGGGCGCTGGTCTCGGGGCGGGTGCTCCACCACGAGCGGATCCGCGACGCGCTCCTGCGGCATCTGGAGAAGGATCTCGGACCCGTGGCGCTCCCCCGCATCCCCGCCTCGCCGCAGCCGTTCACCGTGGCCGAGTACTTCCCCACGCCCGGCATCACCCAGTACCACGATCCGCGGCAGCACGCGGTCTCGCTTGCCTACATCGTCCCGGTCGCGGGTGACTGCCGGCCCCGGCAGGACGCCCTTGACTTTGAGTGGTTCACGCCTGAGGACGCCGCGTCTCCGGGGGTGCAGCAGGAGATGAGCGGCGGGCACGGCGTGCTGCTGAAGCAGGCGCTCGCCCACGTGGGCCGCCTGCCCTGACGCGGAAGTGATGCGAGCGGCCGTCGGCCGTGAACCGGGCGCGGGCCGTGATCAGGTCCGCGCCCGGGAGCGGGAAGCCCACGGTGATCGCCGTGCCCGGGTCCACCAGCGGTACGGGGTGGGCCCGGACGCCGTTCAGGCTCAGCCGGACCTTGCGCCACGGCACCGACGAGCCGTTGTGCAGGGTCACCAGGACCTGGCCGCCGATGAGCTCGGTCTTCAGCCCGTACGGGATGCGCGGGTCGGGGCCGATGGAGTCGTCGAGCAGGGCCGTCAGCTCGCCGGCCAGTTCGGCCCTGGTGGCGGCCAGGTCGTGACGCTCCCCCGGGTCGGCGGCCAGGTCGTACAGCTCGATCCGGCCCTCGGGCCCGGCGCCCGCGATGTGCGGGGCGAACCGGAGCAGTTTCCACCGGCCCCGGCGGATCGCCTGAATCTTGCGTGGCCGGTTCCACACGAAGTGGTCGTGCTCGGGCGCGCCGTCGCCGTTGAGCAGGTCGCGCAGGGACAGGCCGTCGAGGTGGGCGGGCACCGGCACCCCGGCCAGGTCGGCCAGCGTCGGCAGCACGTCCCACGACGCCACCGGCTGCTCGACCACGCGCGGGCGTAGCCGCGGCGACCAGGCAATCAGCGGCACGCGGATGCCGCCCTCATACAGGTTGCGCTTGACGCCGCGTAAGGGCCCGTTGGAGTCGAACAGCTCCGGCGTCACGCCCTTCTCGTGGTGGGGGCCGTTGTCGCTGGTGAAGAGCACGAGCGTGCGCTCGGCGACGCCCGCCTCGCGCAGCGCGCGCACCAGCGCGGCCACGTCGGAGTCGAGCCGGGCCACCTGCGCCGCGTGCCGCCGGTTGGGGCCGCTCCACGGCCGCCGCTCGTACGGCCCCGCGTCGCCGGGGACGACGCTCGGCGAGTGCGGCAGGGTGGTCGGGAAGTAGAGCAGGAACGGGTCGTCGCCGGCCTGCCCGATGAACTCGACCGCCCGCCGGCGGAACAGGTCCGGCGCGTACGACCTGCCGTCGAGCTACACCTTGGCGCCGTTGTGCCACAGGTACTGGGGGAAGTACTGGTGGGCGTGGGCGTGCCCGATGTAGCCGAAGAACTCCTCGAAGCCGCGCTCGTTCGGATGGGACGCCTGCCCCGGCCGCTCGGGGCCGAAGCCCCACTTGCCGATGCAGGCCGTGCGGTAGCCGGTCAGCCGCAGCAGCTCGGCGAAGGTGAGGTCGGCCGCGGTGAGCGAGTGCTGCGGCCCGCCCTCCGGGTTCTCGCGTACGGTGCCGTGGCCGGCGTGCAGCCCGGTGAGCAGGGCGCAGCGCGACGGGGCGCAGAGCGGCGCCCCCGAGTACGCGGTCTCGAAGCGCACGCCCTCGGCCGCCAGCCGGTCCAGGTTCGGCGTGCTGATCAGGCGCTGCCCCTGGCTGCCGATCTCGCCCCAGCCGAGGTCGTCGGCCAGGATCACGACGACGTTCGGGCGCGTGGGCAGACCTGCCAACGCCTGGGCGGCAGGTGCGGGCAGGGCGAGGCCGGCGAGGGTTCCGGCGAGCATGGTACGGCGCGAGGGCCCGTCGATCACGAACCGCAACCTATCGGAGACTGCCCTGAATGACGGGCAAACGACCGGCGAACTATCAGTAGTCCCACAGGCGGCACATCTCGCGCAGCTCGTCCGGCACCTCGTCCGCCGCCGGGAGGGGACGGCCCTCGACGACCGTGCCGGCGCGGATCTTGTCGCGCCAGTCGCCGATGCCCTTGACGAAGGCGCCGTGGTCCTTCGCGCCGTAGTTAAGCATGGCCGGCTCGAACTCCAGCCCCAGAAAGAGGCAGAGCCGCCGCAGCTCGCGCTCGGGCTCGGCGACCAGCTCCTCGTAGCGCATGGTCAGCCCGTCGAGGTGGATGCGGGCCTCCTCCAGGTAGGTCATGTAGCTCAGCGTGCGCGGCACGGCCTCCTCCATGGGCCTCTTGTCCGGGTCGGCCTCGTGCCAGGACTGCACGATGGACATGGGGTGGCGCAGCAGGAAGACGAAGCGCGCGTCCGGCCAGCAGGCCGAGATGCGCCGCCAGATGAACACGTTGCTGGGCGTCTTCTCGGCCAGGATCGGCTTGCCGCTGCGGGTCAGCTCGCGGTGCAGCAGCCGGTCGTGCGCGGGATCGACGGGCGGCCGCACCACGTCGCCGGGCAGCCGCTGGAGCACCAGCGGCGGCGGGGGCGGCGGCTTCGGCGGCTCCTTCCGCGGCCGCCGCGTCAAGGTGTATCCCGTCAGGCCCTCCAGCGTCGTGTTGGCCCGGTACCTCCAGCTCATGGGCCTAGAAGGTAGAGACGGCCCGTGAACCCCAGGTGAATCCCGCCTGTGAACCTCTACCCGCGCTTGTGGACGACTCGGGCGTGCACGACCGCGTACGTGTTGCGCAGCGCCGCCATCGACTCGTCGTAGGACGCCTGCGCGACCCCCGTGAACAGGCAGTCGACCACCATGAGCTGCGCGATGCGGCTGCCCAGCGCGCCCGAGCGGAACTTCGTCTCCCTGGCGGCCGTCGTCAGCGTAACGTCGGCCGCGCGGGCCAGCGGCGAGTCGTGGAAGTTCGTGATCGCCACGGTGGCGGCGCCCGACTTGCGGGCGATGGACAGGAACTCGACCGTGTCCACGGTGGCGCCCGTGTGCGACACGGCCACCGCCACGCAGCCGGAGTCCAGCGTGGCCGCCGACGTCCAGGCCGAGTGCGAGTCGTGCCAGTTGATCGCGGTACGCCCGATGCGCGACAGCTTCTGCTGCAGGTCGAGCCCCACGAGAGAGCTCGCGCCCACGCCGAAGCTGTCGATCCTGCGGGCGGCCAGCAGCAGCGACACAGCGGCGCCGAGCGCCTCCATGTCCAGCGAGCGGGCCGTGTCGGCGATGGACAGCGTCTCGTTCATCGCCACCTTGGAGACGATGCCTTCCAGGCTGTCGTTGCGGTCGATGTCGCCGGACGCCTCCGGCAGGCTCGACGTGGTCAGCTCCTCGCGCGCCACCGCCCTGGCCAGGTCGATCCTGAGGTCCTTGTAGTGCGCGTACCCCATGCGCTGGTAGAAGCGCACCACCGAGGTCGTCGAGGTCCCGCAGCGGGCGGCCAGCTCGGCGATGGACAGGTTGGCCGCGCCCGCGGGGTCGCCGACGAACTCCTCCGCGATCCGCCGCTCCGACGGCCGCAGCGCGGGCATGGCGGCCCGGATGCGGATCAGTACGGTCCCGTCGTCCTCGGCCATCTCTCTCATCCCCACAAAGAAAAGAAAATACCTCAGTGGTAAGGTCTGCGTAATTTTATGACCCACCCCCTGAGGAGGCCACATGCCGCGTGGCACCGTCTCCGCGGTCGGCATCGCCGCTGCGCTGTCCATCGCCCTCACCAGTTGCTCCGCATCCTCGGGGCCCGCCCCGAGCACCGGCGGCGCCGCCTCCGGCAAGACCCTCGTGGTCGGCGTGACCTCCGACCCGGACACGCTCTTCCCCTGGAAGGCCACCCAGTTCCAGGCCGTGAACGTGCTGCAGAACCTGTACGGGACGCTCACCGAGTTCGACAAGGACCTGACCGTGGTGCCCGGTCTGGCCGAGTCGTGGCAGGCCGCGGACGACGGCAAGAAGCTCACCCTCAAGCTCAGACAGGGCGTCACGTTCGCCGACGGCAGCACGTTCGACTCCAAGGACGTCAAGTCGTCCCTGGACAAGATCATGGACGAGAAGACGGCGGCCGTGGCCAGGGCGTCGCTGTCGTCGGTGAAGTCGGTCGAGGCGCCCGACGCGAGCACCGTGGTGCTGGAGCTGACCGGGCCCGACGCGGCGCTGCCCGCCAACCTGGCCACGGTCAACCTGGCGATGCTCTCCTCCGACGACACCGAGGAGAAGCTCAACACGACCCCGAACGGCACGGGTCCGTTCAAGCTCAAGACCCGCGCGGCGAGCCAGTCGATCACACTGGCCAGGAACGACGCGTACTGGGGCGACAAGCCGAAGGTGCCGGCGGTCGAGTTCCGGGTCATCCCCGACGAGTCGTCCATCGTGTCGGCCATGCAGTCGGGCAACGTGCAGCTGGCGGTCTTCAACGACCCGCTCGTCGCGCAGACGGCGCAGGGCGGCGGCACGATCACCGTGGCCAAGACGCCGCAGCTCAACTACCACGTGCTGCAGCTCAACGCGCAGCACGGCGACCTCAAGGACGTCAACGTGCGGCTGGCGATCCAGTGCGCGATCGACCGCAAGCAGGTGCTCGACACCGCCGCGCTGGGCGAGGGCGAGGTGACCGGGCCGATCACCGCCCCGCTGTTCAAGTCGGACCCGAACAAGCGCCCCTGCCCGGCCCGTGACCTCACCAAGGCGGCGGAGTACCTGGGCAAGGCGGGCAAGTCCGGCGGCGTGACGGTCAAGACCATCGTCTCCCAGGGCGAGTACGCGACCTCGGTCAACGAGGCCCAGAACCTCAAGGCGCAGCTCGCCGAGGCCAAGATCAACCTGGAGCTGGAGGTGCTGGAGTCGGGCGCATTCGTGGACCGCTGGGTGGCCGCCGACTTCGACGCGGCCGTCGCGCTCAACGGCGGCCGTCCCGACCCCGACGGCTCCTACGGCCGCTACTTCACCAGCAAGGGCAACCTGAACAAGGTCGCCGGCTACAGCTCGCCCGAGCTGGACAAGCTGTTCGCCGAGGGCAAGGCGTCGACCGACCAGGCCGCCCGCAAGGCGATCTACGACCAGGTCTCGGCCGAGCTGGAGGAGAACGCCCCCTGGATCTGGCTGTTCTCCGGCTACACCTACACCGCCACGACGGCCGGCGTGCAGGGGTTCGTGCCGATGGCCAGCGGCTCGCTGCAGTTCCTGCGGACCACCTCCGTCAGCTGATGAGGCGTATGCGCAACCGCGTCATCAGCACGGTGGGGACCCTGTTCGGGGTGGCCGTGCTCGTGTTCGTCATGCTCCGGGCGATCCCCGGCAACCAGATCACGGCGGGGCTCGGCACCGAGGCCGCGGCGCTCACCCCTGCCCAGAAGCAGGCACTTGAGCAGTACTACGGGCTCGACCAGCCGCTTTTCACGCAGTTCTTCTCGTGGCTTGGCAACATGCTCACCGGGAACTTCGGCTACTCGGCCCGCCAGCAGCAGAGCGTGCTCGACCTGACCCTGCACTCGCTGCCGGTGACGTTCGAGCTGGCGGTGCTCTCGATCGTGCTGGCGCTGCTGATCGGGGTGCCGCTCGGCATGCTGGCGGCGTCCAGGAGGAACTCGCCCAGGGACGCGCTCGGCCAGGTCGTGAGCCTGGCGGGGCTGTCGGTTCCGGCGTTCCTGCTGGCCACCACGCTGCTGTCGATCTTCGCGGCGTCGTTCGGCTTCAACCCCAACGGGCAGGGCTTTGCCACGCTCTTCGACGACCCGCTGCTCAACCTGCAGCAGATGGTCCTGCCCGCGCTGGTGCTGGGCTTCGGCATCGCGGCGCCGATCCTGCGCACCACCCGCACGGCGGTGCTGGAGGTCCGCTCGGACGACTTCGTCCGCACCGCCCGCGCCAAGGGCGTGCCCGAGCGGCGGCTGCAGGTCAAGCACGTGCTCGGCAACGCGCTCGTGCCGATCGTGACCATGACGGGACTGCAGTTCGGCTACCTGCTGGGCGGCGCGGTCGTGGTTGAGCAGATCTTCTCCGTGCCGGGCGTCGGCAGACAGGTGCTGCTGGGTATCCAGCAGAAGGAGTACGCGGTCGTGCAGAGCACGGTGCTGGTGATCGCGCTGGCGTTCGTGCTGGTGAACCTGCTGACGGACGTGCTCTATCGGATCATCGACCCGCGGGTGAGGGCCTCGTGAAGCGGAGTCCGTCCATGCTGGCAGGGTCGGCGGTCCTGGTGCTGCTGGCCGTCGTGGCGGCGCTCTCGTATGCCGGGCTGCTGCCGTACGACCCGATCGCGCAGCACCCGCCGTCGCGGTTCACGGCGCCGTCGGGTGCGCACCTGTTCGGCACCGACCAGTTCGGGCGGGACGTGTTCTCGCGAGTGGCGGCCGGGGTGGGCAACTCGGCGCTCATCGCGGTCGTCGCGGTGGCGTTCGCGACCGTGGTGGGCACGCTGGGCGGGCTCGTGTCCGGCTTCTACCGCGGCTTCGCCGACGGCGCGATCGGCGGGGTGACGAACGTGCTGTTCGCGTTCCCGCCGCTGCTGCTGGCGCTGTCGCTGGCGTCGGTGCTGGACCGCAACTGGTTCACGATCGCCGTGGCGATCGCCATCGTGTACGTGCCCATCTTCATCCGCGTCACCCGGGGCCCGGTGCTGTCGCTCAGGGAGATCGAGTACGTCAGGGCGGCCGTCTCGACCGGCATGAGCCGCTGGCAGATCATGCTCCGTCACGTCCTGCCGAACATCACCTCGATCGTCGTCATCCAGATCGCGCTGTCGCTGTCCTGGGCGGTGCTGACGGAGGCGTCGCTGAGCTTCCTCGGCCTGGGCACGCCGCCGCCCGCGCCGTCACTGGGCTCGATGATCTTCGAGGCGCGCAGCCTGGTCTTCGTGGCCCCCTGGACGCTGATCGCGCCGGGCGCGGTCGTCGTCCTGCTGGTCGTGGGGCTTAACCTGCTCGGCGACGGCCTGCGTGACACTCTGGACCTGCGAGGAGAACGGTGAGAATTCTAGGGATGATCTCCGGCACGTCGCACGACGGGATCGACGTGGCCGTGGTGGACTTCCGTCTCGTCGGCGGCCTGCTCGAAGGCCGGGTCGGCTACACGGCGAGCACGCCGTACCCGGCGGACCTGCGGGCCCGGCTGATCGCGGCGCTGCCGCCCGCGCAGACGACGCTGGCCGAGGTGTGCGTGCTCGACACGCTCATCGGGCAGAGCTTCGCCGGCGCCGCGGCCTCGGCCATCGCGCTGGGCGGGCCCGTCGACCTGATCGTCTCGCACGGGCAGACCGTCTACCACTGGGTGGAGGGCACGCACGCGCTCGGCACGCTGCAGATCGGGCAGCCCGCGTGGATCGCCGAGCGGACCGGCGTACCCGTGCTGTCCGATGTGCGCATCAGGGACATCACGGCCGGCGGGCACGGGGCGCCGCTGGTGTCGGTGCTGGACGGGCTGCTGTTCGGCGCGCACGAGGGCGGGGCGGGAGCGCTCAACCTGGGCGGCATCGCCAACATGACCGTGGTGCGCGGGGGCGAGCTGTACGCCTACGACATCGGGCCCGCGAACGCGCTGATCGACGCGGTGGTGACGAGCAGAGGGCTGAACGAGCGCGGCTTCGACGAGGACGGCAGGATCGCGGCCTCCGGACGGGTGGACGAACGGCTGCTGGAGGTGCTGCTTGACGAGCCCTACTACGGGCTGGCCGCGCCGAAGAGCACCGGCAAGGAGCTGTTCCACCTGGGGTACGTGGAGGCCGCCCTGTCTCTTGTGGGGTCCAGGGCGGGGCGCGAGGTCGGGGACGCCGACCTGGTCGCCACGCTCACCGAGCTGACCGTGCGCACGGTCGCCGGGGACGTGCGGGCCGCCGGGGTGGGCGCGCTGGTCGTCTCCGGCGGCGGCTGCCGCAACCCCGTGATCATGGACGGTCTGCGGGCGGCGCTGCCCGGCGTTGACGTGGCCCCGTCCGACGACTACGGCGCCCCCTCCGACGACAAGGAGGCCATCGCGTTCGCCCTGATCGGCTGGCTGACCGCGCACGGGCTGCCAGGCACCGTGCCGGGCGGGACGGGCGCCCGGTCCGCCCGCATCCTCGGCACGCTGACGCCGGGCGCGGGCCCGCTCGTGCTGCCCGCGCCGGTGGCCGAGCCGCCGCGCTCGCTGGTGCTCACGCGATGAACACGCCCGCGGGGGTGGTCATGGCCGCGCGGACGCCGTGGTTCGACCTCACCGAGTGCACCGGCCACCGGACCGTGCGCTGGGCGGACGGCGAACGTGTCGGCGAGGCGCCGATGACCGTGGACACCTTCCACGACCTCGCCTCGGTCACGAAGGTCGTCGCCACCACGACGGCGCTCATCCGGCTGGTGTCCGACCGGCTCGTGGACCTGGACGCGCCGCTGAGCACGTACCTGGCGCGCTCGTACGAGGCGATCACCGTGCGGGACCTGCTGCTGCACCGGGGCGGGCTGTGGGAGTGGTGGCCGCTCTACATCCAGCCGGAGCCCCCGCCGCCGCGGTACCGGCCCGGGCGCGCACGCCACTACTCCGACCTGGGATTCGTCCTGCTCGGCCGGATCGTCGCGGCCGTCACCGGGCTGAGCCTGGACCGGGCCGTGGCCGAGCTGGTCACCGAGCCGCTCGGCCTCAGCGCCACCACGTACGCCCGCCCGGCGGGTCCCGAGGTGGCCATGAGCGCCCTGGACGACCGGATCGAGATGGACATGCTCGACACCGGCCGGCCGTACCCCGTGCCGTACCGCAGCTCCGACTTCGCGTACTGGCGGCGCGAGCCCGTGCTCGGCGAGGTGGCCGACGGCAACGCCCACCACGCCTTCGGCGGGGTCTCCGGGCACGCCGGGCTCTTCTCGACCGTGCCGGACCTGCTCGCGTACGGCCTGGCGATGTCCCGGGTCGAGGAGCACGACGGGCTGTGGCGGCCCGAGATCGCGCGGGAGTTCTTCACCACGGGGCCGGACGCCGGGCAGGCGCTCGGGTTCCGTACGTACGAGCTGGAGCTGTGGGACGAGACCGTCACCGTGCTCGGCCACCCCGGCTACGTGGGCTGCGCGGTCGGCTTCGTCCCCGGCCGCGACATCGCCCTGGCCCTGGCCAGCAACCGCCTGCTCGTCCAGGGCGAGCCCACCCCCACCGACGCCCTCTGGGCCGACCTGCTGCAGGCCACCACGCAACGATCGAGGACAGCATGACCCCGCTCCTGGAGATCCGTGACCTCTCGGTCGCCTTCCGCACCCGCAAGCAGGACGTCACGGTCGTCAAGAACGTCTCGATGGAGATCCTGCCCGGCCAGACCGTCGCGGTCGTCGGCGAGTCCGGCTCCGGCAAGTCCACCACCGCGGCCGCGGTCAACCGGCTGCTGCCCGGCAACGGCCGCATCACCGGCGGCCAGGTGCTGTTCGACGGCCGGGACCTGGCCCGGGCGAGTGAGCGCGAGATGACCGCGATCCGCGGCGCGGGCATCGGCCTGGTCCCCCAGGACCCCATGTCGAACCTCAACCCGCTCATGCGCATCGGCGACCAGATCGCCGAGGCGCTCGAGGTGCACGGCGTCGCCACCGGCAAGGCGGCCAGGACGCGCGTGCTCGAGCTGCTCGACCTCGTCGGTATCCCCGACCCGGCGCGGCGGATCGGGCAGTACCCGCACGAGTTCTCCGGCGGCATGCGGCAGCGCGCGCTGATCGCCATGGGGCTGGCCTGCCGGCCGAAGCTGCTCATCGCCGACGAGCCCACCTCCGCGCTGGACGTGACCGTGCAGCGGCGCATCCTCGACCAGCTGGAGCAGCTCACCGCCGAGATGGGCACGGCCGTCCTGCTCATCACGCACGACCTGGCGCTGGCGGCGGAGCGGGCCGACGTGGTGGCCGTCATGCACGACGGCCGGATCGTGGAGACCGGGCGGGCGGCGGAGATCCTGGCCGAGCCGGGGCACGAGTACACCAGGCGGCTGCTCAAGGCCGTGCCGAGCCTGTCGTCCGTGCGCGTCACCGCACCTCCGCAGGAGGCCGGGGACCTGGTGGTCGTGGCGGGGCTGCGCAAGGTGTTCCCGATCAGGGGCACCGGCGAGCAGCTGACCGCCGTGGACGGGGTCTCGTTCAGCATCCCGCGCGGCCGTACCGTGTCGATCGTGGGCGAGTCGGGCTCGGGCAAGTCGACCACCGCCAACCTGCTGCTCGGCCTCGACGACGTCACCGCCGGCAGCATCCGCTTCGACGGCACGGACCTGGCGGGGCTCGGCAGGCGGGAGCTGTTCGCGTTCCGCAGGCGGGTGCAGCCCGTCTTCCAGAACCCGTACGCCTCGCTCGACCCCCGCTACCCGGTCGGCAAGTCGATCGTCGAGCCGCTGCGCGTGCACCGCGTCGGCAGCGCGGCCGAGCGCAGGAAGGCCGCGGCCGAGCTGCTGGAGAAGGTGTCGCTGCCCGCCTCCATGGCCGAGCGGCTGCCGCACGAGCTGTCCGGCGGCCAGCGCCAGCGGGTGGCCATCGCCAGGGCGCTGGCCCTCTCCCCTGACCTGGTGGTGCTGGACGAGGCGGTCTCCGCGCTGGACGTGCTGGTGCAGGCGCAGATCCTGGAGCTGCTCGCCGAGCTGCAGCGGGAGCTGGGGCTCAGTTACCTGTTCATCAGCCACGACCTGGCCGTGGTGCGGATGATCTCGCATGCCGTGCACGTCATGCGCGACGGCCGGATCGTGGAGAGCGGCACCGCCGAGGACATCTTCGACCACCCCGCGGCGGACTACACCCGCGAGCTGCTCGCGGCGATCCCCGGCAACAGGTAAGTTGGAAATCCGGACGCTCTCGGAGGTTGGGATGCCCAGGGAATGCTCGATCGCCAACGCGCTGGCGGTCGTCGGCGAGCGGTGGAGCCTGCTGGCCATCCGGGAGATCACTCTGGGCGTGCGCCGCTTCGACCAGATCGCCCGCAACACCGGCGCCAGCCGCGACATCCTCACCGCCCGGCTGCGCAGGCTGGAGGAGGTCGGGCTGCTGGAGCGCGAGCTGTACGAGGAGCATCCGCCGCGCTACGAGTACGTGCTGACCGAGGCCGGCCAGGCGCTGCACACGGTGCTGCTCTCGCTCATGGACTGGGGCGACCGCCACGTCACGCGGGGCGAGCCGCCGACGGTGTGGCGGCACAGCTGCGGCGAGCCGCTGGAGCCGGTCATGGTCTGCGCGCACTGCCGCGAACCCGTGCGCCAGGAGGACATGGCCGTCATCCGCCTGCACCAGCCACAGTAGAGATGTGAAGATCCTCCTGGTTCAGCCCCCGCATTGGTCCCCCGACGGCCTCGCCAACTTCGACGCGATCGAGGCGTTCGTCCCCGCGCACGCGGGTGACGTGCTGCTGCTGCCCGAACTGGTGGGTGGCAGCCTGGCCCGGGCCAACTACCTGACCAGGGTGCGCGACCTTGCCACGGGGACGGGCATGGCGGTGGTCGGCGGGTCGCACTACGACGGGCCGGCTGCCCGGCCGCCCGAGCGCGGGCTTCGAGCTGCACGGCCGCCGCCTGCACGTGCTGCTCTGCGCCGACCTGTGGTACTCGGCGAGCCTGGCGGGGCGGGACGGCCTCGACGCGGTGCTGGTGCCCGCCTTCTCGGTCACCCGCTGGGACGGCCCCGCCCCGGCGCGCGAGCTGTGGCGGCACATGAGCGTGGCGCGGGCGTACGAGCGCGGACCGCGGCTTCCGATAGGGCTTGCCCCGCACAGTCATCGGGACGGGGCGGCGGCGCCTGGGGTGAGGGCGTCGGCGACCTGCCTGGTGACGCGGCGGCCGATCAGGGCCAGGAGCTTGCGGGGGCGGCGCGGCATCAGGTGGGCGAGGCCGAGGTTGCCGCGGCCCGGCACCACGTAGCCGCGGTCGCGGTCGAGGGCGCGCAGGGCGGCGGTGACGACCAGCTCGGGCGCGACCGGCTTGGCGCCGAGGGCCGCCTCCCTGGTGCCGATCTTGTCGAAGAACGGCGTCTCCACCGGCCCGGGCGTGACCGCGAGCACCTTGACGCCGCTGCCGCGCAGCTCGCTCCAGAGCGCGAGGCTGAAGTTGAGCACGAACGCCTTGGACGAGGCGTAGGTCGCGAAGTACGGGGCGACGTTGAAGCCGGCCGTGGACCCCACGTTCACCACCGCGCCCGAACCCCTCGCGAGCATCCCCGGCAGGAACGCGTGCGTCAGCCCCACCAGCGCGACCACGTTGACCATGAGCTCCTCGTGCTCGCGCTCCGGCGCGATCTGCGCGAAGTGGCCGGCCGTGCCGAACCCGGCGTTGTTGACCAGCAGCTCGACGGCGATCCCGCGGGCGGCGACCTCCTCGGCGACCCGCGTGGCCGCGTCGGGGGCGGACAGGTCCTGGACGAGCACCTCGGCCCGCACCCCGTGGGCCTGGTGCAACGAGTCGGCGAGCGTTTCGAGTGCGGGCCGGGACCTGGCGACCAGGACCAGGTCGTGCCCGCGGGCGGCAAGCCGGCGCGCGAACTCCGCGCCGATCCCGGAGGAGGCTCCGGTGACAAGAGCGTATGACATGCATAGGAAAGTAGCAGATTCCACCGTATCTGCGGCAAATAGTCTCAGCTTTAGGCGGTAACGTCTCCTCCATGGGAAGACTGCGGGCCGACGCCGAGCGCAGCATGCGTGCGATCATGGCGGCGGCGGAAGAGGTGCTCAGCGCCAACCCGGTGGCCACGATGGAGCAGATCGCCGAGAGCGCGGGCGTGGCCAGGGCCACCGTCCATCGCAGGTTCGCCAGCCGGGAGGCGCTGATCGAGGCCATGGAGGTGGCCGCCTGGCGGGAGATCCAGGAGGCCGTGCACGCCGCCCGCCCGCACACCGCGCCCGCCCTGGTGGCGCTGCACCAGGCCACGGCCAACATCCTGCAGATCAAGCCGGGCTGGCGGTTCACCCTGGCCCGCGAGGTGCCGCTCAGCCACGAGGCGCAGGCGGTGCGGGCCGAGGTCATGGAGCTGTGCGAGTCGGTGTTCGGGAAGCTGCTCGGCCCCGGTGCCGACATCGTCTGGGCGCGGCAGGCCTATCTCGCGTTGCTGGGGGAGGCCGCGCACGGCTCTCCCCCAGGCTTCGACGCGGACGCGCTGGCCACGAGGGTGCTCGACACCCTCATGTACGGCGTTCAGCGCACCGCGTAGGCGCGGATCACCTCCTGCGCCAGGGTGTTGCCGTTGACGTCGGAGGCGTTCAGCCGCAGCGAGACGAATCCGGACGGCGACCGGGCGAGCGTGGTCTCGTAGGTCCGCTCGCCCTTGTCACGCAGGCGGGCCTTCGTCCAGGTGGCGCCGTCGTCGTACGACACCTCCAGCGAGACGTCCTTGACCGCGCTCTGCGCCGCGCCCTCCTGCTGGCGGAGGGACAAGCCGAGCCGGCGGGAGCCGGCCTGGTTCCGCAGGTCCACGGGCGCGTCGAACGAGGCCAGCAGCAGCGGCACCACCGTCGTGCCCGTGGCCCGCTCCGAGCCGAACGTCCACACCGCCTTCGAGCGGGTGGACAGCTTCGCCCATGCGGCCTCGTTGGCCACCGCGTACTCGATCCGGTACGTGGCCTTCTCCGGCGAGAGCGTCCCCGAGCCCGAGGGCAGGTAGTTCGTCTGCCACAGCAGCGTGTCGCCCTGGTACAGCCGGAAGTCGGTCTTCAGGCCGTGCTCGAACTGGCTGGTGTAGGCGTCGCCGTAGTTCCGGTCGGCGTCCACGAACCCCTGCATCGAGACGCGCAGCCGGTCGCCCTCCCTGCGCAGCGGGTTGCGCGGGTTGACCCCGGGCAGCAGCGGCTGCTTGAACAGCGTCCGGCTGACCCGCTCCCCCGCCTCGTACGGGCGGAACTCCGGCGACGACATCGAGACGCGCGGCGTGTCCGGGTGCGGCCACATGTTGTTGTAGGACCGCTCGGGGGTGCCCGCCGACGAGCTCCACCGCAGCTCGGGGTCGGGGGTGACGTAGTCGGTACGGGTGCGCGGCGTCTTGGCCATGGGATGGTTCGTGGAGATGGACGAGGTGTCCCACGGCTCGAAGACGAACCTGGCCTCGTTCACCGTCACGTCGTCGGACAGCTGGCTGTGGTAGCCGGTCTCGATCCTGGCCAGCGACTTCGACCTCACCGTGTACGTGAGCGAGTCGCGTACCCGGCCCTTCTCCCGCAGGTACAGGTTGTAGATGTACGGGCTGGCGACGATGCCCTTGGCCAGCATCGGCACCGGCAGGCGGCGCAGCCGCTCGACCAGCTTCAGCCCTTCCTCGTGCGTCAGCCGCACGGTCGGGACGGCGAGCTTGACCTTGTTGCCGCCGGTGGTGACGTCGGCGCCCGGCTGGTCACTGTAGACGGCGACCAGCTTTGCCCCGGCGGCCGCGGCCGCGTTGGACTGGGCGGAGACGGGCACGCCGTCGGTGCGCCGGATGACGGCCAGCTTGCCGCGCAGGTCACGCGCCTTGATCTCCTCGGCGCTGCCCCGGCCCACGTCCACGGCCATGAGGAGCCGGGTGCCGTCCAGGCGCGGGTACTCGGTGGAGAAGTCGCTGAACTGGACGGGGTCGACGTACTGCGGGTCGAGGTCCAGGCCGGGCGTGGAGAGGGTGATCTCGGGGGCGGTCAGCCGCCAGCGGGTGGCGACGGTGAAGGTGCCCTTGGTGACCTTCCTGGTGGGCTGGACGAACAGCCGCTCCTCGATCTGGGCGCCGGGCGAGATCGTGGTGCCGCCGCGCAGCGCGGTGCCCGTCTTGCTCGAGCGGTACCACATGAGGGCGGCGGCGGCCCCGGTGTTCCGCTTGGTCTTGTGGTCGGGCGTCTCGACCTTGACCTCCACGGCCTTGCGGGCGTCCAGCACGACCTCGGTGTTCCCGGTGATCTCCATTTCCGGGTCGCCGACGAGGCTCTCGTTGAGCGGCTTTCCGCCGGTGGTGCTGTCCTGCGTGGCGGGCATGGTGAAGAGGTGGCCGAGCACGGAGTAGGTGCCGGGCTTGACGAGCAGGCAGGTGCCGCTGCCGTACTTCTGGTCGGTGCAGGGCTGGGCCGGGTCGCCGGGGAGCAGGCGGCCGACCAGGGTGCCCTCGTCCAGGTTGAGCACGGTGAAGCCGCCGCGGGCGGTGCGGCCGTCCCTGGCGATGCCGCGTACGCGTAGCTCGACCCGCTTCTCGTCGACGCTGCCCGTCAGCAGCGTGCGCACCGTGCCGCCGCCCGCGACGGCAGCGGTCAGCTCCTGGCGCAGCAGCCCGGCCTTGGTCGCGTTGGCCGTGACCTTCGCCTCGGCCGTCCCTCCGGCGGGCACGGTGAGCTTCGACGGCTCGACGGTGAACGCGTCGCCGGCAGACAGGCTCAGCTCGGCCGGGGCCTGGCCGAGGTTGCGGTAGCCGACGGTGAGGCTCTTCTGCTCGCCCGTGGTGAGCTTGCCGAAGCCGGCCGAGCCCGTCGAGGCCGCCACCGTGCCCTTGAGCGCGGCGGCCACGTCGATGCGGCCCGTGCCCTGGGCGTCCACGTCGATGCCCTGGCCCGGCTTGGCGCCGGCCATGAGCAGCGACTTCAGCTCGTTGCCCGCGATCCCCGGGCGGGCCTGCCGCAGCAGCGCCGCCGCGCCCGCCACGTGCGGGGTCGCCATCGAGGTGCCGGAGATCGTGAGGCTGCCGCCGCCGGCCTTGGCGGCGGTGATGTCCACGCCGGGGGCGGTGACGTCGGGCTTGACGGCCAGGTCGGCGATGATCGGGCCCCTGCTGGAGAAGGGCGCCAGCTTGTCCTGCTTGTCCACCGCGCCGACGGTCAGCGCCTCGGGGGCGTCGCCCGGCGCGCCCACGCACTGGTCGCAGCCGTCGTTGCCGGCCGCCACCACGAACAGCGTGCCGTACTGCTTGCTGAGCCGCGTCACGGCCGAGGTGAGCGGGCCGCCCGGCGCGCGGCTGCCGAGGCTCATGTTGACGATCTCGGCGTGCTTCTCACCGGCCGCCCACTCCATGCCGTCGATGATCCAGGACAGCTGGCCGTAGCCGTCGGCGTCGAGCACGCGGCCGTTGAGCAGCTGCGCGCCGGGGGCGAGGCCCTTGCCGATGCCGCCCGTCCCCGTGCCCGCGATGGTGCTCGCCACGTGGGTGCCGTGCCCGTGGGGGTCGCCCGTGGCGCTCTGGCCGGTGAAGTCGCGCTGGTCGGCGACCTTGCCCGCCAGGTCGGGGTGCGTGGCGTCCACGCCGGTGTCGAGGACGGCCACGGTCGTGCCGGTGCCGTCGTACCCGGCGGCCCACGCCTCGGGCGCGCCGATCTGCGGCACGCTCTGCTCCAGCGCCGGCTTCATCTTGCGGTCGAGCCAGATCTTCTGCACGCCTGCCAGCGGCCCGGCCGCGCGCGACGCCGGGGCCGCCCGCAGCTCGGCGAGCTCCGCCCCGAACTGCGCCGCGTCCCGCGTGGCCACCTGGACGGCCGCGCCGCCGATGCTCTCCAGCGTCCTGACCTGCTTCGCGGCGGGGATCGCGGCCTTGGTGGTGTTGCCCGCGTAGGTGAGGATGAGCGGGATCGCGGCGCCGTACCCCTGTTCGGCTAACTCGGTCACGTTGAACAGCGCGGTGTCGAGCCGTTCGGGGACCAGGGCCGCGACGTCGTCGGGAATGACGGTCACGCCGTCGTCCGACTCCAGCACCTGGAACGTCGGCACGGACCCGTCCGCCCGCGGCGCGGGGGTGACGGTCACCGCGCGGTGCTCGCCGTCCACGGCCCGCACCTGCACCTGGTCGCCGGTGATCAGCGTGATCTCGTCACTCGCCGGGGCGCTCGTGAACGCCGCGCGCGGCGACGCGGTGACCGCGTGCGCGCCGGGAGCCGCGAGCACCGACGCGACCATGACCATGGAGACGGCCGCAGCCCCCCATCGCCCCATGGACGACCTCCAGAGAATCGGTAAGCACGAATACCGCATTCCTAGTCATCCGGATAGGACGGTGTCTATGAGATAGGTGTGGCTACTTCCTGACTTGTCGGGAATCCGCCATCCGGCCCGGCTCAGCCGCCCCGCCGGGCGCGCGCCGAGGTGATCAGGCGGCGGCCGAGCAGCACCAGGTAGAGCACCCACCCGGCGGCCACGAGGGCGAGCGTGGCGACGGGCTGCCAGCCGGGCAGTTCCGCGACGGAGCGCCGTACCACCGCGACCGTGATCGGCACCGTGTAGAGGGCGAAGAAGCCCAGCCCGAGCACCCGCCCCGCCACCAGGAACCACGCGTAGAGGCGGACGCTGCGGCGGGCCTGCCCCGCCTTGCCCGCGAGCGCGGCGCGCAGGTACGCCTGCGCGTCCGCCATGAGGTTCTTGTTCCCGCTGGCGTTGGCGAAGGCGTAGTAGACGTCGGTACGCATGAAGAACAGGAACTGCCAGACGATCTGCGACAGGCAGATGACCATGACCAGCCGCACGACGGCGAGGTCGGCGACGTACAGGAGGCACGCCCCCGCGCAGACGAGGAACCAGTCGACCCGCATCCCCGCCAGATACGCCCGGTAGCGGGCCCTTCTCGGCACCCCCCAGATGCCGGTCATCCTGGTCTGCACGACCAGGAACTGCAGCCGCGTGCCGAGCGACTGCTCGGCACGCACGTTCAGGGACCTCGCGGCGGCGACGTGGCCGAGCTCGTGCACCAGCACGAGGAGCCACGAGCCGGCCGCGAAGGCCACCGTGAACGTGAGGCTGTTGGACCACACCAGCGACGACAGGCCGGGCAGGATCCCCGGCTCGGCGACGGCGGCGGCCAGCGCGGCCACCGTCAGCAGCGCGAGCACGGCGTGGGCCGGTCCGGAGAAGAGCCAGGCCACGTGATGGGGCCGGATCCGGTCCCAGAGGTTCGGCGGGCGGCGCGGCCGGCTGAGCAGGCCCGCGCCTTCGAGCCCGGTGACGAACTCGGCCACGTCCACGTCCACGCCGTGCTCGGCCAGCACCCGGGCGCGCGCTTCCGCGGCCGTCCGGCTGCCGTCGAGCGCCGCGATCACGGCCGCCGCCACTCCCGGCACGTTGACGAACGTCTCGCCGTTGCCGATCACGTAGTCGTCCGGCCCGTCGGCGACGACGGTCAGGAACGACAGATCGGTCCTCACGCGCAGACCTCGCAGTCGTCCAGCCGGTCGAAGTCCCTGGCGGTGGTGGTGAGCGTGAGCAGGTCCAGCCAGACGCTCCTGCCCTCGATCGCGGGCGCGCCGGTCCCGGTCAGGTGGCGGATCACCTCCGAGGCGAGCATCCCCGACACGATCCCGCACAGGGGCCCGAACGACGGGATCGTCCGCCCGGGGTTGTCGCTGACCGGCAACGTGGCGGCGCCGTAGCGTCCGGCGAGCGCGCGTTCCTGACAGGCCAGGCAGCCGGTCTTGCCGGGCACGACGAGCGGCCCGAGCAGGCCGACGTGCTGGTTGAAGCCGCCGGTGACGAACGGCGTGCCCGCCTCGACACAGGCCTGGTTGACCCAGTGGCGGATGTGCGGCTGCGGCGTGTCCACGGTGTTCACCACGAGGTCGGCGTCGGTGACGACGTCCCCCGGCCCGGCGATGCGCCGTTCGACCTGCCTGACCTCCAGCTCCGGGCAGTGCTCGAGCAGGGTGCGCGCGGCGGCGGCCGTCTTGGCTTCGCCGAGGTCGCGGACGGTGTAGAGGTGCTGGCGGTGCAGGTTGCTGAGCTCCACCCGGTCGTCGTCCAGGAGCGTCAGCCGGCCCACGCCCGAGGTGGCGAGCTGGAGCGCGACATGCCCGCCGATGGCGCCCGCGCCGAGCACCGCGACGTGCCTGCGCGACAGGTCCGCGATCGCCGCGGCGGCCCGCTCCGCCGGGTGGAACATGGACAGCCACAGCCCGAACCGGGACGACCTGGCGTCACCGGCCAGCGTGTCGAGCTCGGCGTCGGTGACGAGGATCCGCGCGGCCCGAAGCTGCTCGACCGCCGCGTCGATGTCCCGAGGATCGACGTCGTCGATGAGGGTGTGCAATTCGCTCTGCTCGACGGGCGACTCCGCGCAGAGCCGGATCAGGCGGCGAAGCGGCGGCGGAGCGGGATCCACTATTTGGCCGGTCGGCGGGAAATCGCCGAGCCGAATCCGCTCGTGTGCCTCATCGACGAAAAGGGGAAAAGCCGGATTCACTTGAATCCTTGGCATGGAGGCGTCTCCAGGGCAGGTCGGAGGCGGGCCTCCCGCGGACGGGGGCCTCCGCAGGAGGCCACGCAGACGGTCAGCAGCTGTTGCTGTTGCCCGTCGTCTCGACTTCTTCGACCTTCTTGATCTCGATCGTCATGCGCGATCCCTCCGTCGATCTCGATTGGTCGCTGTGATCGTAAATAAAACGCAAGAGAAAGGGGAGACCCAATTTGCAGAAATCGCGTTATGTCCGGCCGAGAAACGCGAGCGACCGCTTCCACATGAGCGCCGCCGACTCTTCGGAGTAGCCGGGCAGGCCGGGATCGGCGAACAGGTGACCGTCACCCGGATAGACGAAGCACTCGAATGCCGCCCCCACCGCCGCCCCGAGCTGAGCGATCTCCTCCTTGTCCAGCCACGGATCGTGCTCGGCGTAGTGCACCTGTACGGGCACCCCGTCCGGCCACTCCCCCTCGACGGCCACCCCGCCATGGAACAGCAGGGCGCCCCGCGCCATCGGGTGCGTCGCGGCGAGCAGCTGCGCCCCGTACGCCCCCAGTGAGAACCCGGCGAACACCGTGGGAGCCGCCACCTCGTCGCCGATCCGGCGGAAGCGGCGGTCGAGCTCGTCAGGGCCGAGCGCGTCACGCTTACGCAGACCCCGCTCGATGTCGGCGAAGAACTCGCCGTCGTAGTAGTCGGGCGTGCGCACGACGTGCCCGCCCGACCGCAGAACCTCCGCCGCCACGCCCACCCCCGGGCGCAGGCCCTGTGCGGAGTGCAAGAGGACGATCTCTGCCATGACGACTGTGTACCACCGGGGCGCGAGGTGGACCAGCGCGCGCCCGTTGCTTAACTTGCTAAGGGCTGATTCATCACCTTTTTTGTGGGGAGCCGCCCGATATGCACGATGACCGCAAGCTGGTCGAGGCCCGTCTGAAGCGGGTGCTCGGCGAGCGCATCCGCCCGGCCGTCCACCCCGAGTCCGTGCCGCTGGACGTGGCCGTCTGGCACGCGCCGGGCGAACCGGTACCGGTCGGGGAGGGGCTGGCGGCGACCCCCGAGCCGATCGCGCCGGGCGCCGCGTGGGGCGCGCCGTGGGGCACGAGCTGGTTCACAATCACCGGCACCGTGCCGGCAGAGTGGGCGGGCAGGACCGTCGAGGCCCTCCTCGACCCTCGAGTGGTTCCCCGACGCCAAGCTCGGCATCTCCCTCGACGGCGCCTGGGCCAGCTCGGCCTGGAAGCCGGCCGGCACCAAACCGTGGGCCGAGTGGACGCAGAAGATCGGCTGGACGCCCATGCCGACGCAGAACGGCGAGGCGCCGGGCGCGGTCAGCATGTCGGGCGGCTGGGTCGTGGCGATGAGCGCGTACACCAAGCACAAGCAGGAGGCGTTCGACTTCATCACGACGGCCACGAACAAGGAGAACTCGATGGCGTACTCGGTCGGCACGGGCGACCTGGCCGCCCGCAAGGACGTGGCCGCCGACCCCAAGTACAGCGCCGACAACCCGAGCGTCAAGTTCTGGACCGACCTGGCCTCCGTCACCCACTACCGGCCCGCTTACGAGGTGTATCCGAAGGTGTCCGCCCAGGTCCAGGAGGCCATGGAGGCGGTCACGACCGGCTCCCGGACCCCTGAAGAGGCCACCGCGAACTACGTCAAGGCGCTGCCCGCGGCCGTCGGCGGCCCCGACAAGGTCCTGGCCCGATGACACTCGTCACGGCGGGGCGCTCTGCGCTGGCTCCTCCCCCTCGGCCCCGCCCTCGTGCTCCTCGCGCTCTTCCTGGCGGGCCCGATCCTCTGGAGCGTCTACATAGCATTCACCAACGAGACGCTGACGGGCTCGGCCTCGGTTCATTCGCAGTTCGTCGGCGTGGCCAATTTCGTCAAGCTCTTCGGCGACCCGAACTTCCTGAACTCGTTCCTGCTCACGTTCGTCTTCGTCATCGGCTCGGCGGTCATCGGCCAGAACACCCTGGGCCTGATCATCGCGCTGCTCCAGCGCGGCCGGGGCCGGGTGACGCGCAGCGTCGTCAACGGCGTGGTGATAGTCGCCTGGGTGGTGCCGGAGGTCGTGGCCGCGGCCTGCTGGTTCTCCTTCCTGGCCGAGGAGGGCACCCTGAACACGGTGCTCGGCGTCTCCCAGGAATGGCTCTACACCGCCCCCATGCTGGCGGTGATCCTGGCGAACATCTGGCGCGGCACGGCCTTCTCCATGCTCGTCTATTCGGCCGCCCTCTCGGAGGTCCCCGCCGACCTGCTGGAGTCCGCCGCGGTGGACGGCGCAGGCCCGGGCCGCCGCCTCCGCCACATCACGCTCCCGCTGATCCGCCGCTCCATCATGGCGAACCTCATGCTGATCACATTGCAGACCCTGGCCAGCTTCGGCCTCATCTACGCACTGACGGGCGGCGGACCCGGCACGGCCAGCCAGACGACGCCGCTGTACATGTACGAGCAGGCGTTCCGCTACTTCGAGATCGGCTACGGCTCGGCGATCACGCTGGTCATGCTGGTGATCGGCGCGCTGTTCTCCCTGATCTACCTGCGCCTGATCAAGGTGGAGGACGCATGACGCGCCTCGCCGCCCGCACCGCCGCCCGGCTCGCGCTCATCACCCTGGCCTTCCTCGGCCCGTTCCTCTGGGTCCTGCTCGCCTCGGTCGAGCCCGAGGCCAGCCTGGCCGCCCAGCCCACGCTCACCTTCTCCCTGGACAACTTCAAGGCCGTCCTGACCTGGGACACGATCATCCTGCCCCTGATCAACTCGATCGTCATCTCGGGCTCCACGGCGGTGCTGACGGTCCTGGTGGCGGGCCTGGCGGCGTATCCGCTGTCGCGTTACCAGCTCCGCTACCGCCGCCACTTCATGCTGACCCTCCTGTTCACCACGGGCCTGCCGGTGACGGCCATCCTCGTGCCGGTCTACGCGATGTTCTTCCGCTTCAACCTGTACGGCTCCGTACCGGCGATGGTGCTGTTCCTGACGGCGAGCTCGTTGCCGTTCTCCATCTGGATGATGAAGAACTTCATGGACGGGGTGCCGGTGAGCCTGGAGGAGGCGGCCTGGGTGGACGGCGCCGGCTGGGTCCGCTCGCTGACGGCGGTGGTCGGCCCGTTGATGGCCCCCGGGATAGCCGTGGTCGCCATCTTCGTCTTCGTCGGGCAGTGGGGGAACTTCTTCGCCCCGTTCGTACTGCTTGACACCCCCGAGAAGCAGCCGGCCGCGGTGACCGTCTACACGTTCTTCTCGCAGTACGGGCAGGTGGCGTACGGCCAGCTGGCCGCTTTCTCGATCCTGTACACGGCACCGGCCGTGGTCTTGTACGTGGCGGTCAACAAGTACCTGGCGAGCTCCTTCAGCTTCGCCGGCTCGGTGAAGGGCTGAAACCGGGGACCTGGCTCAGCCCTCCGCTGCCGCCGTCATCGCGCAGGCCGCGAGAGCATTGCGGCTCTTCAATTGCTCTGGAGCGCGTTACAAGAAAGGCCGCCAGGCGGTCGGCTGCAGCCCGCTACATCTCCGTCGCGAATGCCGGTGAAACAGGGGCCGTCGGATGTCGCCACGCCGTTCCATCGTCCGGTCACGTCGGCGAGGTGATATACGGATAGACCATGGCCCCTCCCAGCGGTGGAGAGCATGACCTGATGCACCGGCGAGCTTTTACCGCGATGAGGTCGGGGCCACGACAGTCCCGGACAGGAGAGATTCCCCTGGGGCGACGCCAGGGGAATCTCGAAGTAAGCCTCAGGCGCAGGTGTAACCGGAAGGCGTCTGCGTGTTGCCGCTCGGCCGGCTCACCTGGAAGCCGAAAGTGGTGCTGGCGTTCGGGGCCAGGGTGCCGTTGTAGCTGAGGTTCTTGGCGGTGACGGTCTGCCCGCTGACGGTGAGGGACGCGTTCCACGAGCCGGTCAGCGTGTGCCCGGCGGGCAGCGTGAAGGTGACGGTCCAGCCGCTGATGCCGGCGGTCCCGGTGTTGGTGACGGTCACGGGCTGGACGACGTACCCGGTGGCCCACTGGGTCTGCACGGTCCCGGTGGCCGTGCAGCCACCGCCGCCGGGGCCGGTCGTCGTGGTGAAGGTGCCCAGGGCGGAGTTGGCCGACACGTTCCCGGCTCCGTCACGCGCCCGCACGTACACCTGGTACTGGGTGGACGGGCTCAGCCCGGTCAGCGCGATCGAGCTGGTCGTGGACTGGCCGAGCAGCTGGTCGGTCGTGCCCTGCTCGCGGTAGACGTCGTACCCGGCGAGCCCGCTGCCGCCGCTGTCGGTCGAGGCGGTCCAGGTCAGCGTGGCCGAATTGGAGGTCACGCCGCTCGCCGAGGGCGTGCCGGGCGTGGTCGGCGGGGTGGGGTCGGTGGTCGAGCCGCCGGCCAGCGCGTCGTGCACGGCGGTGTACGACGGCTTCTGCTGGTAGCTCTCGTTGTAGATCAGGGCCGCGCCCTGCCCGGAGAACGTGTCGGGCACCCAGGAGTACTTGTCGGTGAAGCCCCAGATCGTCACACCCGCGCAGGCGGTCACCGCCAGGCAGGCGTTGACGACGTTGCGGTAGTAGGTGGCCTGCGTGGCGTCCTTGGTGGCGTCCCTGGGCATCACCATGCGCACGTCCAGCTCGGTGATCCGGACCTGGACGCCGAGGGCGGCGAAGCGCTGGAGGTTCTGCTGGAAGTCGTTCGGGAAGCCGTACTGGATCGCGAGGTGCGACTGGAAGCCGACGCAGTCGACGGGCACGCCCTGCTGGCGCAGCGACGCGACCAGGTTGTAGATCGCCGTGCTCTTGGCGTTGATCCCCTCGGTGTTGTAGTCGTTGATGCACAACCGCGCGTCCGGGTCGGCGGCGCGGGCGGCGCGGAAGGCGTCGGCGATGTAGCTCTGGCCGAGCGTGTTGTACCAGAACGACGTGCGCAGGTTGCCGCTGTCGTCGAAGACCTCGTTCACCACGTCCCAGGAGACCACGGCCGGGTTGTTCGCGTAATGGCCGACGACCTGGCTGATGTGGTTCTGCATGGCCGTGCGCATGGCGCCGGCGCCGAGGTTCTGGACCCAGCTCGGCGTCTGGCTGTGCCAGACGAGCGTGTGGCCGTGGACCTGCATGTTGTTCTGGGTGGCGAAGTTGACGATGGCGTCGGCGCCGGAGAAGTTGAACTGGCCCTGGCTGGGCTCGGTCGCGTCCCACTTCATCGCGTTCTCGGCGGTGACCTGGTTGAACTCGCCGGCCGCGATGTTGCGGTACGACGTCTCGTTGGCGAGCGGGCCGGTGGCGAGCGCCGCGCCGATGAACTTGCCCCGGCTCGCCGCGTGCGTGCGCAGGGACGCGGAGGCGTCGGCCGAGGTGGCCGGGAGGAGGACGGCTGCGAGCATCCCCACCAGGGTGAGGACTCTGACGAGCAACGACGAATGCACGGACATCTACCTCCGGAGGGCAGGCACTCGGTTCCCGAAAGTTTTCGATCCTCGTCGGATCGCACCGAAGACGGTATTGACATGCAAGAGAGCGGTCAATGCCAGTCGCGACCCGGCGCTAAACCAGCAGCTGAAAACCAGAAACTATCGGATAAGAAATGAAACTTTCACACGGCTTGCCGAGGCCGGGCCTCTCGGGAACATTGGTAGCAATCCCCCTCATGGAAGGGCAGACCAATGACAGACGGGCTCGTACTGTCCCCCGGCTCCGGGCAGCCGCTCGGCTCCATGGGGATGACGCTCAAGGTAGGGGCGGAGCACTCGAAGACCTGGTCGGTGTTCGAGAACACGATCGCACCGGGCTTCGACGTCGGCGCCCACTTCCACCATCAGGCCGAGGAGCTCTTCTACATCCTCGAGGGGGAGCTGGACCTGCTCGCGTTCCAGCCGCGCCTGGTCACCGAGGGCCCGTGGCAGACCTGGGAGTCGGAGAGCGGCGGCCGGGCGGTGCGCGGCGGCCCCGGTAGCCTCATGTACGTACCCGCGGGCTGCCCCCACGCCTTCGCCAACCCCGGCGCCACGCCCACCAGGATGCTCTTCATCGTCACGCCGTCGGGCCATGAGCACTACCTGCGAGAGCTCGGCGAGCTGCTGTCCCGCCCGGGACCGCCCGACCAGGCCGCCGTGATCGAACTCCGGGCTCGGTACGACATCCAGCAGCTGTCTCCCATCGGCCTCGGCTGAGCCGTTCCCGCCTCTCTAGCGCAGCATACCTACCGGTCGGTACTGTGATTTATCCAGAATAACCGTCCACAAGCCGGGAGTTCGGCGCATGTCTCTTTCGCACGCCCAGGTCCAGGCCCAGCTCACGGGACCCGGCCAGCTGTTCGAGATCGAGGAGATCGGCGACACCGGGATACGCACGTGGAAGCACGCGCCGACCCACTTCCGGGCGCTGCTGGAGATGAGCAGGTTCCACGGCGAGAAGGCCTTCCTCGTGTACGAGGACGAGCACATCACGTTCGAGGAGCACTTCCGCCGCGCCGCCACCCTGGCCAACCGCCTGGTCGACGAGTACGGGGTGCGCAAGGGCGACCGGGTGGGCGTGGCCATGCGCAACTACCCCGAATGGGTGGTCTCGGTGTCGGCCGCGCTGGCTGCCGGGGCCATCGCCGTACCGCTCAATGCCTGGTGGACGGAGGCCGAGCTGGCCTACGGCGTGAGCGACTCCGGCGCCAAGGTGCTGATCGCGGACGGCGAGCGCGCCGCCAGGCTGGCCTCGGCGGGCGTCCCCCTCATCGTCACCCGAGGCGAGGTCCCGGCGGGCGCGCGCGCGTTCGACGAGGTGATGGGCGAGGTCGCCGCCGGCGTCCAGCTCCCCGACGTCGAACTGTTCCCGGAGGACCCCGCCACGATCTTCTACACCTCCGGCACGACCGGCAGCCCCAAGGGCGCGCTGGGCAGCCACCGCAATCTCGGCCAGTCGCCCATGACGGTCGCCTTCGGCCTCATGCGGGCGGTGGCCATGGCGGGCAAGGACGTCGCCGCCGCGGCCGCCACCCGCAGGATCACGCTCCTGACCGTCCCCCTGTTCCACGTCACGGGCTGCTTCTCGGCCCTGACCACCACCATGTTCGCCGGCGGCGGGCTGGTGCTCATGTACAAGTGGGACCCCGAGCAGGCGCTGCGCCTGATCGAGCGCGAGCGCGTGACCGCCATGATCGGCGTGCCCACGAACGCCTGGCAGCTCATGTCCCACCCCCACTTCGGCAAGTACGACCTGTCGTCCCTGACCACCCTCGGCTACGGCGGCGCCCCGGCCCCGCCCAAGCTCCTGGAGCGCATCACCCAGAACCTCCCCAACCGCGCCCCCTCCAACGGCTACGGCATGACCGAGACGACCGCCCTGGCCATCGGCAACGGCGGCGCCGACTACCAGGCCAAGCCCGACAGCATCGGCCTGCCCTCGCCCGTGGTGGACGTGCGCGTGGTGGACCCGATGGGCGCCGAGCTGCCGCCCGGAGAGGTGGGCGAGCTGTGCGTACGCGGCCCGAACGTCATCCTGGGCTACTGGAACAAGCCGGAGGCCACGGCACAGACCTTCGTGGGCGGCTGGCTGCACACCGGCGACCTGGCCAAGATCGACGAGGAGGGCTTCGTCTACATCGTTGACCGGGCCAAGGACATGGTGATCAGGGGCGGCGAGAACGTCTACTGCGCGGAGGTGGAGGCGGCCCTGTTCGAGCACCCGGCGGTGGACGACGCGGCCGTGATCGGCGTGCCGCACGAGGAGCTCGGCGAGGAGGTGGGCGCGGTCATCCGGCTGGCGCCGGGCACCTCGGTCGCCACGGAGGACTTCCAGTCGTTCCTCAAGGACCGGATCGCCAAGTTCAAGATCCCTGCCCACTTCTGGTTCCGTGAGGGGGAGCTGCCCCGCAACCCCGGCGGCAAGATCCTCAAGACCCACCTCCGCAGGGAGATCCTGGGCGCGTAACCTTCGACCGGCTCCCCAGCTCGGTCGGGCTGGGGAGCCCGTCACTGTTGCGAGAGGGATCGTATTCGTCGTCATCCCTGACGACATCGGCCTCCTCCCTTACGTGCCGGGTAAGGCTGGTGGCTCTGGCAGGGTCGGCGGGAGTCGGTTGCAGGGAGTGCTAGCTGTGGGTTTCGTCGCAGGAGAGCGGGCACTATCGGGGGGAGTCGGCGAGTGCTGGCTCCCCTCGCTGGCTCCCCCAGGGACCTGTTGTCTCCCTGGCCCTCTAGACCGCTGCATGGCGCCATGGAACGCCTGCTGGAGGACGAACTGCCGGACAGAGCCTCGCCTGATACGCACTCCTCGGCGAACTGTGCGCGCGTCTTGAATGAGTACGGCTAAGCCCCCCAAGGCGTGCTGCATCTGACAGATGCTCAGTCGCTGTGCTTTCTGTGACGGAAGTGACTAGGTAGCACAGTAAACACACACTGCATGAACCATGACCGTTCGCCGGTTCAGTTATGCAGCGTTCAGATGCGAGCCTGGAGTCAAACGAGGACCGAAGACTACGCAGACCCAGATTGGTTCACATCTAGAACCTGGGGAGTCTCAAATGTCCGGCGACACGACAGCCTTTCAGCCACGCGTCAACGTAGATAATCCAGATCCGCGGACGCCTTGCGCAGTTCTTCTCGACGTATCGGGTTCGATGGACGGTCACCCGATCGAAAGATTGAACGAAGGTCTGGCACTCTTTCAGCGGGAGCTGCAGGCGAACGACGTCGCTCGCAAGCGCGTCGAACTCGAATTGGTGACCTTTGGCGGAGAGGGCGTTAAGGCAACCGGATTCCAGGAAGCACAAGCTTTTAACTCTCCCTCGCTGGAAGCAGATGGCGGCACTCCGCTGGCGGAAGCTTTGCTGCGAGCACTGAACGACTTGACGGAGCGCAAAAAGCTCTACCGAGAGGCGGGCATAGACTACTCACGTCCATGGCTCTTCCTCCTTACCGATGGTGTACCAACGGACGATAGACAGCTGATCGAATCAGCCCGCAATCGAGTAAGAGCCGATCAGGAAGGACTACATGTAGCGCTATTCGCAATTGGAGTCGGCGACGCGGTGGACATGGCTTTCCTGGAAAGTTTGTGCACCAAGAATAAGCCACGCCGACTAGATGAGTTGAAGTTCGATAAATTCTTCCAATGGCTTAGCAACAGCCTATCTATCCATTCCCAACGCGACCCTACAGGCAGCAACGATAAGACGATAGCTAGCAAGGAGAAAAAGACCGGCGTCCAGCAGACCCTGCCTCCGGCCGAGGAGTGGACGGGATGATCGAGGCCAGACCGCAGACCGCTACAGACCGATGGACGGTAGCTGGAGGAAAGGTACGTGGGACCAGTCACGAGATCTGTGAGGATTGTGCGGCGTGGTGGCATTCGCATGATGGGCCGTATGCGGTAATAGCTGCTGTGGCGGACGGCGCTGGCAGTGCGGCCTTGGCACAGGCCGGCGCACGAGCAGCTGTACGCCAAGTTCTTCAGGAAGGGGCGCGTCTGCGCCGTCGCGTTCCGCAGAGTGCTACAGAAGCCGAAGCTGTCGTATTGTCAATGTTTCAAGCTGCTCGAAAGCGAGTTGAGAAGCAGGCACGACAACTCATATCTTCGTCCCGAAATCTAGCGACGACCCTCAGCGTAGTAGTGGCTAGCGGCAACCATATCGTTGCAGGACAGATTGGCGACGGCATCACCGTACTACGTTCGCGCAGCAATGGGCTAATGAGCGTGTCACGCGACCGTGGCGAGTACTCGGAATTTACGACATTTATCACCGACAACATTTCGCTCCCAAAGGTCCACCTGCTCGTGAGGCCACTTCAGGATGTCGATGCATTTGCGCTCTGCAGCGATGGCCTTCGCATGCTGATTACAACCAACGCATCTACGGGACAGCCTTATGAACCGTTCTTCGCGGATGCCTTTGAACTTGTACAGCAAGGCGCTACGACGGAGAATATAACCGAATTCCTATCCACTGTTAATGATCGCACCGGAGACGATAAGAGCTTGGTCATTGGGGTACGTGATATATAACAAATCAGGGAGCCGATATGACGCAACCTGAGGGACTCAGAACATCTGAAGGTAAGCTAATTGTTGTCGATTCCGCGCCGCTCTCTAAAGGGGGCAGCGAAGGAGTTGTGTGGCCTCTCATAGAACCGGCAGGCAGAGCGCTAAAACACTACCACCCAGGAGTGATCGATGAAGAGCTGCAAGAAAAGCTTACCCAGATGATCAAACACCCGCCGCTCGATCCGATGCGACCTCACGATGTGTCAATAGCATGGCCTGAAACATTGGCTATCGACAAAGATCGTAGGCTATGCGGTTACGTAATGCCGCAAATTTCAAGTGAGCACGTTGAGCTACATCAGGCAGCCAACCCGCATGACCGAAAAGCTCTTTCCAGCACTCGTCGCAGATGGCTTGGCGGCTTCCGCTGGGACTATCTGGTGCGTACGGCTAAGAACCTCGCCGTCGCAGTGGACCCGTTGCATGACACCGGCTACGTGATTGGTGATTTCAATGCCCGCAACATCCTTGTAACGCGCTCCGCCGTCGTGGCATTCGTAGACTGTGACTCCTTTCAGGTTCCACGCGGCGTCAACTTTCTTCCATTCAAATGCAAGATGTTCACTCACGAGCTATTGGCACCGGAACTTATAGATGTCGATCTAAGCGTAACGCCCCGCCAGCCTGCGTCAGACCTATTCGCCCTAGCGGTTCATATCTACCAGCTGTTGATGGAAGGCTGGCCTCCCTTTTCTGGGCGCTGGAATGGCCCTGGAGAAAAGCCATCTCTACATGATCTCGCACGACAAGGCATTTTTGCTCAGTCGGGAGATAGTCGATTGTCCCCATCACCTCATTGCCCAGATTTCTCCATCCTTCCAGAGAGTGTCCAAGCCTTCTTCATTCGCGCTTTCCATGAAGGCGCACATTCCCCCTCACAGAGGCCAAGCGGCATGGAGTGGTATAGGGCATTGGATGGCCTTGAGAGAGAAATAGTCGTATGTGCCCGAAATCATTTTCATCGATATATCAAGAGCGTTGAAAATTGCCCTTGGTGCGCACGAGAAGGAGTGATATCGCCAACGCCTCAGCAGCGAATGCCGCCTTCGAAAGAAGAGGAGCCAATACAGTTCCCCACATCATGGCCGACGCCCTTTATGCCTTCATTGAACACTTTGAAGTCGTATACGTTTCGTATTGCATCCTCTCCGCCACCGCCGACGCCTTCGCCTTCTGGTCCATCTAAATCATCATCGGCAAGTCGGCCAAAGCAATCAAAAATAGCATGGATGGTGGTCGCAGTTTTTAATTTGCTGCTCGTTTTGATGGGAGCATACGTAATACTTCATGGCCTGCCTCGACAGACGGGAGGTCCTGTACCTTCAAGTATTGTTTCGCCCGATGGCGTTCCGTCCTCCTTTAGCGGAACCTGGCATGGGCTTGTTAAACAGACTTCCAACACGGGAAACGAGAATTCTTTTCACCTACTGCTTAAACTTGAGCAAGGCAACGATCGAGGCACGCTAGAAATTCCGGATAGCCAATGCACTGGCAGCCTTGAACTCACAAGAGCAAGCCGTCGCAAACTAACACTCCGACTAACTTTTCCCTCCGATCAGGCTCAGGCTTGCCATGACGGAACCGTAACGCTCGCCATGAGACGGAATGGCGACTCTCTTAAATACCGATGGCTAAGCGAGACAGGCACCTCTAGTTCCAAGGGAATTCTCCACCGTTCCCAGTAGCTGCCTGCTGCGGCACAGGCTGAACTATAGGGATGGTGGAGGCTCGAAAGCATCCCGTTGCATGACCAGTGACATCACATTCCACGATCGCAGAAGGGCACAGGCGATCCACATCGGTCGATAGAAGACCGCGTGATAGAGGCAGCCCGACACGACCAGCAGCAGCGTCCGTGCTGCCTGCGGTCGGAGGTGGGCCAACCCGGGGACGGCATGGACCAAGTTCCTGTGCCGCCGGCCGGGCCTTCTGCCTGGCTTCCATCAGCTCTCGCTGGCCACCACAAGGGTTAACGCTCGGGCCAGTCCTCGCGCTTGGAAACATACGTCCCCTTCTGTGGCACGGTGAACACCCAGCCCAGCTCGCGCAGGTACGCAACGGCCTGCCTAATCGTCCCAGGCGCCCTGTCGAATCGCTGGCCTAGCGTCTTCTCGCTGGGGATGAGGCGGTTTGGGGCATACTCCCCTGCTTTGATCTCCTCAATGATCTCGTTGGCGATCTCTTGATAGACCGGGACCTTGCGCGGGGTCTGAGGCGCGCCCTTTGGGCCAACGAAGGTGCCGCGCCCCTGTTCCGTGTAGACAGCCCCCTCCTCCTTGAGCAGCTTGATCGCGCGGCGCACCGTTTGTCTCGTTACGCCATACGTTCTCACCAACTCGACTTCAGAGGGCACGGCAGAGCCAGGTGGGAGATCGCCCGAGGCGATTCGCTCTCTGAGCTGATCGGCTATCTGCACATATAGGAGCACAGGCCCCTCACGGTCGAGCACGCTCGAACACTAAGGAAGAGCGCACTCGCCCTACGTGAGCGCTACACATAGATGTAGGAGTGTGTACAAGTACTAGAGGTGTGCGTACCTATAGAGGTATGGTTGAACGGTGACCCTCCACGACGCGAACTCCGTGTTTCAGAGACCATCCGACGCGAACCTTGCCGGCTGCTTCCGACGCTTCTACGTCTGGCGTGATGCACGCGACGTCTGGCATGCGCAGGCGCTTCCGAAAGTGAAGCCAATCGAGATCGCTCACGGCGTCCGACCTCACCTGAGCGCCGATTCGCTTGTTGTCCTTGCCGCCCGATGCACGTGGCAGCGGTGCAAGCGCTTCGCTCTCCGTCGCCTCTGGGCGGGAGTGCGGCCGTGAAGAAGGGGATGGCAATAAAGTATGCGGCCAAGATCGAATGGAGGCCGTACGCTCCCAAGCCGGAAGCCAAAGGGATCTGGATCAAAGAGGACTGCGACGGCAAGTACATATGGGCCGTCGAAGATGACCTTTACCTCATTATCCGGCGCACCGAGAACGGCCTAGAGGAAACAGAAAGGGTCAGTTTCGATAAGGCGCGAGTCATGTGGGACATGCTGGTTCGGGCATACAGACAGCGCCGCGCCATATTGACCGAATACGAGGTACAGGCTCGATGCATCAAAGATGAAAAGTGGGTGCCGCATAACCAGCGAGAGCGCGCCAGGGTCTCGGAAACCTCCTGTTGCGCCGCCTATGAATGGGCGAGCCATGGCGGCCTGTTCTTCATCCTGAGGCGCACCAAGAAGGGCTATGAAGAGACCGGTCGAGGCCTATTTAGAGAAGCTCGTAAGATTTGGGATGAGCTCACGCGCAAGCATGCCGAGGAACATCAAAAAGAAAAGGAGGCTCAACGCAAGAAATATAAGATAGGCAAGCATACTCCACCGAGAAACAGAGGTGTCAAAGAGCGGGGGCAGGGTGCGGCATGAATCAGAGCGGTGATGAAATGGCGCGCAAGCATGTGAGCACACAGACCGGTCTTGACTCTATTAGGCATGCGTACGCTGAGGTGAATGCAGCTCTACAATCCATAGATGATTTGGAAGCTGCGTATCTGTTCGCTACGCGCCTGGCGGATGAAATGCGGAAATTGGCCGATGCGGCGGCGCTGGCTCGTGCCAAATCCGCCGCCCGGATACGTGATGCAGAGCAACTTTCTCTGAGCGGCCTTGCGGCGAGATTGGGCGTGTCAAAGGCGCGGGCCAACCAACTGCTGAAGGCGGCTCGCAGCAGCACTCAGAGCGAGAAGCCCGAGCCCGGTCAGGACATGCTGGCCAGCGAGGTTGAGCCCGCGCCACGACGGCATCGCGTTGTGGTCTTAGACGTCTGCGATAAGCAGGATAGTCAGGTTCAGATAGTTGTCCGCCACCGAAGCGCGTAGCGTAGTTTCGCCGTCGCTGTTCTTTTCGCTGGGGAGCCTGTCCGCGTTAAGGGCGTCACACCACGCCTCAAAGTCCTTGCGTCGCTGATCGGCATTTTCGGCGTCGCATGTTCCAGTAAGAGCTTCCTTAGCCGGGCTGCTGTGAATCGACCAGCTAATTACCGGTAGGTCTTCATTTACGGTACGCGCCAGGAGGTCCCTGAGGGCGTCTACCGTTCGCTGCTGCAAGTGCAGCTGATCCTTACGGGCTTTCTCGGTATACACTTGCGACGCCAACCTTTCTAGCCTCTCTTTATCTTGCATCTCTTGTTACCTTCGCTTTCTTTGCGCTCTTCTTATTGCGCCGCCTGCCCTTCGGGAAGCGTGATCGGCTCTTGGCCGTGTTCGTGGTCATACATGCCCGCGAGCGCTGAACGGAATACCGCTAGATGATCCGGCCACCGGCCGCAGAGAGCCGAGCGTGCGGCGGAATCCGTTTGAAGCAGGAATTGCAGATGCCGCAGTCCATGCATGAGTACGTCGATGTACCGTGGGATTGGCGCTTCCGTCGCCTCTACCGGAATCGGCTTGCCCACGGCGTCGGGAATAACTGGGCTGATTGGTGCCGCGCTAGTCCATTGATCGCGCACGAATGCGTTGCAACCGATGACGGCAACATAGGTGAGAATGACGGCCGTTCCATCGGCACGCCAGGAAGTCGAGTGCAGAAGCTTTACGCCTTCCGCGGCTCCGTTCGCTTCGAGAAGGTTCGTGACGGTGGTGTGAGGATCACTGTCCTTCCGAACCGGCTCTGAACGCCATGCGTCATTACCGCTGATCAGCCAAAGGCCAACGTCGTCGGCCGAGACGGGCCAGACCTCTATGACGACTTCTGTTAGCTCGTTCATCTCAACTCGCCTCCTTTGCACTTCCATGGCGATCGCTGGCGTCTTTGGCGGTCTTCATGAGCTGAGCCGCCCGCGCCTTGGACACGCTGATGCGGTCAGCCAGGCCGGCCAACGACAGTTGCTCCTTCTCGAAGATCCGGGCAGCCGACATGGCTCGCTGATCCCCTGAAGCTTCAAAGAGCCGCCGCAGCGTCTCAACCAGCTCCGTTGCACCGGCATACGCCCGATCGTGGTCGGGCTCGGCGTTGATCGCCTCACGCGCTGCATCGAAGGCGTGTTCGAGGTCAGCAAGCGCGGATTGAACCGCCTCGCTCACGTCTTCCTTTGCCATGCGCGCCAGCGTACGCGCTCCGGACAGGGGGGGCTATACCCAAACCGTATAGGGACCCCTTGACGCTCGTGTAGGGGGGACTGTACGGTCTCTCGTGTAGTCCCCCCTGTACGGGCGATCGGCCAGGGGAAACGGCAGCTACGGCCCATGGTGACGGATTGGAGGTGATCGACGGTGATCGGTCTCGAAGAGGCGCGACTCTCCCGTTTGGTCACGGTTCTCCGGACCCTGGCCGAACTGCTGGACAACTGCACGGACGGCCTGGTCTCCGGTGTTGTCGCCGCCACGGTGGTGCTGCTGGTGGTCATCGCGCTTCACGCGATGGCGGACGCGCTGGAGAACTGCCCCGACGTGCTCACGCTCTGCACCGCCCACTGGAAAGGAGTTGATCTCACATGACCTACAAGCCCGTTGAAGTCGATCGTGACCGGCTCATCACCGATCTCCACGGCTTGGCTGATTTCCTGGCCAGGAACCCACAACTGCCCGTTCCCAGATACGGACCGGTGAGTATCAGGGTCCACGCCCGCTACGACACCGACGCCACCACCGAGGATGAGGCAATCGCCGAAGTCGAGCGGATCGCCGCCCTGTTGGGCGTCCCGACCAGGGTCGAGTACGGACAGCACGTCGCCTGCGCCGACTTCGGCACGGTCGCTTACGAGGCCATCCTCGTCACGCAGTCGTGGAAGGACCGTCGCGCCGCGCAAGACTCCTACCGGGACAACATCTCCACCGACCCGCCGATGGGGGCGTGAGGGTGGATATCCCGCTCTTAATCGTCACGCTCGCGCTCATGGCCGCGCTGGTCCTGCTGGCGCTGTTCCTGATCGTGGCGTGGAGCATACGCGCAGGTGACCGCCTCAAGGACCCTTTCAGCGCTCCCTGTTCCGAGGTCGAGCACACAGCGCGCAGCGTGCTCATGTTCGCCCGCCGCAAAGACCGTCCCGAGGACACCACACCCGCTCCAGACCGAGAAAGGAGGTGATCAACGCTGCGCACTATCTCTCTGACCCGTGGGTGCCTCTGCGGTGCTGCTCTGGAGTCCGGCAGCAAGACCTGCCGGAAGTGCCGCGCTCGCGCTCGCTGGCGTCGCCGTAAGGCCCGTCACGACGGCATCTAGCTCTCACGTCTCCGCTGTCCCCTCCCCCGAAAGGAGGTGATTCCACGATGAACGTCTCCATTCCCCTGGTCGTGCTGCTGGGAATCGTCGTTCTGGTCGCCCTGCGGTACCTGAAGCTGCGGGTGTGGCTGGCGCTCGTCTGCACGGTGTTCGGCTTCCTGCTGGCGGCAACCACGCTCGCCCCGGACATCGACCGTGCGATCAGGGCGTTTCTGTCCTGGCTCACCGGTTCCTGACCTGTCCACCGATCGAAAGAGGTGATGCCTAAGTGACCTACCGCCTTCCGTACCCTGACCCCGATCTTCAGGAGGTCATCGACCGCAACCGCACAGCACGCGAACTCATCGCGACCTTCGCCCGCTCCACCGCCACCCTGAAGGATCTGTGGCAACACGTCACCGCCGCTCTTCAGGACACCCCCACCCTGATCGCGGAGATCTTCCGACTCCGCCGCGAGATCAGCCGCATCCGGCTCAGCCGAGCGAACCTCATCGCCGCCATGCAGGCCACCCTGGGCGCCTCCGCGGACAACGAGCACGATCCGCTCTCCTACCTGCGAGACGAACTCGCCGAACAGGCCAGCCGAACCAGGCCGGAGGGCCGGGAAGGCGGAGCATGACGCCTCCGACCGAACCCGACCCCACGACGCTCCGCTCTGCCTTGACCCCGCTGGACGGGTTCACCTGGACCGACCAGGATGCAGGGCAAGGGCGTGGTGCAGCAGACGCCGGCAGCAGTGCTGCCGACCGCGACAACCCTGCCCGCGGCATCGGGGACCAGGACGCAGATGAGGATGCGTTCTTTGACCGTGAGTCGGTTCGTGATGACGCGCTGACGCTCGGTCCGCCGGTTGACCGGCCCGACGATCCTGGCGTGATCCCCGACCGGCCCCACACCGGTCGGGGGCGCGCCCCCATCATCCCGCCGTGGATGCATACGCCAACTGGCAGGCGCGCCATGCTCGCGTGGTGGGTCAAGGATGCCGGGTACCTGGTCGGCTATCACACGGTTCGCCTTCCCAAGTACGCGGCCAAGACCCTGGTCTACGCGCCCATCGGATTCTTCTCCAGCATCGCCCGCCTGCTGCGGTGGGCAAGCGCCGAAGAGGGCAACTGGGCGTTGCGGCAAGCCGCCGCTGACCGCAGCGACCCTGCGACATGGCTCAAGCTGGACAAGCAGCGCGAACGGCAAGCGCGCTGGCGCTGGTCGGTGCTGCTGCTAGTCAGTCTGCTGACGGGGGCGTCAGTGGCGACGCTTCTCCTGCTGGACGTGACCGTGCCGGAATGGGCACGGTGGGCGCTGCTGGCCATGCTGGTACCGATCATGGCGCACGTGGGACGTCCGGAAGACAAGCGCATCACCGATCGGGTCAGTCACGGGCCGCGCTATCGCAAGCTCACGGCCGAGCTGGTACGGCGTGCCCTACTCAGCATCGGCATTGGGGCGATCAACCAAGCCGTCGCCAAGGACCAGCACGCGATCAGCTTCCCCACCGACATCCACCGCGACGGACCCGGGCACCTGGCCATCGTGGATCTGCCCTACGGGGTGGAAGCCGCCGATGTCGTAGCGCGTCGGGGACGGCTGGCCTCAGCCATGCGGCTCCCGCTCGACCAGGTATGGCCAGACGTCGCCGGCGGCCATCCTGGACGGCTGGCGCTGTGGGTCGGCTACCAACCGGCCAGCAAGATGGAACCCCCGCTCTGGCCGCTTCTGGAGCGCGGCAGCGTGGATGTGTTCCAGCCATTCCCCTTCTGCACGACCCCACGCCTGGAGATCGTCAACGCAGAGCTGATGTTCCGAAACTGGCTGATCGGTGGCCAACCGGGTTCGGGCAAGACGTTCGCCATGCGGCTGCTGGTGCTTGCTGCCAGTCTCGACCCCCGCGTGGAGCTGCGGGGATATGAGCTCAAGGGCGTCGGTGACTTCAAGGTGGTCGAGCCGGTATGCACCGAGTACGGCAACGGCAACAACGACGAGACCAGGGCGCGCGCCGCCGCGCTGGTGAAGTGGCTGTACGGGGAGTGTGAGCGCCGCGCAAGCCGGATCAGCCACTATCACGAGCTGGGCAAAGCACCGGAGAACAAGGTCACGCCCGAACTGGCCTCGCTGAAGGGATCGGATCTGCACCCGCTGGTGGTGTTCCTGAACGAGGCGCAAGAGCTGTTCCAGGACAAGACCTACGGCAAGGACGCGGGAGAGTACTGCGAGAGAGTGATCAAGCTAGGGCGCGCCCTAGGCGTGATCCTGCTACTAGACACGCAGATCCCCGACAAGGACTCCCTGCCGACCGGGATCACCCGCAACATCAACACGCGGATGTGCCTGTCGGTACGCGATCAGACGGCCAACGACATGATCCTCGGTACGTCCATGTACAAGATGGGCTACCGCGCGACGGTGTTCGAGCCGGTTGAAGAGGCCGGTTGGGGAATCGTGGTCGGGCTCGGCAAGACGGGTTCGCGTCGTACCTTCGAGGTCAACGCCGATCAGTCAAAACAGGTCATAGCCAGGGCGATCAAGGCCCGCGTCAACGCGGGCACCATGCCCGCCCCCGACACGCAGACCCGCGTCGACGCACCCGCCTACGACCTCAGAGCCGACCTAGCGCAGATCTGGCCGGCCGGACAAGACAGCGCCTGGAACGAGACCCTGTGCACCCTGCTGGCCGAGCTACGCCCCGACGTGTACCGCGGTTGGCGCTCTGAACAACTCACGGCCGCGCTCAAGCCGCTTGGGGTCAAGGTCCACAACATCGGCCGCCGCATCGACGGCAAGAAGTTCACGCGGCGCGGCATCCACCGGAGCGACCTCGCTCAAGCCATAGCGGAAAGTAACCAGAACACTCGCACTGACTGACGGCGGACGGCGCTTCCGGCAGTAGATGCCCCTGCTGCCGGAAGCACCCCCGCTAGCACCCCAATATGCCTGCCGACCTGGCAGTTAGCAGGTAGCGCCCTGGCAGGCCAGCAACCCGAAGCCCAGCTCAGGAGGTGGTTTCTTGACCCCCAACACACTTGCTGCCGTTGCAGCAATCGCAGTCCCCATCGTTCTCACTCTCCGTTACATCTCCCTCTGCTACGCCCGACCGTTCCGCGAGCACGCGCGGTGCAAGGGCACCGGACGCATCCCCTACCTGATCGGCCGCGGCTGGCGCTTCTGCCCGCGCTGCAACGGCACCGGACTACGACTCAGACTCGGACGCCGCCTATGGAACCACGTCCGCCGACTTCAGCGTGAAGCCGCTCGGGCGGATTCATCGACCACGCGAAAGCAGGTGATGCCCAACGAGGAAACCGCAGCCGACGAAGGGAGGTGAAGCACCTGAAGGCGTACAAGGTTGAGGAGGTGGCCGAACTCCTAGGTGTAGGGCGAGACAAGATCTACGAACTGATCAAGACCCGCCAACTTCGCAGCATCAAGATCGGGCGATCAAGGAGGATCACCGATCAGCATCTGGCCGAATTCATCGCGTCCCTCGAACAAGTCGATCAAGACTGATTCCGGCAACTGCATTGCATTGCAATGCACCTGCGCTCACACTCTCGGGCAGAACCGCAGGTCGAGCCCGAGAGCTAGGAGTGCGCGTTGCCCACCGAGAACTACACCCTGCGACTCGACGGTGAGCGTCGGAGACGGCTCCAAGAGATCGCGGACGAACAGGATCGAGACATGGCCTATGTCATACGTAAGGCCATCGACGAATACGTGAGTCGCCACACGAATAGTCCCGGTCACCACGAAACCGGTGGTACGCCTCGAACGCAGGCCGGGACACGCCGACACCAAGAGAAGAAAGGGTGATCAATGGCAAAAGTCGTCATCGGCGATTACGAGGCAAGCGTCTATCCCGAGAGAGGCGGGTACACAGTAGCCGTTTCGCTGGGGCTCGGTCCGGACGGGAAGCGCAATCGCATCAAAAGAAAGGGGAGGACAAAGAAGGCGGCAATACAAAATGCACGCAAAGCGATCAACGACCTGGAGAAGGGGCTAGAGCTAGACAAGGACTACACGGTCAAGGACTGTGTTCTCGACTTCCTGGAGTACGGGCTACAAGGGAGGTCAGAGAACACCCTTCGGACCTACAAGTCAATCGCAACGAACAACATAATCTGCAAAATCGGCTACATAAAGCTCAAGGAGCTGAAAGCCAAGCATGTAGAGGAGTGGCTCGCCAAGCTAGCCCTCGAACTCTCAACGGAGACCCTAGGAAGAGCGCTTAATATCCTCACAAGAGCCATACGCAGAGCACAACGCGACGACAAAGTCGAACGCAACGTGGCAGAGATCGTAGATCTCCCCGAGGGTCAAATCGGACGGCCGAGCAAAAGCTTCACGCTGGAGCAAGCCGTCAAGCTCTTGGCCGTAGCACAAGAGCCGAAATGGCGCATCGGCCCGTACGTAGCTCTATGCCTGCTTACCGGCATCCGTACCGAGGAAGCCAGAGCTCTTAAATGGACCGACGTCGATCTAGAGAAAGGTGTCGTATACGTTCTTCGAGCCGAAAGACATCGAGGTGAAACTAAAACCAAGAAATCACGTCGCGGCTTCGCAATCGCAAAAGTAGCTGTCGGCTGGCTTATCTCTCACAAAGCTAGACAGAACGCCGAACGCCTTGAAGCGGGAGAAGTATGGCAGGAAAACAATCTCATATTCTGTCATGAGGACGGATCGCCGTTCAACGTAGATCAAGTCGAGCGAGCGTTCCGCAGGATTACCGTAGCGGCGGGTTTGGGGGACGACTGGGTTCCCCGCGAACTACGCCACACGTTCGTGTCTCTCCTGAGCAACCACGCCGAGGTTGCCATCGAGAAGATCTCTGATCTGGTGGGGCACTCAACCACCGCAACCACCGAGACGGTCTACCGGCACGAACTCAGGCCCGTGATCGCAGACGGCGCACAGGCCATGGACAAGATCATCAGGTTCAAGACCGCCTAGTTGGCTCCCCTACTGGCTCCCCCGACCCTCCACTGGCCCCCTCACCTGGTATTCGCCATTACGTGCCGGGTAATCGCGCCCCCTACGTCCCGGCTGGCATCTTTCAGGTGTCACAACGAACCGCCACCAAGGGGAGCCCGACATGACCACCGCCCTGACCGTCACCGCCGACCGCACGAAGTTCCTGCGCCTCGCGCTGGCCGCCGACGCCGTCGTCACCGGCGTCAACGGGCTGGTCTACCTCGCCTTCGCCGCCCCCGTGAGCGATCTGCTCGGCCCCGGCGCGGGCCTCCTGCGCGAGATCGGCGCCTTCCTCCTCGTGTACGGCGCCGCGGTCGGCCTCCTGGCCACCCGCCGCACGATCAGCCCGGCCGCCACCAGGGCCGTCATCGCGCTGAACATCATCTGGACCCTGGGCAGCATCGCCGCCGTCGTCACCGGCGCCGCGGCCTTCACCACGATCGGCGCGGTCTGGGCCATCGCCCAGGCCCTGGTGGTCGGCGTGTTCGCCGAACTCCAGATCACCGGCCTCCGCAAGACCCGCAACAACTAACGACAAACTCAGGAAATGATCATGAATCTCACCGAACGCTACTGCGCCGCCTGGAACGAGACCGACGCCGAGGCCCGCGCCAAGGCCGTGGCCGAGCTGTGGACCGAGGACGGCACCTACACCGACCCGCTGGCCGACGTGAGCGGCCACGCCGCGATCGCCGCGGTGATCGAGGGCGCGCAGGGCATGTTCCCCGGCCTGGTGTTCACCCCGGGCGAGGTGCACGACGCCCACCACAACATCGCCCGCTTCACCTGGCACCTCGGCCCCGAGGGCGGGGAGCCGGTCGCGGTCGGGTTCGACGTGGTGCAGCTGGCCGAGGACGGCCGGATCCGCGCGGTCCTCGGCTTCCTGGACAAGGTCCCGGCCGCCTGACCACCCTCCACTCCAGGCCCCCGGCAGGCGACGCCGGGGGCCTTCGCCCTGCCCGGCGGCGCAGAGGAGGGGTGGGGGCGCTCACAAATCATTTGCCTTGACAACCACACAGGCCGGAAAATTTACCCTCGTGCCCGATGGACTGAAGCGCCTCCTCCGCCACCTCTCCATTGACCTGAGCCCGCTCCGCGACTCCCGCGACTACCGCCTCCTGTTCAGCTCAGGCGTCATCACGATGTTCGGCACCTTCATCACCATGGTCGCGGTGCCGTACCAGATGAAGGAGCTGACGGACTCCTACGTGGCGGTGGGCCTGGTGAGCCTGGCGGAGTTCGTCCCGATGGTGGTGTGCGGCCTGTGGGGCGGGGCCATCGCCGACGCGCTCGACCGCCGCAAGATCATCGTTCTGAGCGAGCTGGGCCTCCTCGTCACCACGGCCGCCCTCATGGTCAACGCGCTGCTCCCGAACCCCCAGATCTGGGTTCTGTACGTGATGGGCGCCATCGCCACGGGCATCTCCTGCCTGCAGCGGCCGAGCCTGGAGGCCGTGTTCCAGCAGGTGGTCAAGCACGAGCAGCAGGGCGCGGCGGCGGTGTTGTCGAGCATGCGCTGGAACTTCGGCGCCATCGTGGCCCCGGCCCTGGGCGGCCTGCTGGTGACGGCGTACGGCTCGGCGGCGGCGTACGCCGTCGACACGCTGAGCTTCGTGCTGTCGCTGGTCCTGCTGTGGCGGATCAGGTCGCTGCCGCCCGCCGAGGACGCCGCGCCCGCCTCGCTGGATTCGCTGGTCGAGGGCATGCGGTACGCGGTGCGCCGCAGCGACCTGATGGGGACGTACCTGGTGGACATCGCGGCCATGCTGTTCGCGATGGCGACGTCGCTGTTCCCGTTCCTGGCCGACGAGCTGCGCGCCCCACAGGCCCTGGGCCTGCTGTACTCCGCCGCGGCGGCGGGCGCGCTGATCGCCTCGATCACCGGCTCCTGGGCGGCCCGCGTCCAGCGCCAGGGCCTCGGCGTGATCGTGGCGGCGACGCTGTGGGGCGTTGCGGTGGCCCTGTGCGCGCTGGCCCCGAACGTCTGGGTCCTGGTCGTCTTCATCGCGCTCGCGGGAGCGGCCGACATGGTCAGCGGCATCTTCCGCATGACGATGTGGAACCAGACGATCCCGCAGGAGCTACGCGGCCGCCTGGCCGGGATCGAGCTCCTGTCGTACGCGTCCGGCCCGATGCTGGGCAACGCCCGAGCCAGCCTGATGGCAAACATAGGCGGCACCCGCTTCTCCCTGGGGGCCGGCGGCCTGCTGTGCGTGGCCGCCGTGCTCGGCCTGGCCGCCGCACTGCCGAAGTTCCGCAGGTACGACGCCAGAACGGACGAGCACGCCCTGGCGGAGAAGGCCCGCAGGGAGGCGGCCGCCGCCTGAGGGTCGGATCCCCCAGGTCTTGACAGCCTGAGCGCACGACCCGCGTGCCTTGCCGCTACGGGCGAGGTGGCCGTAGCACGGTTCTGGCTGGGATGACCGAGGCGGCGATGGCGAGCAGGAGGCAGATGCCGACGACCGCGCCGATGATCGGCCAGGGAAGGATCATGCCGACGGTCATGCCGATCATGTTGGTCAGCCCCGTGCTGATGCCGACCAGCGCCGTCACGGCCACCACGATGCCGAGCAGCGCGCCGATCGCAACCACAAGGGCCGACTCCAGGGCGACGGTCCGCAGCACCTGGCCGGTGGTCGCGCCGGACAGGCGCAGCACGCGCAGATCGGTTGTCCGGTTGGCGGTGGCCATCATCAGCGTGTTGGCGATGGCGATGGCGCTGTAGCCCACGGACAGTCCGACCAGGATGAGCACGAAGACCCAGACCAGCTTGTCTTCATGTTCCTCGATGCTCGCCATCCGGTCGGTGACCTTCTCGATGCTTGCTGCGGTGTCCAGGGGGACAGGAGTGGGGGCGGCGAGGTAGACGGGGTCGGTGAGTGCGGTTGGGTCGTGGTCGCGTACGGCCTGGCGGGACAGCAGGATGTCGGCCGGGGGCTTCTCGAGCACCGCAACCACGGTCAGCCGCATACTCTGCCCGTCCTCGAACGTGACTGGCGCGGCGGTGCCGATCCGCCAGCCCTGCTCGCGAGCGGTCCACTCGGCCACGGCCATCGTCCGGCCGTCCCGCAGGTTCTGCAGATCTCCGGCGATCACATGCGCTCTGTTCCTGCCTGCCACGCCCGCTGCGCTGAGGGGTCTGCTGCCTGCGTAGACGGTGGTGGGCAGCGTGGAGGAGCCGTGCACGGCCGACACCGCGGCGTCGGTGAGGCCCGGTGTGCCCTGCGGCGCGAGCACCCAGGCTGCCTGGGCGGCCGCGGCCCGGCGCAGCCCGTTGGCCCCGACGTTGGTCTCCACCATCCCGGTGACCAGCACCGCGAAACCGACCGTGACCAGCACCGGCGCCGCTGTCGATGCGGTGCGCCGCACAGCGGTCAGGGCGCCCTGCCGCACCAGCATGCCGATCGCTCCGCTGCGAACCGGCCACGACACGACTCGCACGAGCGGCGGGATGACCGCCGGGGCGAGCAGCGAAAGCCCGACGATCAGTGACCCCGCCGCGTAGAAGGAGTACTGGATCACGCTGTCGGACTCACCGGCGATGAAGACTCCGAGCACCACCCCCACGATGGTGAACAGCGCTCCGAACGCCCACCGGCCGCCCGTCATCGGACGTTCGTCCACCACGGCCTCACGCAACGCCTCCAGCGGCGCCACCTTCGCGGCCCGGCGGGAAGCCGCCCATACCCCGAGCTGGGCCACCACCAGCCCGGCGGCGAAGCATGCCGCCATCGGCCACCACTGGATCTCAACCGCGAAACTCCGCGGCTGGAATCCGAGATCGACGAGGGCCTGGCCGAAGCCGGGAGCGCACGCCGCGCCGAGAGCGACCCCGGCCGCGGCGGCGGCCACACCGACCACCAGCGCCTCGCCGTGCATCAGGATGCGCATCTGGCGCGGGGTCGCGCCCACGGTCCGCAGCAGCCCCAGTTCCCTGCGCCGCTGCGCCACGCCGAACGCGAAGGTGGAGGCCACGATGAACACGGCAGTGAACGCCACCAGGATCGCCATGCCGCTGAGGATCTGGTAGCCGAACCACCTCATCTGAACGTCCGCCACAGGCTCGGTCGCCGATCTGGACTCACCGCTCAGGACCCGCCCCTCGGCGCCGACGACGGCCTGGGCCGCACGCTCGATCGCGGCGATGTCCGCGCCGGCTTCGGCCACCAGCCCGATGACCCGCGCCCCGCCGGTCCGCGCCTGGGCGAAGAAGTACCCGGGGCCCGCGACCGTGCCGGACACCGAGTAGGACGCCGGCCCGTCAGCGGTGAGCACCGTTACCCGCTGGCCGGGTGCCAGCCCGAGCGCACGGCTCACGACGACCTCACCGGGGCCGGCCGGGGGCCTGCCCGCGGCCAACCGATACGGCGCGAGCGCGGCACTGGGCCACAGGTATCCCTGGGTGTCGCCTTCGACGGGCTTGCCACCGATGACCGCCTGGGCGTAGAACACCCGGTCGGGCACGGCAGCGGCCACCCCCGGGATCCGGCCGAGCCGCTCGGCCAGCGACCGCGCCCGCTCCAGTGGCCAGGGCTTGTCCGGGTAGAACAGGCCGTTCACCTCTCCGCCGATGGAGGGTGTCTTGACCAGGACGGCCGCCCCCGCGTACCGGCCGGGAACCTGCGGCCGCGCGGAGGCGAAGACCAGTCCCGTCATGGACAGGATGCCGGCCGCCAGGGCAAGTGCGAGGAAGGAGCCGATAAGGCTGCCCCAGCGGCCGCGCGCCAGATCCCAAGCCAGGGCCGGCGAACCGCCACCGCGCCCCGCGCGGCCTGTCGCACCCTGGACCTGCCAGGCTTCGCGTGGCGCCGATACAGGTTTCTTGGCCCGCTTCAGCACGCCGCCACCTCCAGGCTCGCCATCCGGGCCGCGATCGTCTCCGCCCCAGGACCGCCGGTGAGCTCGTCCACCACACGGCCGTCGGCCAGGAACAGCACCCGGTGGGCGTACGCGGCCGCGACCGGATCATGCGTCACCATGATCACGGTCTGCCCCTGTTGATCCACAATCCCGCGCAGCAGTTTCAGCACGGCCCGGGAGGTGGTGGTGTCCAGAGCGCCGGTCGGCTCGTCGGCGAAGATCACTGCGGGCTTGGTGATGAGCGCGCGGGCGATCGCCACACGCTGCTGCTGGCCACCGGACAGCTCGCTGGGCCGGTGCCCGGCACGCTCGGCCAGCCCGACCTCGGCCAGCGCCGAACGTACCTCCGCCACGCCGGGCCGTCGCCCCGCCAGGCGAAGCGGAAGGGCGACGTTCTGCTCCGCGGTCAGGGCGGAGACCAGGTTGAAGGACTGAAAGACGAACCCGACGCGCTCGCGGCGCAACAGCGTCAGCTCGTTCTCGGTCAGCGTGCCGAGGTCGGTGCCGTCAATGACGACCCTTCCGTCGCAGGGCCGGTCCAGCCCGGCGGCGCAGTGCAGCAACGTGGACTTGCCCGAGCCGGACGGGCCCATCACCGCGGTGAAGGTGCCCGGCGCGAAACCCGTGGTCACGGAGTCCAGCGCCGCCACCGCCTGATCTCCGGACCCGTACACCTTGCTCACTGACCACAACCGGACCGTATCTGTCGATGTCATGCCTCGATCCAACCGGCGCGAGGATCTTGGCACACGGGCCCTGAGACGAGAAGTGCCGGTATAGCTAGCACTATCCCCAATCCGGCGTCTGATCGGCCATTGAGCCAGAAAGGAGATGAAGTGTCGGTCGTCTCCAATAGGGTCGCTTGGCATGATCATCAGTGGCAGCACGATCGTGCTGGCCGGGCGGTTCGGCCGGCTTGCGAAGGATGAGGCCAGGCGCGCTCTGGAGGCGCTGGGCGCGAAGGTGACCGCGTCGGTCTCGGCGAAGACGGACCTGGTCTTCGCCGGGGCGAAGTCGGGGGCCAAGGCAGGCCCGGCGGCGGTGCGCGGCATTCCCATCTACGACGAGGACGCACTGGTGGCCGTGCTCGAAGGCCGGGAGCCCGGCACTCCGCCGCCGTCTTCTCCGTTCGCCGGCGTCCCGGACGAGCGGATGGGACCCGGCGAGGCCCTCGACACCCTCAAGAACGCCGATTGGTCCGCGTTCTCCCCGGAGCGCGACACCGTACCGCTGCGAGAGGCCCTGCGGGCGCTGGAGCTCGCCCACGGCGTCACCGACGCGCATCGCCTCGCGACCGCCCGGCTCCGCGCCGCGGGCGCGCTGCTGCGCCACTCCGACGTGCACCACGGCGAGCTGACCGGCCACGCGCTCAGCCCGGACGGCCGCCACCTCGCGGTGGGGAGCTGGACCGGCGACGACTACGAGCGGGGCGGCGTCCTGCAGCTCTTCGAGGTTGCCACCGGCCACTGCGTCCACGCGATCGACGGCATCATGGGCGGCATTGGGTTCCCGGACTACACGCGCAGCCTCCAGTGGTCGGCGGACGGCAGACGCATCGCGCTGGAGTACAACACCAACGCGACCGGCGTTTGGGACCCGTTCGGCACCGCCCGCGAGCCGATCGCCGACGCGTTCTTTCTCGCCTCCGGCAGGCCGTCGGGCATGGCCTTCGCACCCGAGGGCCGGCGCGCGTTCGTCTACGGAGGCGGGTCCGACTTACTGCGCAACGTCATCGTGGCGATGCACGAGGGCTCGGTCGCCGGGCCACCGGACGCCCGTCCGGAGGGAACGCAGCCGATCGAGTTCAGCGGACCGTTGCCGGAAGAGTCCCGGGAAACCTGGAACGACGAGCCCGCACACATCCTCGACCGGGCGTTCTGGTCACGCGACGGCTCCCGGATCTATGGCGAGTCGGCGGACGAGTACGCGGCGATCTCGCTCGACGTGGAGAAACAGCAGGTCTCCTGGATTCTGCGCCTGGAAGAGGATCAGGACGCGGCTCCGCTCGAGTGGAGCCTGGACGAGCGGCTCCTGGCCTACCAGCGCGACGGAAAGCTCATCGTCGCCGACGCGCTGACGGGTGAGACGACGGCGGAGCTTCCGGGTTACCCGGGCGCCGACGTCCTGTGCTGGGGTCCGGGCGGCCGGCTGGCGGTGGTGGACCCGACGGGCGGGATCGTCAGGATCATCGACGGAACGACCGGCGAGCACCGGCACGACCTGAACGTTCAGGCGGACACGTCCAACCCGCGCGGCGCGGACGCCCGATCGTGGGCCTGGTCGCCGGACGGCGAGCGCGCGGCCTGCGTCACCGCCGAGGGACGGATCGAGATCTGGTCGCTCGCCGGATGCCCCGAGCGGCTGCGCGTCCTGGATGGCATCCGGCGCACCATCGATCAGTGGGATCACGGCTTCGGCCTGGAATGGCCCGCCGACGACGTGCTGATCGCGATCGGTTCGCACGCGGTGCGCTTCCTTCGCCCCGGCAGCGGCGAGATCGTGGCCGACCACCCCTTCCACCACGCCCCGGCCGCCCGTCGCCCGCTCCTGTTCACCGGCCGCGACCTCGGCGACCGGCTCCGGCTCAACCCGGCGTTCGCGCTGGACGAGGACACCTGGGCGGTGGCGTTCGAGGACGGCACGGTCATCGCGCCGCCCGGCCGGGACGACGATCTCGACGCCCGGCTCTGCTGGTCCGTCGCCCGCCGCTTCGCCTGGCCGTTCCGCTGGGGCGAGCAGGAAATCTTCCCCGACCCCGCCCACGCGGGAGTGGGGGCGGCCTCGCCGGAGAGCGAGCGGCTGCTGGCGCCGTTCCGAGGACGTGGCAGCACGGCGGAGGCGACGGGGACGTGGCCGCCGCCCGACACCGCCACCGTCACCGATCTGATCACGGTGGTCCGGGGAACGCTCGTCGACCTGGCTGTTCAGAACTCGATCTCCCACAGGGAGTGGGTCGTCGACACCCTCCAGCAGCTCGCGATGATCTGTGCCCGGCGGGGCGAGGCCGCCGAGGCCCGCGAACTGGCCCTCGCGATTCCGGAACACCGGCGACGTCCCGGACACCTCGCGCGGATCGCGCTCGCGCTCGGCGCGGCCGGTTTCGACACCGAAGCCGCCGCCGTCTTCGCCGGCAGCGATCTCACGGACGTGGACGACGCGGCGGACATGGCGGCGATCGCCGGGGCCTGCGCGGTCCTGGGGCAGCGCGAACGCTCCGAGCAGTGGTTCGCCTCCGCGCGCGAGGCCGCCGATGCCCACCGTTCGAACTGGGGAGCCCGCCTGCCGCTGGTGTGGGCGTTCACCGAGTGCGGCCGGGAGCGGGAGGCCGGGGTCGTGCTGGACGAGGGCCTGGGCACGCCGAGGGGCCGGTACCACGGCGTGCCTTGGCTGGTCTGCCTGCTCAGGCGTGGCGAGACCAAGCTGGTGCGCGAGCTGATCGGGGAGCGCAGCGAGCCGAACAATCCGGACAAGCCGCACGCCTACGGCGTGCGCTGGTTCGACGACTGGCCGGCAGCCCGCGCCCTCGCCGTCTACGGGCAGCCGGATCTGCTCCGGCTGTGGGGCGAGGTCAACTGGGCCTGGGTCCGAGACAGCCTGCCGGAGGCCGAACGGATCGCGGCCGAGGGCCGGCCCCCCGGTCCGACCGCCGATCAGATCATCGATCTCGCCGCCCAACACGCCGGGCTCGCGAAACTTCCCAAGGCGGCCAAGCGGCGCGAGTCCGCGCACGTGGCCCGGAACGCGGCGGAGTGCGGCCACATCAGCGCCGTGCTCGACCTGCTGCCCGAGACAGGCGAGCCCGGCCAGTACGGGCTGGACAGCAACACGCGCACCTGGGTCGCGCTCGGCGCCCTGCGGACCATCGCGATCGGCGTGGACGTGGACGTGTGGTGATCGAGCGCCCCGGCGGCCGAGTGCCCGGCCGTGGTGAGTCCGGCGACACTCCACGTGGCGCCGGCCTCCCGCAACCCGACCGGGCGCACGCTATCTGCCCTCCCCCGCGGCGAACACCCGCAACGCCTCCGCGTCGGAGTGAACGCCGGTCACATAGTCGGCCACCCACGCCTCGATCCCGTCGAACCCGCTCTCCCGGATCAGCCGCTCTCCCACCAGGGCGGCGTCGAACAGCGTCCGGCGCAGGGTCACGGCCCCGCTCTCACCGTCCAGCAGCGCCCAGTGCGCCCCGTCCGTCCCGTACGGCATGCCGATGGATCCGGGGTTGACGACCAGCACCCGGTCGGCCAGCCGGACGAACGGCATGTGCGTGTTCCCCAGCACCACGGTGTCGGCGCCCTCCCCCGCCAGCACCTCGGCCCACCGCTCCAGCGAACTGTCCACGAGGATCATCTCGTCGTCCCTGCGCGGCGTCGCGTGCACGAACAACGTCGTCCCCAGCCGCCCCAGCTCGACCACCTGCCGATCGGGCAGCCCAGCCAGCAATTCAACCTGATCGTCCCGAAGCTGCTCGGCCGCCCACTGCGACACGGGATACGCGCTGACCTTGCCCTGGACCGCCTCCACCAGCTCCCTGTCGGCGTTCCCGTTGACCCACAACGCCCGCTCCCCCAGCGAGACGAGCACGTCAAGCGTCTCGACCGGCATCGGCCCCGCGGCCATGTCCCCGGTCAGCACGATCAGATCGGCCCCGGCCACCTCGGGCTCGGCCAGCACGGCCTCGAGAGCGGGCAGCACTCCATGAATGTCGGACAACACAGCGATACGCATGCGGCCACTCTCCTACGCCACACCCGCCGCCATGGAGCCTGTTCGCGTCCAACGAACGCTCATGCTGCGTATGCATGGATTCACAGAGCGTGAGCGCATTATGTTGGTAGCGTTGAGGATGACGGCCGAAGCGGTGATCCAAGAGATGACGAGGCATCCCTCGCTGCCCGATTGGGTCTTCCCTCCACCGCGAGGGTTCGTCGCGGAAGATCTCGATCACATTCCGGATTTGCCTGCGCACACAGAGTTGATTGATGGAAGCTTGGTCTTCGTGAGCCCCCACGGATCCTTCCACATGCGCGTCGCATCACTCCTTGAGAGCGAACTACGCCGTGCCGCCCCGAAAGACTTCCGGGTCCGCCGCGATATGAGCGTCATTCTGCGCCCACGCCAGCGCCCGGAGCCTGACGTCATGGTGATCAAGGCCGAAGCCGTGCGCGACGACGACGAGACCTTCTACGAGGCGCGAGATGTGGTCCTCGTTATAGAGGTCGTCTCTCCTGCGTCCGAGGTCCGCGACCGTGAGCGCAAACCGCAGCTCTACGCCGAAGCCGCGATTCAACACTTGTGGCGGATCGAGAAGAACGCAGGCAAGCCCGTGGTCTATGTCTACGAGCTGGACCCGGCATCCAAGACATACGTCATTACCGGCATTCAGCGCGACTTTCTTAAGGCATCCGTGCCCTTCGACCTCGCCGTCGACCTGACCGAGGTCGACCAGCTCTGAGTCGGCTCACTCCGCCTCGCGCCACCCGTCGTAGCGCTCCACCAGCTCATCCACCTTGGCCAGCGCACCCTCGTCCAGCCCTTCGACGACGACCAGCCACTGCGCATCCTCGGCGTCATCCTCCCCGGCCAGCGTCTCCCGCACCACCCGCGGCACCCCGAGCGCCGGGAACCACTCCTCGAGCGTCTCCGCCACCTCCTCGGCGTCGTCCCGCTCGGCGAACACCAGAAACTGCCTCATCGTCTCCCCGCCTTCACATCCGCAAGCGTATGCAGTCGTTTACCTGGCGTGAGCGCAATACATTGGTAGCGTTGGATCGTGACTGCCGAAGCGGTGATCGTAAAGATGACGCCTCCCTCTGTACCCGACTGGATCATCCCGCCGCCGGAGGGCTTCGTAGCAGAAGATCTCGATCACCTTCCGGATTTGCCTGCGCACACAGAGTTGATTGATGGAAGCTTGGTCTTCGTGAGCCCCCAGCGACACTTCCACCAATCGGTCATCCGCCGGCTGTGCAACGCGCTGGAAGATTTCATGCCAGCAGGCCATGAAGTGATCCAGGAGATGAGCGTCAAGCTAGCTCGGCAGCAGCGCCCAGAGCCTGACCTGATCGTCGTGGGCCCGAACGCGATCATCGACGACGAGGTCACATGCTTCCAGGCCGACGACGTCATCCTCGTTGTAGAAGTGGTCTCACCCGACTCCGAGGCGCGTGACAGAGAGCGCAAGCCCCTCCTCTACGCGAAGGCAGGGATTCCCCACTTCTGGCGAATTGAGAAAGTCGATAGCAAGCCGGTTGTCTTCGTCTTCGAGCTCATTCCCGGCACACAGGCCTACGCACCGGGCGGCGTCCACCACGACAGACTCAAGGTCACGGTTCCGTTCGATATCGACATCGATCTCAACAATCTGTACAAGGCAAGAACCCGCTAAGGGCTGGCACGGCGCCCGCCGTACCAGCCCTTCAAACGCGGCTCAGGCGCTACGCAGCTGAGCTCCCACGCGGTCGGCCGCCATGGCCACCGCCGCGTCCCGAGCCGCCGTCGTCTCCTCCACCGTCAACGTCCGGTCCGCGGCCCGGAAGCGCATCGTGTAGGCGAGCGACTTGTTCCCCTCGCCCACCTGCTCCCCCGCGTACACGTCGAACAGCCGGATCGACTCCAGCAGCTCGCCTGCCCCGTCGCGCAGCGCGGCCTCCACGTCGGCGACCGGCGTGAAGTCGGGCACGGTCAGCGCGACGTCCTGCGTGGCGACCGGGTAGGCCGATACCGCCGGCGTCTGCACCGGCCCGGGCATGGCCGCTTCCAGGCGCGAGATCTCCAGCTCCATGGCCGCGGTCCGCTTGGGCAGCCCGTACGCCTCAATGACGCGTGGGTGCAGCTCGCCCGCGTGCCCCACCAGCGTGTCGCCCACGTAGAGGGCGGCGCAGCGGCCGGGATGCCAGGGCTCGTGCTGGTCGGCACTGATCGACAGCTCCAGCCGTGCCTCGCCCGCGACCAGCCGCGCGGCCTGCACCGCGTCGGCCCAGGAGGCCGCGCGCCCGCCGCCCCACCAGCCGGACCGCTCGAACTCCCCGGCCAGCACCACGGCGACCCGCAGCGGCTGGTCGGGCAGCGCCGCCTCGATCGAGGCCAGCTCCTCGGCGGTCGGCCGGCGCTCGACCCCGAGCACCGGCGCCACCTCGGGAGCGCCCTCGCGCGGCCGGTAGACCGGCCCAGTCTCGAACAGCGCCACGTCAGAGAACCCGCGGCCGACGTTGCGCACCAGGGTCTTGAGCAGCCCCGGCAGCAGCGTCGTGCGCATCAGCGGCTCGTCCTCCGACAGCGGGTTGGCCAGCCGCATGGCGTGGCGGCGCGCGTCCTCGGCGGGCAGCAGCAGCCGGTCGAAGTCATCGGGGCTGATGAACGGGTAGCTGAGCACCTCGACGTAGCCGCCCTCGGCCAGCGCCCTGCCGACCCGCCTGCGCAGCCGCTGCCCCTCGGTGAGCCCCGCACCGGCGGGGGCCGCGGGCAGCACGGACGGCAGGCTCTCGTAGCCCTCCAGCCGGATGACCTCTTCGGCCAGGTCGTTCGGGTCGGTGAGGTCGGGACGCCACGACGGCGGCGTCACCGTGATCATGTCGTCGCCGGTGACGGCCAGCTTGGCCGCCAGCGCGCCGCCGGTGACGACGCCGGTCGGATCGACGCCGCCCTTGCGCACGGCCGGGTCGTTGCCGGCTGTCACGACGCAACCGACCTGCTCCAGCCGGGCGATCACGGTGTCCTTGGAGTAGTCGACGCCGGCCACGGTGCCGGGGTAGCCCGCCGGGATCGCGATGCGCGCCGGCGACACCTCGACCTCGGCGTGCGTGACGCCGGGCTGGATGGTCGCACCGCCCAGCTCGGCCAGCAGCTGCACGGCCCGCCACGAGGCGACGAGCGGCAGCTCCCGGTCGACGCCGCGCTCGAACCGCTTGGACGCCTCCGACACCAGCCCGTGCCTGCGCGACTCACGCGAGATGCCGGTCGCCGAGAAGTGGGCGGCCTCGATGACGATGTCGGTCGAGCTGTCGGAGATCTCGGTCTCGAGCCCACCCATGGTGCCGGCCATCGAGATCGGCCCCGACTGGTCGGTGATGAGGATGTCGTCGGGGTCGAGCTCGCGTACGACGTGGTCGAGCGTCTCGAGGCGCTCGCCCGCCACGGCCCTGCGCACGACGATCTCGCCGCTCAGCTTGCCGCGGTCGAACGCGTGCAGCGGCTGGCCCAGCTCCAGCATCAGGTAGTTGGTGATGTCGACGGCCAGCGACACGGGCCGCATGCCGGCACGCGTGAGGCGTACCCGCATCCAGAGCGGGCTCTGGGCGGCGGGGTCGAAGCCGCGGACCTCGCGCAGCACGAACCTGTCGCAGGCGGTGGGGTCGGCGATCGAGGCCGGCCACGACGGGCCGGTCTCGGCGGGCGGCTCGACGCCGGCGGGGTCGCGGAACTCCACCCCGAACGCGGTCGCCACCTCGCGCGCGACGCCCCTGATCGACAGCGCGTAGCCGATGTCGGGCGTGATCTCCAGCTCGATGACCTCGTCACGCAGGCCGAGCAGCTCGACCACGTCCGCGCCGATCGGGGTGTCCGGCGGCAGCACCATGATGCCGCCGTGCTCGTCGCCGAGCCCGAGCTCGCGCTCGGAGCAGATCATGCCCTCCGACATGCGCCCGTACGTCTTGCGCGCCCCGACCTCGAACCCGCCGGGCAGCACGCCACCGGGCAGCACGACGGGCACGCGGTCGCCGGCGGAGAAGTTCGTGGCGCCGCAGACGATCTCGCGTGGCGTCGCCTCGCCCGTCTCGACCTTGCAGTGCCTGATCGGCTTCTTGAAGCCGGTCAGCTCCTCGATCTCGAGCACCTCGCCGACGACGACGTTCTTGACGTCGTGGCCGTGCGAGCTGATCGACTCCAGCTTGAGGCCGGCGGCGGTGAGCTTGTCGGCCACCTCGTGGGCGGTGACCGCCGGGAGATCGACATACTCCCGCAGCCAGGAAAGCGGGACCTTCATCAGATCTCCATTCCGAACGGGAGGGTGAAGCGCACATCTCCCTCGACCATGTCACGCATGTCCTCGGCGTTGTGGCGGAACATCAGCGTCCGCTCGATGCCCATGCCGAAGGCGAAGCCCGAATACCGCGACGGATCGACCCCGCAGGCGATCAGCACGCGCGGGTTGACCATGCCGCAGCCGCCCCACTCGATCCAGCCCTCCGACTTGCAGGTGCGGCAGGGCGGGTTGCCGGGGACGGCCGAGGCGCCGCGGCAGACGAAGCACTTGAGGTCCATCTCGGCGGACGGCTCGGTGAACGGGAAGTAGTTGGGCCGGAACCGGGTCGTGATGCCCTTGCCGAACATCACCTCCGCGAACCGGTCGAGCGTGCCCTTGAGGTGCGCCATCGTCAGGCCCTCGTCCACGGCCAGCCCCTCGGTCTGGTGGAAGACCGGGGTGTGGGTGGCGTCGAGCTCGTCGGTGCGGAACGTCTTGCCCGGCGAGATCACGTAGACCGGCAGCTCGCGCTGGAGCAGCGCGCGGATCTGCACCGGCGAGGTCTGCGTGCGCAGCACCATGCCGGAATCGGTGGACCCGACGAAGAACGTGTCGTGGTCTGAGCGGGCCGGGTGGTCCTTCGCGATGTTGAGAGCGTCGAAGTTGAACCACTCGCCTTCGAGGTCGGGCCCCTCGGCCACCTCGTATCCCATGGCGACGAACGCGTCGGCGATGCGCTCCTGCAGCGTGGTCAGCGGGTGGCGGGCGCCGCGCGGCCGCCGGTCCCAGGGCAGGGTGACGTCGACGCTCTCCTCGACGAGCACCCGCGCGTCGCGCTCGGCCTCCAGCTCGGCCTGGCGGGCGGCGAGCGCCTCGTTGATCGCCTTGCGGGCGGCGCCGACGCGCTTGCCTGCCTCGGCGCGGGCGGCCGGCGGCAGGGCGCCGATCTCGCGGTTGGCCAGGGCGATGGGCGAGCGGTCGCCGGCATGCGCCAGCCTGGCCTGCTTGAGTGCGTCGAGGCTGTCGGCCGTCTTGATCGCCGCGATGGCGTCGGCCTCCATGCGGGACACCTCGTCGGCATGCAACGGTGTCACCTCGACGGGGTCGTAGTCAGACAAGAGTGAGCTCCGTATCCAGGGCTTGAGCGGAAAAGAGTCTAGTGGGCCCGCCCACCGGGGCCGACTCGATCGCTACGGGGTGGCGAAGTCGGGCGTGCCGGTGGGCACGGTAAATCGAAACTCCGCCCCGCCTTCGGGCGCACGCTGCACGGTGATCGTGCCGCCGTGCGCCTCGACCAGGCCCTTGACGATGAAGAGGCCGAGCCCGGTGCCGCCGCGCCTGCGGCTGTTGCCGCCCCGCCAGAACTGCCTGAAGACACGCGGAGCCAGCTCGGGCTCGATGCCCTCGCCCTCATCGCGCACCGACACGGCAACTCCCCATCCGACAGACTCGATCTCAATTGTCACAGTGCCACGCCCGTGGCGCAGCGCGTTTTCCACCAGATTACCCAGGATCTGGTCGATCTTGTCCTGGTCGAGCCACATTTCCGGCAGGTCCTCGCCGGTCACCAGGCGAAAACGCTCCTCGGCCTCCCCGGCCGCGACCCGCCCGGCGATCAGCCGGCGCACCCTGGCGGGGATGTCGACGACCTGGCGGCGCACCTCCAGCCGGCCGGACTCGATGCGCGAGACGTCGAGCAGCTCGGTGATGAGCCGGGTGACACGGTCGGCGTCGTTGTTGACGGTCTCGAGCATGACCCGTTTCTGCTCGTCGGTGAAGCGCGACCACTTGGCCAGCATGGTCGCGGTGAACCCCTTGACGCTGGTCAGCGGCGAGCGCAGCTCGTGGGCCACGGTGGAGACCAGGTCGGCGCGGCTGCGCTCCAGCCGCGCGCGGGTGCCGCCGTCGCGCAGGGTGATCGTGACGCGCTCGACCTCGCCGCAGCGCTCGGGCTCGCGTACGAGCCTGGCCGCGACGTAGAGCTCCTGGCCGCCGGGCAGATGCAGCGGCCGCTCCGGCACCCTGCTCCTGATGCGCAGCCCGCCCTCCGGGTCGAGCGCCTTCCACCAATCACGCCCGTCGTGGTCGCGAAAGGGGAACACGTCGCTCATGTGCCCGCCGACCGCGCGCTCCACGGCCACGCCGGTGAGCCGGGCGGCGGCCCGGTTGACGGCCAGCACACAGCCATATCGGTCGGTCACGATGAGGCCGTCGGGAAGGTCGTCGATGGCTATCGTGCACGCGGCGGCCACTACTCGCCCGTCGGTGTCTGCGCCGTGCACGACCTGCCTCCTCCGCCTACAACGCCGACAATAGCGGGTTTCCCGCCGCCTAGGGCACTCGCTGAGCCCTAGCCGAGGCGTAAAGGCATACCGCCGCGGCGGTGGCCAGGTTCAGGCTTTCAGCCTGTCCGTAGATGGGCACTCTGACCACATCGTCCGCCTCGGACAGTATTTCTTCCGGCAGTCCCCAAGCCTCGTTGCCGAAGATCCACGCGGTGGGTCCCGTGAGATCGACATCGTCGAGCGTGTGCTTGCCCGCGCCGTCGGCCGCCAGCACGCGCAGTCCCCGCTCCTTCAGTTGACGCACGGCGGCGCTCACCGGTGCACCGATGACGACGGGCAAGTGGAACAGGCTGCCGGCGCTGGCGCGTACACATTTCCCGTTGTACGGGTCGACGGAGGCGTCGGTGAAGATGACCGCGTCGGCGCCGGCCGCGTCGGCGGCCCGCATGACGGTGCCGGCGTTGCCGGGGTCGCGCACATGGGCGAGCACCGCGACCAGGCGGGGCGTGCCTTCCAGGGCTTGGTCCAGGGGCACGTGGACGAGCTTGCAGACCGCCACCAGCCCCTGCGGGGTCACGGTCTGGGACAGCTCCGACATGACCTCGCCGCTGGCCCGGTGCACGGGTATGCCCTTGAGCGTGGCCTCGCTGATCAGTTCGGGATGGCGCAGCTCGGCGTCGGCTGTGCTGAACAGCTCCAGCGGCACGCCGTCGAGCTTGAGCGCCTCGCGCACCGCCTGCGGCCCCTCGGCCAGGAACCTGCGGTCCTGCTCCCTGAAGGCCCTCTTGGTGAGCCGCCTGGCCGCCTTCACCCTCGGCGACTTCACGTTGGTCAGCTCGGACCCGGCCATGCTCTCTCCCTGTCCCATACAGCAACAAAGGGCCCACCGTCATCGGTGGGCCCCTCGATTAAGGCAATTACCTCAGCTCGCGGCTCGTCAGCTCGCGGCCGGGGCGTTCACGTTCGCCGGCAGCGCCTTCTTGGCGGCCTCGACCAGCGCGGCGAAGGTCTGGCTGTCATTGACCGCGAGGTCGGCGAGGATCTTGCGGTCGACCTCGACGCCGGCCAGGCGCAGACCCTGGATCAGGCGGTTGTAGGTCATGCCGTTCTGACGGGCGGCGGCGTTGATCCGCTGGATCCACAGACGACGGAACGCACCCTTACGGTCCTTGCGGTCCCGGTAGGCGTACGTCATCGAGTGGAGCATCTGCTCCTTGGCCTTGCGGTAAAGACGCGACCGCTGGCCGCGGTAACCGCTTGCCCTTTCGAGGACGACCCTGCGCTTCTTCTTGGCGTTGAGCGCCCGCTTCACGCGTGCCATGTTTCTTCTCCCCGGGGAATCGCGCTACTTAGCGAGCAGCTTCTTGATCTTCTTGGAATCGGCGTCGGAAAGGACGACCTCGTTCTTGAGACGGCGCGTCAGCGTGGAGGACTTCCACTCGTTGTAGTGCGCGCGGTTGGCACGGCGACGCTTGATCTTGCCGGTGCCGGTAAGCCGGAACCGCTTCTTCGCACCGCTGTGCGTCTTCATCTTCGGCATGTCGCCGTCTCTCCTCGTTTCGGTCGTGCCACGGGCCGGGCCGGTGCTGGGCCGACCCGGTCGCGGCGTCTTCGTCTGCTGGTGGCTGAATCGGGGTGTCCTGTAAGGCTAACCCCAACCGCGGGTCATCCTTCCTGTGGGGAAGTGTCCTCGCTGCCACGCTGTGCCTTGGCTGCGGCCTTTTCGGCCTTGGCCTCGGCCTTCTTCTTGTGCGGACCGATCACCATGATCATGTTGCGCCCGTCCTGCTTGGCGTGGGACTCCACGAATCCCAGCTCCTGGACGTCGTCCGCCAGCCGCTGCAGCAGCCGGAAGCCGAGCTCCGGCCGGGACTGCTCGCGACCACGGAACATGATCGTGACTTTGACCTTGTCTCCCGCCTTGAGGAACCGCACCACGTGACCCTTCTTGGTCTCGTAGTCGTGCGGGTCGATCTTCGGCCGGAGCTTGATCTCCTTGATGATCGTGTGCGCCTGATTCTTGCGCGCCTCGCGCGCCTTCATCGCGGACTCGTACTTGAACTTGCCGTAGTCCATGAGCTTGCACACGGGCGGTCGAGCCGTGGCCGCGACCTCGACGAGGTCGAGATCGGCCTCCTGGGCGAGCTTCAGGGCGTCGTGAATCGAGACGATGCCTACCTGCTCGCCGTTCGGGCCCACGAGGCGAACCTCGGGAACTCGGATACGCTCGTTGATGCGGGGCTCAGTGCTGATGGGGCCTCCTAGGTTTGCGATCCCTACGTGCTCGTCGTGGCGGGGGCTCCTCGCTGAACGCGAAAAGCCCCGCACGTCGCGCATGCGGGGCCACTGAGCTCTTTGGCTTCGTGGCCGTTGAGCTCCCCGGAGTAGTCCGGCGTGATCCTGGACCCGGCCGCCTTTCGGCGACTCAGGTGGGAGGGAGACCTCCGCTTGCGCGTCCAGCAAGGCATGCCGGACCGATCAGAGAGCTACATTACCACAACTACGAGACATCCCAGAATCATCCCTCCTGGCCAAGCGCACCCGGGACGGCAGCGTGCAGGCATGGCTCGACACCATCACCGGGCCCAGCCTCCACCTGAGCGTCATGGTGCCCGGCGAGATCCGCAAGGGCGTCGGGCTCCTGCGCCGCCGCGACCCGATGCAAAGCGAGCGGCCGATGCAACGGCATACTTGCCGCCACCGCACGCGCCCACGGCTGCACCCTCGTGACCCGCAATATGAAGGGCTTCGCGGGGTTTGACGGGAAAGTGGTCAATCCGTTCGACTGGCCGACCGCCTGGCGAGCTCCGCCTCGCCGGCCGCGCGCATGGCCTCCACCGGCACGTCCGTGCGGCCCGTCATCAGCTCCACCTGCCGCACCGCCTGGTGCAGCAGCATCGCGAACCCCCCGACCACGGTGCCGCCCGCAGCCCGGACGGCCGCCGCCGCGCTGGTCGGCCAGGGCGAGTAGACCACGTCGAAGAGCGCGGGCACCCGAGCCAGCCGGTCGGCGAACGCGTCCGCGGCCCCGCCGGGCAGCGTCGACACCACCAGATCCACCCGCGTCAGGGCGTCGAGCTTGTCGAACGTCTCCACCGCCAGCGCCACGCCCAGCCGCTCGGCCACCTCCATCGTCTCCCCCGCCCGCGCGGGGTCGCGCACCAGCAGGGTCGCCGCGAACAGCCCGAGGTTACGCAGCGCCGCGAGCGCCGAGGCCGCCGTGGCCCCTCCGCCCAGCACGGTCGCCGAGCGCGGCGCGGGCACCCCGGCCTCGGCCAGCGCCTGCTCGATGCCGTAGACGTCGGTGTTGTGGCCGTGCCGCAGCCCGTCGCGGAACACCACGGTGTTGGCGCCGCCCACCTCTAGGGCCGGCTCGGACACGGTGTCGAGCAGGGGCAGCACGGCCCGTTTGAGCGGCATGGTCAGCGACAGCCCCGCCCAGGCGTCCGCGTCGTCCGGCCCCTGGCCGCGCACGGGCACCAGCTCACCCAGCAGTCCGGGCAGCCGCGCCTCGTCGCACTCGAACGCCCCGTAGCTCCACCCGTCGAGCCCCATCGCCTGGTACGCGGCGCGGTGCAGGTAGGGCGAGAGCGAATGACCGATGGGCGACCCCATCACCGCAGCCCGCATCCACACTCCTTCCGAACATGCAAGACCCTATCGCCAACGCCCTGCCACCTGGACGGCCCACAGTGCGCGGGTCGCGACGGGAGCAACGTGCCTTGGCCCGGCCCCGTTACCCGCCTGCATCTGTAAGCGCACGACGCATCCGCGCCCCACCGCCCTTCCGAGGCACGGAACACGGCCGCGCCCGCCGAGGACGGTCGGTGCCCACGGTGGCGCGGCGCGCGGGCGCGGCGAGCGTCAGACGACCCAAAACCCACGAAACGCGCGCGGGTCAGCCGCCGTTCTTGCGGAGTTCGGCCTCGAGCGCCTGGAACTCGGCTTCCGTCGAAGCGAAGCTGGTGACGTTGCTCTTGGGATTCGTGGCCACGAACCAGAGCCAGTCGCCCTTCGCCGGGTTCAGGGCCGCTTCGATGGCATGGTCGCCCGGGTTCGTGATCGGCCCTGGCGGCAGGCCGAAGTACATATAGGTGTTGTACTTGTTCCTGGTCTTCGTCTCCGCGAACGTGGCCTTGGTGCCGTACTTGTTCAGCGCGTACATGACCGTGCTGTCCATCTGCAGCTTCATCTGCGGCTTGCGCTCGAGCCGGTTGTAGATGACGCGGGCGATCTTCGTCATGTCCTCGGCCCGGCCGGCCTCGGCCTGCACGATGCTCGCGATGGTCATGATCTCGTGCGGCGTGTGGCCGAGCGCCTTGGCGCCGCCCTCGAGGTCTATGGTCTCGGCGGTCTGGTTGAACCGCTTGACCATGGTCGCCAGCATCTCCTTCGGCGTGGTCTTGGGCTGAAAGTCGTACGTGGCCGGGAAGGCGTACCCCTCGAGCTTGTTCCTGGCGTAGGGCGGCAGGTCGAGCTCGCCGACGTCCCTGGCCGCGGCGGTGAACTCCTTGACGGGCTTGCCGGTCGCCTTGGCGAGGATGGTCAAGGTGTCGGACAGGCGCTTGCCCTCCGGAATCGACACCCTGGCCAGCAGCCGGTTCTCCGGGATGAGCATCGCCACCGCCTGCGCGGCCGACATCTGCTTGCGCAGCTTGTACGAGCCGGGCTGGAGCGAGCCGCTCTTGTTGGCGTTGCCGATCGCGTTGGTGAACGCCCTGGCGCTGGCCACGACCCCTTGCCGCTCCAGCTCCTGCGCCACCTCGGATGCGCTCTGGCCGTCCTTGATCTCGATGGTGACCTCGCCGGTGCCCTGACCGGTGTAGTCGTCGGGCACGAGCGCGTCGCTGAGCCACAGGTAGCCGTAGTAGCCGCCGCCGCCGATGATGCCCGCCAGCACGACGAAGGCGAGCAGCGGCGCCATGAAGCCGCCCCGGTTGCGGCGCCTGCGCCGTCGGCGCCCGCCGCGCTTGCCGGAACCGCGGGGACGGCGCCGGGCACGACCTTCGTCGTCCTCGGCGCCGAGCAGAGTGTTCAGATCGAGATCGTTCATAGGTGCGCTGGCCAATCTCCCGGTACGGCCGGCCAGACGTCAAGCGAAACTGCCAAAACGGCTGGCGTCGTTACCGAGCGGAACGGGGGGATCCGCCGGACATGCTCCCACGACCAGCGGAGAGCACTCTGAGTAGCCATGCTAAGGGATGGAAAGAGGGCGCATGCCCGGTTTTGGGGCATTTGCGCCGGAACGGGGGGAGTTCCATCGAACATCAGTTCGTCCCGAGGTTCTTTTTCAACTCTTCCCGGTATCTCACGAACTCGCTCTCTTTGTTGGTGAATTTGGTGATTCTATGCGCCGGGTCCGTCGTGACAAACCAGTGCCAGTCGCCCTTGGCCGGGTTCAGAGCCGCTATCAGTGCCTTCTCCCCTGGATTCGCGATGGGTCCTGGCGGCAGCCCCTTGTGGCGATAGGTGTTGTACGGAGAGTCAACCTTAGTATCACGCTCCGTGATCCTCAGGGTCCGGCGGTTCTGTGCGTACAGAACGGTGCTGTCGATCTCCAGCTTGGTGTCCTTCTGGAGGCGGTTGTAGATCACTCTGGAGATCTTCGGGTAGTCCGCGTCGGTACCGCCCTCGGCCTGGATCATGCTGGCCACTGTGACGGCCTCCAGCGGCGTCAGGTGCCTGCGCGCCGCCTGCGCCTCCAGGCCCACCTGCCGCGCGGCGACGCCGAAGCGCTCCACCATCGCCGCCAGCACGTCCACGGCCGTGTCGCCGGGCTCGATCTCATACGTCGCGGGAAACAGGAACCCTTCGAGCCCCGGAGCGTATTTGGGCAGGCCGACAAGGCCCTTGTCGACGCCCTGCAGCTCCTTGAGCGGCAGCCCGGTCTGCTTGGCGACCCGGGCGAGCACCTCGGACGTCCGCATGCCCTCGGGTATGGTGACCCGCCGCACGACCCTGGAGGCCGGGGCGAGCAGCAGGTCGAGCGCCGCCCCTGCGGCCATGCCCTTGCGCAGGCGGTAGTGTCCCGGCCGCAGCCGGTTGGTGACCGCTCGCTCCTCCGCCGCCCGCACGAACGACCGCGCGCTCGCCACCACCCCGGCCTCGGCCAGCGTCGAGCCGACGTCCTCCGCGCTGGCGCCCGGCGCGATCCGCACCGTCACGACGCCGCCGCCGGGCCCGTCGAAGTCGTCGGGGCTGAGGTACGGCTTGAGCACCGCGATCATCCCGGCCCCCATCGCCACCAGGGACACGACCAGGCCCGCGGAGACGATCCCGGCCTTGCGCAGGGCCTGCCGGCGGCGCCCGGACGGGCTTACGACCTCCGCCGCTGGAACGGTCCCGACCTCCGGAGCGATCCCTCCCTCGCGCACGGTCCCCGCCTCCGGAGCGATTCCCGCCTCGTGCACGGCATCCGCCTCCGGAGTGGCCTCCGCTTCCGGCACAGTGCCCGCCTCGGAGACAGCCCGCGCTTCAGAGACAGCCCGCGCCTCGGAGACAGCCCGCGTCACAGGTGCAGCCTCCGGCTCCGCCTCGGGCGCGGCACCCGCTTCCGGCGCAGCCCCGGCTTCGGGCGCGGTCTCCTCCTCTGGAGCGACCCCTGCCTCGGGCGCGGCCTCCGCCTCGGGCTCGGGCTGCGGTGACTCGTACTCCTCCGGCGTGGCGTAGTCGGAGGCGAACGGGATCACGTCGCCGATGCCGTCCTCGGGCGTGCCGTTCTCGGGCGTGCCGTTCTCGGGCGTGCCGTTCACGCGACCACCCCCCACGCCCCCTGGCGGGTGGCCGATGCCTGGGACGCCGTCGCCGGTGAGAGCCGTACGGACCAGCGCTCGGCCTGCCCGTACGCGTGCGCGTTCGGCGCCGGCGTGGCCCCCGTGACGCGCGCGCTCATGAGGCAGGTCCGCCGGCCGCTGGGGGCGGTGCGACGGGCCTGCCTGGGGGTCTGTCTGTGCCGCGCTCGGAGTCGAGCGCGTCCTGCAGCAGCACGACCGCGGCCGCCTGATCGACGACGCCGCGCTGCTTCTTGGCCTTCATGCCGCTGGCCCGCAGCCCGTGCGTCGCGGCGACCGTGGTCAGCCGCTCGTCGAACAGCCGCACGGGCGTCGGCGCGAGCCGGACCGCGAGGTCGGCGGCGAACTGGCGGGCCAGCGAGGCCGCCTGCCCCTCGCGTCCGGACAGCGAGGTGGGCAACCCCACGATCACCTCGATCGCCTCGTGCTCGGAGACGATCGCGGCGATGCGGTCGAGGTCGCCCTTGCCCCGCTTGACGGTCTCGACCGGCGTGGCCAGCAGCCCCGAAGGGTCACTGCGGGCCACGCCGACGCGTACGGAGCCGACGTCCACGCCGATCCGCGTGCCGAACCTCATGTCAGCCGAGCTGATCCGCGATAGCCTGCTCGACCTGCTGAAGGGCGTCGCCGATCCCCTCCGGTCGTGTGCCGCCACCCTGCGCGACATCGTCCTTGCCGCCACCGCCACCCCCAAGAGCCTTGGCGGCGACGCCGACCAGCCGTCCGGCCTTGAGCCCCCGCTCGCGCCCCGCCTCGTTGACCGCGGCAACCACCACAGGACGGTCGGAGGGGACGCCAGCGATCACGATGACCGCCGGCCGGTCGGCCGGGAACCTGCCACGCACGTCAAGCGCGAGCTTACGCAGATCGTCGGCACCGGTGCCATCAGGCGCGCGGTGTGTCACGACGGAGACTTCCCGCAGGTCACGGGCGCTGGCCGCCAGATCGCCCGCCACCTGGAGCACCTGCGCGGAGCGGAGCTTGTCCAGCTCCTTCTCCGCCGTGCGCAGCCGGGTGACGATGCCGTCGATGCGCTCGGGCAGCTCCTCGCGGCGCGCCTTGAGCTGCTCGGTGAGCTGCGCGACCAGCACGCTCTCGCGGGCCAGGAAGCGGAAGGCGTCGATGCCGACGAGTGCCTCGACCCGGCGCACGCCCGCGCCGACCGACTGCTCGCCCAGCACCTTGACCAGGCCGAGCTGGCCGGAGCTGTGCACGTGGGTGCCACCGCACAGCTCGCGCGAGTAGTCGCCGATCTCGACCACGCGGACCTCGTCGCCGTACTTCTCGCCGAACATCGCCAGCGCGCCCATCGCCCTGGCCTCCGCCTGCGAGGTGTAGAAGGCGTTGACCTTGAGGTCGTTGATGAGCACCGCGTTGACCTCGTCCTCGACATCGCGCAGCACGCTCGCCGGCACCGCGCCCGCCGCGGTGAAGTCGAAGCGGAAGCGGCCGGGAGAGTTTTCCGAGCCTGCCTGCGCGGCCGTCTCGCCCAGCGCGTTCTTGAAGCCGCGGTGAACGAGGTGGGTCGCGCTGTGACTGCGTGAGATCGCGCGGCGGCGCTCGATGTCGATCTCCGCCTGCGCCTCGTCGCCGACCTTGACCTCGCCGCTGCGGACCTTGCCCCGGTGGACGACGAGGCCCGCGAGCGGCGTCTGCACGTCGACGATCTCGATCTCGCCGCCGCTGGTGCGGATCACGCCCTGGTCGGCGAGCTGGCCGCCGCCCTCGGCGTAGAACGGGGTGCGCGCGAGCACGACCTCCACGGTCGTCCCCGCCCCCGCCACCGGCACGGACACGCCGTCGGAGAGAATGCCGACCACGCTGGTGTCGGCCTCGGTCTGGTCGTAGCCGAGGAACTCGACCTTGCCCGCCTTCTCCAGCAGCTGCCCGAAGACGGAGATGTCGGCGTTGCCGGTCTTCTTTGCCGCCGCGTCGGCCTTGGCCGCCGCCTTCTGCTCTTTCATGAGCCGGCGGAAGCCCTCCTCGTCGACCTTGAGCCCCTGCTCGGCCGCCATCTCCAGCGTCAGGTCGATCGGGAAGCCGTAGGTGTCGTGGAGCTTGAACGCCTGGTCGCCCGAGAGCGTGGTGCCGGACTTGCGCTTGGTCTCCTCGACCGCAACGTCGAAGATCGCCGTGCCGGTGCGGAGCGTGCCGAGGAACGACGCCTCCTCCGCGTCGATGATCCCGTGGATCTGCGGCGCGTCCACCTTGAGCTCGGGATACTGCTCGCCCATGACGTTGATCGCGACGTCGGTCAGCTCGTGCATGTAGCGGTCGTCGCCGGAGCCGAGCAGCCGCAGGTTGCGCACGGTCCTACGCAGGATGCGGCGCAGCACGTAGCCGCGGCCCTCGTTGCTGGGCAGCACGCCGTCGGCCACCAACATGGTGCCGGTGCGGACGTGATCGGCGATCACGCGCAGACTGACGTCGGCGCGGTGGTCGCGCCCGTAGCGGGTCTTGGTGAGCTCGGCCGCCTTGTCGAGGATCTTGTACGTGGTGTCGATCTCGTAGAGGTTGTCGACGCCCTGCAGGATCGTCGCCATGCGCTCGAGGCCCATGCCGGTGTCGATGTTCTTCGCCGGCAGCTCACCCGCCACGTCGAAGTCGACCTTCGTGCGGACCGCGCTGAGCTGGTACTGCATGAAGACGAGGTTCCACACCTCGAGGTAGCGGTCCTCGTCGGCGACGGGGCCGCCCTCCTTGCCGTATTCGGCGCCGCGGTCGTAGTAGATCTCCGAGCAGGGGCCGCCGGGACCGGGCACGCCCATGTGCCAGTAGTTGTCCTCCAGGCCCCGCCGCTGGATGCGCTCCTCCGGCACGCCGACGCGGTTGCGCCAGATGTCGTACGCCTCGTCGTCGTCTTGGTAGACGGTCGCCCAGAGCCGCTCCTCGGGGAAGCCGAAACCGCCGTCGGACTCGGAGCGGGTGAGCAGCTCCCACGCGAACGGGATCACTTCGGACTTGAAGTAGTCGCCGAAGGAGAAGTTGCCCAGCATCTGGAAGAACGTGGCGTGCCGGGTCGTCTTGCCGACCTCGTCGATGTCGGGGGTGCGCACGCACTTCTGCGCGGTGGCCAGCCGGGACGCCGGAGGCTTGCGCTGCCCCAGGAAGTACGGCTTGAACGGCACCATACCGGCAGGAACCAGGAGTAGCGTGGGGTCTTCGGCGATCAGGCTGGCCGAGGGCACTACCTTGTGCCCACGCTCCTCGAAGAAGCGCAGGAAGCGGCGGGCGATCTCTGCCGACTCCATGTTGGCCATCCTTTGCGTTAGTTGTTGTCTTCAGCGTTGTCGAGCCCGAAGCGTGCTCGCAACTCGGTTTCGCGCTCCGCGGCCTCGCCGAGCGCGTCGAAAGTAAAGTCTCTCACCTGCCGGAGCATCCCCGTGGCGCTGTCCGCCGTCCTGCGTGCGACGTGGTTGGGATGGAGCGCCTGCAGCCCGCGCATCACCCAGAAGGTGAGGAACGCGCCCAGCGACAGATAGAACAGCCGCCTGATCATCGTGCCCGCCTCGGCGCGGCCTTGGCCTCGGTCTTGGCTTCGGCCGTGAACCCGGGCTGGGGCCTCGCCCTGAGTCTGGGCGCCCTGCGGGCCTCGATGGCGCGCCGCACGCCGTATCCGAGCGACGACACCTTGATCAGCGGCCCGGTGAAGATGGTCTGGGTGACCGCGCTGAGCTTGGCGGCGTGGCCGCTGACCTGCTTGACGTCCTTGGCGATGGCCTCGACGGCGACCAGCTGCCTGTTGGTCTCGTTGACCGTGACGCTCATGTCGTCCAGCAGCGGCGTCAGGCGATCGTTCAGGTCGGAGACCGCCTTGGTGGTCTCGGTGAGCAGCCTGGCGAGCTTGACGAGCACCATGGCCAGAACGCAGACCAGGACTATCCAGCCGATGGCCGCGGTCAGCCCGGCGAGCTCTCCAGCGGTAAGCATCCGCTCATCTCCCTCGTACGCTGGGCCGGAACGGCAAGACCCTATCGCGTTGAAGTGACAACCTTGGTGAGGTCGCCGGCCTTGATCGGCCCGCCGCGTCGGCACCCGTCACTTCCGCGACCCTTGCCCGCCGCACCACACCCGCCCCGACCTCGCACACCGGCCTGGCCTCGCCGGTCTCCCCGACCTCGCGCACCACTCCGGACCTCGCGGGCCTGACACCATATGCCGCCCTGACACCACGCGCCGCCAGCCGGTCCCGGCCCGCTCGTGCCTTGACACGTCCGCACCCCCAACTTACGCCATCCCGCACGCCCGGCCCGCCGTCCGCGCACCGCCGCCCTCTGCCCGCGCCTGTCGCGCCGTCCGGCGCCCGGCGTCACGCACGCCAAGGACTCGGGTGACGCCCTTTACGATGTAGATCACAGCAGGGCACTCGAGCGCCGCCTGGCGGAAGCGCCACGATCACGATCCTCGGAGGAAGTCGCGGATCTTGGCCCAGCGTTCGGCCACCGGGGCCTCGGCGCCATGACGGGTCGGCTCGTAGTAGCGGCGGTCGCGCACCTGCTCGGGCGCGTACTCCTGCCGCACCAGCCCGTGGTCGAAGTCGTGCGGGTACTTGTACCCGTCGCCGTGGCCGAGCTTGGCCGCGCCCGGGTAGTGGGCGTCGCGGAGGTGGCCGGGCACCTGGCCGATCAGGCCCCGCCGAACGTCGCCGACGGCCGCCCCGATGGCCTTGACGACGGCGTTGGACTTGGGGGCCATGGCACAGTGGATGACCGCGTGCGCCAGGTTGATCTGCCCCTCGGGAAGCCCGATAAGCTGCACCGCCTGAGCGGCGGCCACCGCGGTCTGCAGGCACGTCGGGTCGGCCATGCCGACGTCCTCGGAGGCGAAGATGACGATGCGGCGGGCGATGAAGCGCGGGTCCTCGCCGGCCTCGATCATGCGGGCGAGGTAGTGGAGCGCCGCGTCGGCGTCGGATCCGCGCATCGACTTGATGAACGCGCTGATCACGTCGTAGTGCTGGTCACCCTGCCGGTCATAGCGTACGGCGGCCTTGTCGACGGCCTTCTCCACCACCTCCACGGTGATGTCGTCGGCCAGCAGCGCGGCGGCCTCCAGGTACGTCAGCGACCTGCGCGCGTCACCGCCCGCCAGGCGGACCAGATGGTCGAGGGCCTCGGGCGCGAGCGTGGCGCGACCGCCGAGGCCGCGCGGGTCGGACACGGCGCGCTCCAGCACGGCGCGCACGTCGTCGTCGGACAGCGACTCAAGCGTGAGCAGCAGCGAGCGCGACAGCAGCGGTGAGATGACCGAGAAGAACGGGTTTTCCGTGGTGGCGCCGATGAAGGTGACCCAGCGGTTCTCGACGGCGGGCAGCAGCGCGTCCTGCTGGGCCTTGTTGAAGCGGTGCACCTCGTCCACGAACAGCACGGTCTGGCGGCCGGTCATGCCCAGCTCGCGCCGCGCGTTGTCGATGGCGGCCCGTACGTCCTTGACACCGGCCGAGACGGCGGAGATCTCGACGAAGCGGCGCTTGGTGACGTTGGAGACGACGTAGGCGAGCGTGGTCTTGCCGGTGCCCGGCGGCCCCCACAGGAACAGCGACATGGGAGCCTCGCTCTCGACCAGGCGCCGCAGCGGGGTGCCGGAGCCGAGCAGGTGCCGCTGGCCGATCACCTCGTCGAGCGTGCGCGGGCGCATCCGCACCGCGAGGGGTTGCGGGGTGGCTTCCTCGGCCGCCGAGTCGAACAAGCTATCCACGACGCGAGATTACATGCCCCAGACGGCTCTCGCTCCCGAGTCTCCGGCACGGAAGACGTAGTAGCCGGCCACCGCGGCCAGCACCAGTGTCACCGCCGACAGGGCCAGCGTGGCGGTCCGGCCGAACCTGTCGCGGCCGACCGAGTCGCGGGCTGGGCGGGTGGCGTACACGAGCAGGAGGGCGGAGGCGGCCAGCCCGAGCACCGACAGCAGCAGCGGGTTGGCGAAGCTCTGGTGCGTGGAGATGCGGGCCCCGAGTTCGCCGTCCGCCGTGGCGAAGCGGGCCGCCTTGAGGCTCTGGCCGCTCTCCTTGGCCGCGAAGACCGCCCCGGGCGCGGCCAGGGAGAGCAGGACCACCGCCCAGGCCGCGTGGGTACGCCAGCGCGGCGCCAGCGCGTAGACCGCGGCGGTGAGGACCAGCAGCGGGGTCAGCACGACGGCGAAGTGAATGATCAGGGGGTGAGCCGGCAGGCCCAGGATTTGGTCGAACATGAGGGGCTCCTTGGTTCTCATTTCAACTACGAATGCGAGCACCATATGGTTCTCGACCTCAGCTGTCGCATGCGCGGCTTTCGCCACTTACGTCCGGCACATATCGGGGGCCGGTAGCATGCGCGGAAGCTGTTTGGTCATGCACGTGCAAAATGAGAGGACATAGCGGTGAGCGGCGACGACCGCCAGAACGAGGAAGACCGCCAGAACGAGCTGGCGCGGGAGCACAAGGAACGGCAGGCCCAGCGCGCCGCCGCCCAGACCGCCAAGGCGAGGCGGAACACCTTCATCGGCGCAGGCGTGGCCGTCGTGGTGGTCGCCGGCGGCATCTTCGCCGCGACCACGCTGGTCAACAAGGACCCGGCCGGCGAGGCGGCCGCGAAGAGCAGCGCCTCCGCGAGCGCGAGCGCCTCCCCGAGTGCGACGACGCCGTCCACTCCGCCGGCCAAAACGGGCCCGGTCACCTGCACCTACAAGCGGGAGACCACGGTGCCGAACAAGTTCGTCGGTCTGCCCGGCAAGCGGCCCAACATGAAGCTGAAGAAGATGACGATCACTACCAACCGTGGCACGGTCGTCGTCGACCTCATGACCGACGCCGCGCCGTGCTCGATCAACTCGCTGAGCTTCCTGGCGAAGAAGAAGTTCTACAACAACATGAAGTGCCACCGCCTGGTCACGCCCGACGTGTCCGGCGTGCACATGCTGCAGTGCGGCGACCCGCTGGCCAAGGCCGACGGCAAGAACCCGACCGACGGGCAGGGCACCGCGGGGTACGTCTACGGTGACGAGAACATCGACATCCCCCTGGCCAAGGGCGTGGTGTTCATGACCCAGGCGGGTGACGCGATGGGCCAGAACAACAGCCAGTTCGCCATCTCGTTGTCGGACGAGAACACCCAGATCGGCTCGGGCTACAACGTCGTCGGCGTGGTCAGCGAGGGCATGGACATGCTGCTGGGGCTGGCCACCAGCGGCAAGGACCTGCTACTCAACAACGCCGACATCACCGGCGACGGCGGAACCACCGCACCCAAGAAGCCCGTGATCATCAAGAGCATCACGTTCAAGTAGGACGATCGAAGAAACGGCGGGCACCGGCCACGGTGCCCGCCGTTTTTCACATGCCTAGACCTCGGCCTTGGGCTGGGCGTCGACGCCCGCCTCCTTGCGCTGCTCGGCCGTGATCGGCGTGGGCGCGGCCGTGAGCGGGTCGAAGCCGGAGGCGGTCTTCGGGAAGGCGATCACGTCGCGGATCGACTCGGCGCCGGACAGCAGCATGCAGATGCGGTCCCAGCCGTAGGCGATGCCGCCGTGCGGCGGGGGCCCGTACTTGAACGCCTCCAGCAGGAAGCCGAACTTGCTCTCCGCCTCCTCCTTGGAGATGCCGAGCACGTCGAACACGCGCTGCTGCATCTCGGCCCGGTGGATACGGATGGAGCCGCCGCCGATCTCCATGCCGTTGCAGACCATGTCGTACGCGTACGCCAGCGCCTCGCCCGGGTGGTCCTGGAAGTTGTCGGCCCACTCCGGCTTGGGCCCGGTGAACGGGTGGTGCACGGCCGTCCAGCCGATCTCGCGGCCCACCTCGTCGTGCACCGGCTCGAACATGGGCGCGTCGACGACCCACAGGAACGCCCACGCCGACTCGTCGATCAGACCGCAGCGGCGGCCGATCTCCAGTCGGGCGGCGCCGAGCAGCTCGCGCGAGGCGTGCTGCAGACCGGCCGCGAAGAAGATCGCGTCGCCCGGCTCGGCGCCGACCTTGGCCGCGAGCCCGGAGAGCTCCTCCTCCGAGAGGTTCTTGGCGACCGGGCCGCCCAGCGTCCCGTCCTCCTGGACGAGCACGTACGCCAGGCCCCTCGCGCCACGGCTGCGGGCCCACTCCTGCCAGGCGTCGAGCTCCTTGCGCGTCTGCGCGGCCCCGCCGGGCATGACCACGGCGCCGACGTATTCGGCCTGGAAGACGCGGAAGGTGGTGTTGGCGAAATAGCCGGTCATCTCGACCAGCTCCTGGCCGAAGCGCAGGTCGGGCTTGTCGGAGCCGTAGCGGGCCATGGCGTCGGCGTACGTCATGCGCGGCAGCGGGGTCGCCAGCTCGTAGCCGGCGATCTCCTTCCACAGCCGGCCGATCAGCTTCTCGCCGACCTCGATGACGTCCTCCTGGTCCACGAACGACATCTCGACGTCGATCTGCGTGAACTCCGGCTGCCGGTCCGCGCGCAGGTCCTCGTCGCGGTAGCACTTGGCGAGCTGGTAGTAGCGCTCGAGGCCGGCGACCTGGAGGAGCTGCTTGAACAGCTGGGGCGACTGGGGCAGGGCGTACCAGTTGCCGGGCTGCAGGCGTACCGGGACCAGGAAGTCGCGCGCGCCCTCGGGGGTGGAGCGGGTCAGCGTCGGCGTCTCGACGTAGACGAAGCCGAGCTCGTGCATCACCTCGTTGGCGAGGTAGGTGGCCTTGGAGCGGGTGCGCATCGCGTTGGCCACCTGCTGGCGGCGGATGTCAAGGTAGCGGTACTTGAGCCGGGCCTCCTCCGACACCCCCACGTTGCCCTCGATGGGGAACGGCAGCGGCGCGGACTCGCTCAGCACCTCGACCCGCTCGGCCACCACCTCGATGGCGCCGGTGGGCAGGTCGGGGTTCTCGTTGCCCTCGGGGCGCACCCTGACCTGGCCGACCACCTTCACGCAGTATTCGGCCCGCAGGTCGTGGGCGTGGTCCTCCTCGCGGAAGACCACCTGTGCCGAGCCGGAGGCGTCGCGCAGGTCGATGAAGACCACGCCGCCGTGGTCACGGCGGCGGGCCACCCATCCTGCGAGCGTCACCTGCTGCCCGGCGTGCTCCTCGCGGAGCGACCCGGCCTGATGCGTGCGGATCACTGCACTTTCCCTTTCAAAACGTCGACGACCTCGGCCAAGGGCACCTCGGTCTGCTCAGCGGTGGTCAGGTCCTTCACTTGCACGGCCTCGGCCGCCAGGTCACGCTCGCCCAGGATCAGCGCGAAACGGGCGCCGGATCGATCGGCCCCCTTCATCGCGCCCTTGAGCCCCTTGCCGCCGAAGGACATGTCGGCGGCGACACCGGCCGCGCGCAGCTCGCTCACGAGCTTGAACATGGCCCGCGCCGCCTCGTCGCCCAGCGCCACACCGTACACCTCGCAGCGGGGCGGGGTGGCGAGCTCGATGCCTTCCCGCTCCATGGCGATGACGGTCCGGTCGAGGCCGAGGCCGAAGCCGATGCCGGGCAGCGCCGGCCCGCCGATGGCCTCCGAGAGCCCGTCGTAGCGGCCGCCGCCGCCGATGCCGGACTGCGCGCCCAGCAGCGGGTGGTCGAACTCGAAGGTGGTGCGGGTGTAGTAGTCGAGCCCGCGGACGAGCCGGGGCGCGTCCTCCCACGCGATGCCGAGATCGCCCAGGAGCTGCTTGACCCGGTCGTGGTAGGCCTTGCAGTCGGCGCACAGGTGGTCGCCGATGAGCGGCGCGTTCTCGAGCTGCGCGCGCACCTCGGGACGCCTGTCGTCGAGCACGCGCAACGGATTGATCTCGATTCGGGCCCGTGTGGCCTCGTCGAGGTCGAGCGCGCGCAGGAAGTCCTGCAGCCGGGCCCGGTAGATCGGGCGGCACTCCTTGCAGCCCAGCGAGTTGAGCAGCAGCCGGACCCGGGTGAGGCCGAGCGCGGAGTACCACCGCCAGGCAAGCGCGATGGTCTCGGCGTCGACGGCCGGGTCCTCGCTGCCGATGGCCTCCAGGTCGAGCTGGTAGAACTGCCGGTAGCGGCCCTCCTGGGGCGCCTCGGCGCGGAAGACCGGGCCGTCGGTCCACACCTTCACCGGGAGCTGGCCGCGGTGCAGGCCGTACTCCAGGACCGCGCGCAGCACGCCGGCGGTGAACTCCGGGCGCAGCGTCAGCGACCTGCCGCCGCGGTCGGTGAAGGTGTACATCTCCTTGCTCACGACGTCGGTGGACTCGCCGACGCCGCGCGCGAACAGCTGGGTGTCCTCGAAGACCGCGGTCTCCAGGTAGGAGTAACCCGCCCGCCGCGCCGTCTCCGCGAACGCTCCGCGGATCGCGTAGAACGTCGAAGCCTGCGGTGGAACGTACTCTTTGACACCTTTTGGTGCTTGGAAACTCATTAGATCCCTCGTGTGGGACCGGCCTGCGGCGCCGCTTCTTTCAAGTATGGGTTCGTAGCGCGCTCGCGGCCGATCGTCGTCTGTGGTCCGTGGCCCGGCAGGACGACCGTATCGTCAGGCAGCGTCAGGCACTTGGTAGCCAGGCTGCGCAGGATGGTCGCGTAGTCGCCGCCGGGAAGGTCGGTGCGGCCGATGGAGCCGGCGAACAGCAGGTCGCCCGAGAACATGATCTCGTCACCGGGCAGCCGGAAGCTCACCGACCCCCTGGTATGGCCGGGCGTGTGGTCGACCGCGAGCTCCAGGCCCGCGAGCTCGAGCACGGCGCCGTCGGACAGCTCGCGCACGTCGTCGGGCTCGCTCAGCTCCAGCCCGCCGAAGAGCGAGGCGCTCGTGCCCGACCAGCCCGCGGCCGGGTCGCTCAGCAGGTGGCGGTCGTCGGGGTGGATCCACGCCGGGACGTCGCGCGCGCCGCAGACCGGGGCGACCGACCAGACGTGGTCGAGGTGGCCGTGGGTGAGCAGGACCGCGACCGGCTTGAGCCGGTGCTCGCGCAGCAGCTCGTCGACGCCGTCGGTCGCGTCCTGACCTGGATCGACGATCACGCATTCCTCGCCGGGGGCAGGCGCGACTACGTAACAATTGGTCTGGAAGGCCCCTGCGGGGAAGCCGGCGATGAGCATCTGCCTCAGGTGATCTCGTCGAAAAGCCAATGGGAATGTAACCGAAGGGTACCGGTGCGGGTCGCCGGGCTGCGAATCATTACCCGTTGGCCGATACGATTCGCCCACCTCAGTTGATTGACTATGGGAGGCAAAGCGGTGGCCACGGGGAAGGACCGGCAGAAGCAGCTGGCGCGTGAGCACTACGAGCGGCAGATGCAGCGCCGGCTCGAGCGCGAGCAGAAGGCCAAGCGCACAGCGATCATCGGCTCCACTGTGGGCGTCGTGATCGTGGTCGGCGGCATCGTGGCCGCGGTCGCGCTGCTCGGCGGGAACGGCACAGGGACCGACGCGGCCTCCTCGCCCACGGCGTCGGCGTCCGCCGCCGACACGGCGACGGCTGCGCCCAGCGCCAGCACGGGGCCCAAGCCGTACGACGCGGCCACCGGCACCTGCGACTACGTCAAGGACACGGCGGGCGGCAAGATCAAGGACGTCGGCATGCCGCCGGCGAAGGTCAAGACCACGCCCGCCACGAAGACGATGACGTTCAAGACGAACCTGGGCGACATCGTGGTCGAGCTGAACAACGCCAAGGCGCCCTGCACGACCAACTCGCTGGAGTTCCTGGCGAAGAAGAAGTACTACGACGGCAGCAAGTGCCACCGGCTCGGCAGCGACAAATTCCCGATGCTGCAGTGCGGCGACCCGGCCGCCAAGGCCGACGGCAAGAGCCAGGACGGCTCCGGCGGCCCCGGCTACGTCATGGCCGAGGAGAACCTCCAGGGCGCCCAGTACAAGCGCGGCGTGATGGCGATGGCCAAAACGCAGGCGCCGGGGAGCACGGGCAGCCAGTTCTTCCTCGTTTACGGAGACATCGGACTCACCCCGGATTACACGCCGGTGGGTACGATCACCAAGGGGCTCGACATCCTGGACAAGGTGAACAAAGCAGGCGTCATCGCCGACATGGGGGACGGGACAGGAGCACCGAAGCAAACCGTCGAAATCAAAGACGTGACAATCGCCAGCAAGAGCTGACGTAATACAAACTAGGGACGAAGTAGTCCCGAAGGGTCTGATGGAAAGTGCGGGAGGACACGGTGAGCACCGACCCGTGGGGCCGGGTAGACGACGACGGCACCGTCTACGTGCGTACGGCTGAGGGAGAGCGGGCCGTCGGCTCCTGGCAGGCCGGTGAACCCGAAGAGGCACTGGCCTACTTCCATCGCAAGTACGACGAGCTGGCCGGTCAGGTGCAGCTGCTCGAGCAGCGCGTCAGGGGCACGGACCTGGCTCCGGCCCAGGCCGAGGCGAGCATCGCCAAGCTGCGGGAGGCCGTCGCGGACGCCCACGCCATCGGCGACCTGGACGCCCTGACGGCCCGGCTCGACGGCCTGACGGAGCTGGTCGCCCAGCGTCGCGAGGAGGTCAAGGCGGCCCGCGAGCACGCGCGGGCCGAGGCCAGGGCGGTCAAGGAGCGCATCGTCGCCGAGGCCGAGCGCATCGCCGACGAGACCACCCACTGGAAGTCGGGTGGCGAACGGCTGCGCCAGCTCGTCGAGGAGTGGAAGGCCGCAGACCGCATCGACAGGGTCACCGAGGCCGCGCTGTGGAAGCGGCTGTCGGCGGCGCGCACGGCGTTCGCCAAGCGGCGCAAGGCGTACTTCGCGGGGCTGGACGAGCAGCGCGAGGGCATTCGCGCGGCCAAGGAGCGCATCGTCGCCGAGGCCGAGGCGCTGGCGGACTCGACCGACTGGGGCCAGACCGCGGCCGTCTACCGCGACCTGATGCAGCAGTGGAAGAGCGCGGGGCGGGCCTCGCGCGAGGCCGAGGACGAGCTGTGGGCCCGCTTCAAGGGCGCCCAGGACCAGTTCTTCCAGGCCCGTTCGGCCGTCTTCGCCGAGCGGGACGCCTCGCTGGCCGCCAACGCGGAGGTCAAGGAGGTGCTCCTGGCCGAGGCCGAGAAGATCCTCCCGGTCACGGACGTGCGGACGGCCCGCGCGGCGCTGCGGAGCATCCTGGAGCGCTGGGAGGCGGCAGGACCGGTGCCGCGCGAGCAGCGCGACCGGCTCGAGGGCGGCCTGCGCAAGGTGGACGAGGCCGTGCGCAAGGCCGAGGACGCGGAGTGGAAGCGGTCCAACCCGGAGGCAAGGGCCCGGGCGCAGAGCACCGTCGACCAGCTGCGGACCTCGATCGAGCAGCTCGAGAAGCGGCTGTCCAAGGCGCAGGCCGCCGGTCGCGCCAAGGACATCAAGGAGACCGAGGAAGCGCTGACCGCCCGCCGCTCGTGGCTGGAGGAGGCCGAGCGCACGCTCGCCGAGTTCAGCTGACCCGGTGGAGGCCCGCTCGGCCTCCACCGGCCTCGCGTGCCTGAGTGTGGCGTGCCATGCCCAGGTGCCCGCGCCGGCGTGTGAGGCGATCGGGGCCGCACGCCCCTCCCTCCCGAAGGACCCGCGCCGAAGTGCGGTGGGCGGGCCGCGAACGGCGCGCGAGCCGAGGCGGCGCGAAGCCCGGGAGCCGGTGCGTGAAATGGGGCACCGGCGAAGGGGGCGGAGACCTAGGCTGGCGGGCATGGATCCGGTCAGCGCCGCGCGTGCCCTCGTCGAGGACATGTTCCCGGGCGCCCTGTACGCCTTCGTCGGCGGCAGCGCGCTCACCGAGCACCGCACCAGCACCTCCGACCTCGACGTCGTGGTGGTGCTCGACGGTCTGCCCACCCCGTATCGCGAGTCCCTGCGGTGGCGGGAGTGGCCCGTCGAGCTGTTCGTGCACAGCGAGACCAGCCTCCACGCCTACCTCGACAAGGACTTCGACAGGCGACAGCCCAGCCTCGCCCGCATGTGCGCCGAGGGCGCGGTGCTCACCGACCGGACCAGCGGCCGGGCCAGTGACCTCCAGACGGCGCTGAGCGAGCGCCTGGCGGCCGGACCGGGCGGCCTGACGAGCTCACAGGCCGAACGGGCCAGATACGCCCTGTCCGACCTCCTGGACGACCTCTCCGGAGCCACGGATCCGGGCGAGCAGACGTTCGTCCGCTGGCAGGTGGTGCAGGAGACCGCCAGGATGGCGCTCGGTCTGGGGCGCAGGTGGCAAGGGAGCGGGAAGTGGCTGCTGCGCGAGCTGCGCGCCCACGACCCGGAGCTGGCCGAGAAGCTGCTCGCCGCCCACGACGACTCCGCACGGCTGGCCGGCGTCGCCTCGGACGTGCTGGAACGCGCTGGAGGGCGTCTCTGGGAGGGTTACCGGGCCGAGGGTGACCCGTTCCACCAGCCGCTGCGTCACGTGCCCTCAGGGGAGCTCTCAGGCGAAACGGCGCAGAGCTCCGGCATGCGCCGGCTGGCCGCGATCAGCGGCGCCACGGCCGGGTCCTCCCGCCTCTGGATGGGCCAGACCCACGTCGCTCCCGCCACCCGCTCGTCCGACCACCACCACGGGGCCTCCGAGACGGCCATTTACGTGGTCAGCGGCACGCCGTCGTTCGTGTTCCTGGAGGACGAGCGGGAGGTGCGGCTGGACACGAAGCCCGGCGACTACATCTTCGTCCCGCCGTACGTGCCCCATCGCGAGGAAAATCCCGACCCGTCCGAGGAGGCCGTGGTCGTCATCGCCCGCAGCACCCAGGAGGCCATCGTGGTCAACCTCCCGGACCTCCGCCCCCGCTGACCCCACCGGCTGCCCGCCGACGCCTCACGCGCCCGCCGCAGCCCGCACATGAGCGCCGCATCCGCGCTCCGCTCTGTCCCGTGGTCGCCGCGTTCGCGCGAAGACGCGCCGCACGCCGTCCGCGTGGAGGCATGCGGCGCGCACCGCACAGGGCCCAGCCGTTCGCCCGGCGCGCGCGGCAGGGGCGGGTCAGCCGCCCGCGCCGCTGACCCGATAGACGTCGAACACGCCCTGGATGCTGCGCACCGCCTTGAGCACATGCCCCAGATGCTTCGGGTCCCCCATCTCGAACGTGAACTTGCTGATCGCCACCCGGTCCCGCGACGTCGTCACGGACGCGCTCAGGATGTTCACGTGCTGGTCCGACAGCGTACGGGTGACATCCGACAGCAGCCGCGGCCGGTCCAGCGCCTCCACCTGGATCGCCACCAGGAACACGCTGTCGTCGCCCGGCGACCAGCTGACCTCGACCAGCCGGTCCGGCTGCTCCTTGAGCTGCTGCACGTTGGTGCAGTCGGCCCGGTGCACCGACACCCCGTGCCCTCGGGTGACGAACCCGACGATCTCGTCGCCGGGCACCGGCGTGCAGCACTTCGACAGGCGTACCCACACGTCGGCGTCGCCCGCCACGACCACGCCCGCGCCGCCGCCGCGGGGGCGGCCGCGCAGCCGGGTGGGCAGGGCGGTCTCGGCGATGTCCTCCTCGGCGCTCTCGACGCCGCCGATCGAGGCCACGAGCTTCTGCACGACGGCCTGGGCGGCGATGTGCCCCTCCCCCACGGCCGCGTACAGCGCGGACACGTCGGGATAGCGCAGGTCGCGGGCGAGCGCGAGCAGCGCCTCGCCGGACATCAGCCGCTGCAGCGGCAGGCCCTGCTTGCGCATGGCCCGCCCGATGGCCTCCTTGCCCGCCTCGATCGCGGTCTCGCGGCGCTCCTTGGAGAACCACTGCCGGATCTTGTTTCGGGCCCGGCCCGACTTGACGAACTTCAGCCAGTCGCGCGAGGGCCCGGCGTCGGGCGACTTGGAGGTGAAGATCTCGACCGTGTCGCCGTTGCCGAGCCGCGACTCCAGCGGCACCAGGCGCCCGTTGACCCGCGCGCCGATGCAGCGGTGGCCCACCTCGGTGTGCACGGCGTACGCGAAGTCGACCGGCGTGGCCCCCTCGGGCAGCGCGATGACCTGCCCCTTCGGGGTGAACACGTAGACCTCGGACACCGACAGGTCGAAACGCAGCGACTCCAGGAACTCGCCCGGGTCGGAGGTCTCCTTCTGCCAGTCGAGGAGCTGGCGCAGCCAGGCCATGTCGCTGCCCGGCTTGACCTTGCCCGTGGGGCCGGGGGTGCCGACCTCCTCCTTGTACTTCCAGTGCGCGGCCACGCCGTATTCGGCCCTGTGGTGCATCGCGTGGGTGCGGATCTGCAGCTCAACCGGCTTGCCCTCGGGACCGATCACCGTCGTGTGCAGCGACTGGTACATGTTGAACTTGGGCATCGCTATGTAGTCTTTGAACCGCCCCGGCACCGGGTTCCACCGGGCGTGGATGGTGCCGAGCGCGGCGTAGCAGTCGCGCACGCTGTCGACCAGCACGCGGATGCCCACCAGGTCGTAGATGTCGTCGAACGCCACGTCGCGGGCGATCATCTTCTGGTAGACCGAGTAGTAGTGCTTCGGCCGCCCCTTGACCACGGCGCGGATCTTGGCCTCGCGCAGGTCGCCGGAGACCTTCTCGATGACCTCCTGCAGGAACAGGTCGCGGCGCGGCGCGCGCTCCGACACCATGCGCGCGATCTCGTCGTAGCGCTTGGGGTAGAGCATCGCGAAGGCGAGGTCCTCGAGCTCCCACTTGATCGTGTTCATGCCCAGGCGGTGGGCCAGCGGGGCGAAGATCTCGAGGGTCTCGCGGGACTTCTGGTGGCGCTTGTGCTCGGGCAGGTAGCGCATGGTGCGCATGTTGTGCAGCCGGTCGGCGAGCTTGATGATCAGCACGCGGATGTCGCGCGACATGGCGACGACCATCTTGCGCACGGTTTCGGCCTGCGCGGCGTCGCCGAACTTCACCTTGTCCAACTTGGTCACGCCGTCGACCAGGGACCCGATGGTGTCGCCGAAGTCGCCGCGCAGCTCGTCGAGGCCGTAGGCGGTGTCCTCCACCGTGTCGTGCAGCAGCGCGGCGCACAGGGTCTCGTCGTCGGTGCCGAGCTCGGCCAGGATCGTGGCCACGGCCAGCGGGTGCGTGATGTACGGGTCGCCGGACTTCCGCTTCTGGTCGCGGTGGTGGTAGGCGGCGACGTCGTACGCACGCTCGATCAGGCGCAGGTCAGCCTTGGGGTGGGTGGCGCGGACCGTGCGGAACAACGGCTCCAGCACGGGATTCATGGCCCCACCCCCGAACCGCCTTCGACGCGCCGGAACGCCGGGCGCATCGGCATTGCCGGCGTCGGTTACGTCGGGCGCGACCACATCACGGGGCACACAGACTCCTCACGCAATGGCTCCTCACGTTCGAGTCCAGGCTCCCCAGTGTATCCAGGCGGCGAACCTGGACCGTCGCGGGCCGGGCTCAGACGATCACGAGGGAGTGCAGCTCCACTCCCGGCAGACGCTCGCGTCCCTTGAGAAACGCCAGCTCCATGAGCACGGCGATGCCGACGACCTCGGCTCCGGCCCTCTTCACCAGGTCCACGGCCGCCTTCGCGGTGCCGCCCGTGGCCAGCACGTCGTCGACCACGAGAACGCGGTCGCCGGGCGTGAAGGCGTCACGGTGGACCTCGATGGTGGCCGAGCCGTACTCCAGATCGTAGGACTCTTCCAGGGTCGCGGCGGGCAGTTTCCCCTTCTTGCGCACGGGCACGAACCCGGCCGCCGCCCGGTACGCCACCGGGGCCGCGAGGATGAACCCCCGCGCCTCGATCCCCACGATCTTGTCCACCTCGCAGAGCCCTGCCAGCTCCTCCACCACGGCCGCCATGGCGACAGGGTCGGCCAGCAGCGGGGTGATGTCCTTGAACTGCACGCCCGGCTTGGGGTAGTCGGGCACGTCCCTGATCCTGTCCAGGATCATCGCGCTGAGCTCGGTCATGGGTATATCCCTCGCAATTCTCCACCGGCGGTGTGCCGGGCTCCATGATGGTGCATTCCGCCCGCACACGACGACGCCCCCGCCCCGGTGCAGGGCGAGGGCGTCGTACGTGTGCGGCTACCCGTTGGCTACCGCTGCGCTTTTGGAGCCCTTGGACCCCTTGCCACCACCTCCCGTGGAGGCGAGCCTCCTGGCGATGGCCTGGTACTTCGGCTCCCGCTCCTTCAGCGTCACCAGCAGCGGCGTGGCGACGCACAGCGAGGAGTACGTGCCGACGATCATGCCGACGAACAGCGCCAGCGACAGGTCCTTCAGCGTGCCCGCGCCGAGCAGCGTGGTGCCGATGAACAGGATCGCCGCCACCGGCAGGATCGCGACCAGCGAGGTGTTCAGCGACCGGATCAGCGTGTGGTTGAGCGCGTTGTTGGCGGCCATCGAGTATGTCTGCTTCGACGTGTGCCCCAGCTTGGCCGTGACCTCCTTGATCATGTCGAACACCACGACCGCGTCGTAGAGCGAGTAACCGAGGATGGTCAGGAAGCCGAGCAGCGTCGCCGGGGTGACCTCGAAGCCCGACCAGGCGTAGATGCCGGCCGTGATGACGAGGTCGTGGATGAGCGCGACGATGGCGGCCAGCGCCATCTTCGGCTCGAACGCCATCGACAGGTACAGGATGATCGCCAGCATGAACACGCCGAGGCCGATCCAGGCCTTCTGGGAGACCTCACCACCCCAGGAGGCGCCGACCGACTCGACGCTGACCTCGCTGGCGGGCACGTTGAAGTCCTTGGAGACCGCGGTCTGCACCCGGGTGAGCGTGCCTGACTGGAGGGTCTCGGTGGTGACCCGCCAGCCCTCGCCGGCCGTCTGCACGATCGGCTGGTGCACGCCCTCCTCTTGGAAGACCTCGCGGACCTGCTCGATGCTCGCGCTGGGCGCCTTGAACGAGAAGACGGAGCCGCCCTTGAACTCCACGCCCAGGTTGAGCCCGTTGATGAGCAACCCGGCCAGCGAGACGATGAGGAGGAAGCCCGACAGGCTGTACCAGAGTCTCCACTTGCCGACGAAGTCAACGTCGATCTCGCCGCGATAGAGGCGACGCGCCAATCCCATCTCAGGCCTCCTGCGGTTTGGTCGTGCGACCCGACGTGTGCGCCTCGCTCATGCGCTCGGCGTCGAGGCCGGACAGCGGATGCCCCTTGGCGAAGAACTTCAGCCTCGCCAGCAGGGCGATGAACGGCTTCGTGAACAGGAACACCACCACGATGTCGATCAGCGTGGTCAGGCCCATCGCGAACGCGAACCCGGCCACGCCGCCCACCGCGAGGAAGTAGAGCACGACCGCGGCGATGAACATGACGGCGTCGGCGATCAGGATCGTGCGCCGGGCACGGACCCAGGCCACTTCGATGGCCGCGCGGAGCGACCTGTGGCCCTCCTTCATCTCGTCGCGTATGCGTTCGAAGTACACGATGAACGAGTCGGCCGTGATGCCGATCGAGACCACGAGACCGATGATGTGCGGCAGGGACAGCCGGAAGTTGGCGTTGTGACCGAGCACGACCACCGAGGTGTAGGTGATGATCGTGGCGACGAAGAGGCTCAGCACCGCCACGATGCCCAGGCCGCGGTAGTACAGCATGGCGTAGACCACGACCAGCACCAGGCCGATGAGTCCGGCGATCAGACCGCCCTCGAGCTGGTCCTGGCCCAGGGTCGAGGAGACCGTGACGATGGAACCGGGGTTGAACTTCAGCGGCAGCGCGCCGTACTTGAGCTGGTCGGCCAGCTGAGTGGCGCTGACCTGGTCGAAGTTGCCGGTGATCTGAGCCCGGCCGCCCGGGATGGGGCCCTCGATGTTGGGTGCGGTGATGACGACGCCGTCGAGCACGACCGCGACCTGGTTACGCGGCGGCTGGGCGTTGTAGGCGGCCGTGGTGAGCTTGGCCCACTCGCCCGCGCCCTTGCTCTTGAAGTTGAGCTCGACGGCCCAGTTGACGCTGCCCTGGGGGATGCCCGCGGAGGCCGAGTCGATGTCCGTGCCGACGACCTTGGCGACGTCGAGCACGTACTTGACGCTGCCGTCGCTCTCGCAGGCGGCGTACTGCTTCTTCGGGTCGTCCTGGACGCCCTGGCCGCGGTTTTCCTTCTTGCTGCAGTCGAGCTTGTTGAACTGGGCGAGCACCGCGGGGTCGATGCCCTGGGTGTTGATGCCCGGGTCCTGCGCGGGCGGCGTGCTGGGCTGGCCGGTCGGCGTCGCCGTCGGCGTGGCCTTCTGGCCCTTCTGCTGCTTCTGCGGGCTCTGCGCCGCGGACGGCTGCGCGCTCGCCGAGACACGGGGCGCCTCCGCCGACGCGCTGGGGGTCGGCGCGGTCAGCGCCGACGACAGCGCCTTGCCCGTCGGGGACGTGCTGGGCTTGGGCGTGGAGACCTGGCTGGACTTGCCGGACTTACTGGACTTGGGGGTGGCGGTCGGGCTCGCCGAGGCCGACGGGGTCGGCGTCGGCGCGCTGGTGGCCAGCTCCTGCGGCGCCTGGGTCACCTCCGCGGCGAGCACCTGACGGAAGCGCATCTCCGCAGTGGTGGAGACCAGCTTGAGGGCCTCGCTCTGTCCGACGCCCGGGATCGAGATGACGATGTTGCTGCCGGACTTGGCGACCTCCGCGTCGGAGATGCCGGTGCCGTTGACTCGGTCGCGGATGATGCTGACCGCGCGGTCGAGCACCTCCTCCGGCGGGGGCGCGTTGTTGAGAGTCACGGGAAGCAGAGTCATCGTCGTGCCGCCGGCGAGGTCGAGTCCCAGCTTCGGCGTGAACGCCTTCTGCAAGAACATCGTCCCGCCCAGGGCGAGGATGAGCGCCAGCAGCACCAGGAGCGTGCGCCCCGGTTTGCTGTGGCGGCTGGTCGGTCGGGCCACTGGTCGTCAGTTCTTTCGGGTAGAGGTTTGTCGCAGAGCTTAGTCAGGACTGCTTCGTGCTGGAGTCCTGGCCGCCTTCGCGCTCAGCGGCGGCTTCGGACTCTTTCTTACCCTCCTCGCCGGTCTCGGCCTCGTCGGCCGAGGACTCGTCGTCCGCGGGAGCGTCGCCGGGCGTCACGACACGGCCGATCGCGGCCTTCACCCAGCGGGTCTCGATCCCTGGCGCGACCTCGAGGATCACATCCTCATTCTCCACCGCGACCACGGTGCCGAACAGACCGGTCGTGGTCATGACCCGGGCGCCGGGGGCCAAGGAGTTCTGCATCTGGATCGCCTCCTGCTGGCGCTTGCGCTGGGGGCGGATCAGCAGGAAGTAGAACACCACCACCAGAAGAATCAGCGGCAGGATACTTCCGAGTTGTCCCATGTCCATAAGGGGCACCCTTCATTGTCGTACAAGGAAGTTGACACCGGCCTCGCGCCGGAAATTCCGTGCGTTGCGTCGGGCCGCGCCGCATCAGCCCGTCAGCCTACACAGCCAGCCAAGCCACGGAGTGTAGGCGCTTGTTGCGAAACGCGGCAACGAGGCAGCGTTTCGGCGCGCGGGGAAGTTCCCATTGTGAAACGGTTGCAACCGTTCTGTGATCAGTCGAAAAGGGATGCTCCGAACGCGTCGGGGGGCGGCGTCATGCCGAGATGGCTCCAGGCGGCGGCGGTCGCGACCCGGCCGCGCGGCGTCCTGGCCAGCAGTCCCTGGCGTACGAGGAACGGCTCGGCCACCACTTCGACGGTCTCCGGCTCCTCCCCCACGGCCACGGCGAGGGTGGACAACCCGACCGGGCCGCCGCCGAACTTCTTCAGCAGCACGCCCAGCACCGCCCGGTCGAGCCGGTCGAGCCCTTCGGCGTCGACCTCGTACAGGTTGAGCGCCGCCGCGGCGATTTCCCGATTTATCACCCCATCGGCCCTCACGTCCGCAAAATCCCGCACTCGCCTGAGCAGGCGATTCGCGATTCGGGGCGTCCCCCTGGACCGCCGGGCGATTTCATGCGCCCCGTCCTCAGGAAGCGTGACGCCGAGCAACTTGGCCGACCGGTAAAGCACCTGCTCGAGCTCGCTGACCTCGTAGAAGTCCATGTGCGCGGTGAACCCGAACCGGTCGCGCAGCGGCGCCGGCAGCAGCCCTGCGCGCGTGGTGGCGCCGACGAGCGTGAACGGCGCGATGTCCAGCGGGATCGCCGTGGCTCCCGGCCCCTTGCCGACGACGATGTCGACCCTGAAGTCCTCCATGGCGAGGTAGAGCATCTCTTCTGCGGGCCTGGCCATCCGGTGGATCTCGTCGATGAACAGCACCTCGCCCTCGGCGAGCGTGGACAGGATGGCGGCGAGATCCCCGGCCCTCTCCAGCGCGGGCCCCGAGGTGATCCTGAGCGGCGCGTTGAGCTCCGCCGCGATGATCATGGCGAGCGTGGTCTTGCCCAGCCCCGGCGACCCGCTCATCAGCACGTGATCGGGCGGCCGCTGCCTGCGCAACGCGCTCTCGAGCACCAGGGAGAGCTGCTCACGCACGCGGCCCTGGCCGATGAACTCGCCCAGCCGCTTGGGCCGGAGCGCCGCCTCGATCTGCAGCTCATCACCCCCGGCATCGGGCGACACGAGCTCCCGCTCAAACCCCACGTCCCCACCTCCTCCAGGCAGCTCCCCCACCGGCACTCGCTCCCGTCACCACACCACAACGGCGAAACGCCCGACGGGATGTCGTGCGGCGGGGCTCGGCGCGATGCCGACGGCGCCGAGCCGGGCCACGGCGCCGGACCCACGTCTGGCCCGTCACGGCGAGCAGCCCGTGGCCGTTCACGACCGGCCATGACAGACGGAAACCGGCCTCGGCGTGCACGGACACGCCGGTCCCGCCGTGCGGACAGATGACGGGCGCGGTCATCGAAGGCTCAGGGCTTGGAGTGCGGCCTTCAGGAGCGCGGCGACCTGGGGCTGGCGGCCGGCGGCGAGGTCGGCGTCGGCGCGCGGCTCCACGGTGGCGACGGCCTCGTCGGCGTCCTTGCTCGAGTAGCCCAGCCCCACCAGTCCCGAGTGGACCTGCTCGCGCCACGCCGCCGCCCGCCGCTCCCCGTTGAGCGCGGCGTTGACGGCCTCCTCGGGCGTGCCGAGCCGGTCCTTAAGCTCCAGCACGATCCGCTGTGCCCCTTTCTGCCCGATCCCCGGCACCTGCGTGAGCGCCTTGAGGTCGGCACTGGCCACGGCGACGCGCAGCGCGTTGGGCGTGTGCACGGCGAGCATCGCCAGCGCCAGCTTGGGCCCGACCCCGCTGGCCGTCTGCAGCAGCTCGAACACGGCCCGCTCGTCGTCGGTGGCGAACCCGTAGAGCGTGAGCGACTCCTCCCGCACCACCAGCGACGTGGCCAGGCGCGCCTCCTCGCCGACCCGCAGCGTGGCGAGCGTGCCTGGAGTGCAGTGGGTGAGGATGCCGACGCCGCCGACCTCGATCACGGCTCCGTCGGGAGCGATCGCGGTCACCTTGCCCGACACCGACGCGATCACAGCCCACCATCCTTCCACGCCGCCACGGCCCGCACGCCGCCGGCAAGGGTCACAGCCCGACATCCTCTCGCATGACCGGTGACGACACGCCGCGGGCCCGCGGTGCGGTGGCGCGTCGCATCGCCCGCAAGGCCCGTCTCCGGGAACGTCACGACCTGGTGTCCTTCCGGGTGGCCTTGGCCAGGGCGGCGGCGAGGCGGTGCTGGGCGCCGCCGCGCCAGACGTGGCAGATGGCCAGGGCGAGGGCGTCGGCCGCGTCGGCGGGCCTCGGCATCTCCGTCAGGCGCAGCAGCCGGGTGACCATGGCGCCGATCTGCTTCTTGTCGGCCGTGCCGCTGCCGGTGATGGCCGCCTTGACCTCGGACGGCGTGTGCAGCGCCACCGGCAGCCCGCGCCGGGCCGCGCACAGCACGGCGATCCCGGCGGCCTGGGCGGTGCCCATGACGGTGCGTACGTTGTGCTGGCTGAAGACGCGCTCGACCGCCACCGCGTCGGGCCGTACCTCGTCGAGCCACTGCTCGATCCCGGCCTCGATGCCGACGAGCCGGGCGCCGAGCTCCTCGTCGGCTCCGGTGCGCACCACCCCGACGGCCACCAGCCGCAGCGGCGCGCCAGGCCGCCCCTCCACGGCGCCCACGCCGCACCGGGTCAGCCCGGGATCGACGCCCATCACCCGCACCGGCCACCCCTCCCGCACTGCCGAACATCTGTTCGGCACGAGACTCTACCCCGGCAGCGGTGCCCACGCACCGGGAACCGCCCGTACGCCCGGGGAATCGACCGACCCTGAGCGGTCAGAAGGAGTCCAGCATGTACGGCTTCGCGGCGAAGGCCGTGTCGAGGGCCTCGTCGTACCGTTCGTCGCCGGACATGAGCCCGCTCATCCGCAGCGTGGCCGTCGGGACCCCGGCATACAGCGCCGAGAACGCGTTCACGCTGAGCACGACCCCAGGCTCGGAGACCGCGGTGGCCGCGCAGGACCCGCCCGCGAACTCCAGCCGCCACGTCCCCCCGCCCAGCAACGGGTCCTCCACGGTGACCACGGCGTCGCAGGTCACGTGTGCCGGATAGCCCCGGCGCTCGACCGCGGCGGCCACGTCCAGCACCCTGAACATCCACCGCGCCTGCTTCACCTCCTCCTTGGACCGCTCGCGCAGCAGCCACAGCACCGGGTCGTCCGGGGCCACGGGGGCGACGACGTTGCGCGCGATCGACGACGCGCTGCCCACCATGGACCACAGGGCCCTGGCGGTCTCGCCGGAGCCGGCGACGAGGTTGTCGACCAGGAGGTCGTCGCCGCGCCAGCGGTAGACGACGAAGCCGTCCTCGGCGAGGTAGAGGAAGTCGTCCTCGATCCCCAGCCACAGGCTCCAGGTGCCCTCGTCCCAGGTGACGGGGCCGCTGGAGCGGGCGGCGGCGTGGACGCGGTGGAGCACGGAGACGAGCTCGGCGGCGTCGCCCGGGCCCATCCTGCGCAGCTTGACCTGCCCGGACGGTCTGATCTGGCGCAGCGCCTCGGCGGGGAGCGTCACGTTGTGCTGGGCCCCGGCGTGCTCGTAGCCGACCGAGCGGTAGAGGGGCGTGGTCGCCGGGTAGAGGGCGGAGACCGCGTCGCCGAGCGCGGCGGCCCGTTCGACGACGGCACGCATGAGCCGGGTGCCCAGGCCGCGGCCGCGGTCCTCGGGGTTGATGGTGACCCCCTGGATCCCCGCCATCGGCTGCGGCTTGCCGTGCCACCACTGCGTGAACTGGCGCAGCCGGGCCGCGCCGGCGAGCCTGGAGCCGTCGAACGCGCCCAGGTAGCGGCCCTCGCCGAGCGCCGGGAACACCGCCTGGCGCCACCTGTCGGCGTCGCCCGCGGCCAGCGGGCCGAACGAGCGCTTGCGGATGTCGAGGACGTCGTCCAGATCCTCAGGAGTCAGGTCGCGAATTTCCACGAAAAGACAACTTATGCAGCGGGGGTACGCGGCCGCGAACCATTTGTCGTGATAGCGAGCCTGTCCAGGTAGAGCAGCTGGGCGGCCACGACCGCGATCAGCGCGACGGCGACGACGAGGAGCGGCGTGCCGGCGCCGACGTCCGGGCCGGTGCCGGAGAAGCCGCCGAGCTGGGCCACCTGCGCGACCGGCGCGGTGTACAGGGTGGGCTTCTGGGCCACCAGCAGCGGCCAGAGGAGGTCCTGCGCGTTCACCAGGGCGACGGCCCCGGCGAGGATGCCCGCCATGGGCAGCGACGGGAGGAAGACGCCGCTGAAGAAGTCCTTGTCGGTGCGCTCCGCCAGCCCCTTGCACAGCAGCGTGAGCACCAGCAGGGCGGGGACGCTGACCAGGAGGGGCGGGAAGAGAGCCAGGAAGGAGTCGATGAGGCCCATGTTGCGGGCGTTCTGCCAGTTCGCGACGCCGAGCGGGCCGGGGCCGACGAACAGCCACGGCGCGAACGCCAGCAGCAGCCACTCGCTACCGCGCCCGAGCGGCCGCAGGCCGCCGATGCCGAGCGCGGCCAGGTAGGCGACGCCGACCGAGATGACCGCTCCGGCGATCGCGGGCACCCAGGTGTTCACCTGGGCGCGGAGGGTGCCCGCCGGGGTGTCGGGCGAGGCGAGCACGCCGTCGATCCACGGCCAGGCGCACACGAGGGCGACGGCCACGAAGACGACCAGCGCCGCCACCCCGACGGCCAGGCCGGCGGCGCCGGGCCTGCGCTCGGCCGCCGCCTCTCCCCCGTCTTCCCGCGCGACGCGCGGGGTCAGCGTGATGCTCAGCCGCGAGGCCGCCGCGATGACGGTCGCGATGATGCCCAGCACGCCGAGGATCACCCCTGTGAGCGTCGCAACAGCCGCGCCAGGGCCGAACTGGGCCATTCTGAAGGCGAGGTCGTACTCGAGGCCCGCGAGCGTCTCTGTGGAGCGCTCAGGGCCTCCCCTGGTGAGGGTCAGCCCTATCGAGAAGGCCTGGAGCCCGACGGCGAGCATGGTGATCGCCAGGAGTGCCCCCACCACGAGCATCGCGGGCACCACCCCGCCACCGCGCTGCCCGCCCAGCGCGCCGGATGAGAAGGACCCGGCGCGCAGCGCGGGCAGGAACGCCATGACCGCCAGAGCGCACACCACCCCGAACGTGGCGGCCGCGACGATCAGCCGGAGCGCTCCAGGGGCGCTCGCCGGCTCGCGCAGCCCCTGGGCCAGGCCGGCCAGGCCCGAGGCGTCCGGCATGAGCCCGCGCATCCAGGCCGCCGCCACCCCCACGGGCGAGAACGTCACGACGGCCAGCGACAGCGCGATCCGCCCGGCCCGCCTCGGCCACGTGCCCGCCCGGTCGAGCGCCAGCGCCAGCAGCGGCGCCACCACCACGGCCACCAGCAACGGCACCACGGTCAGCGACAACGTGAACCACAGCGCCCGCCAGACCTCGCCGCGTCTCCCCAGCTCGTGGTAGTTGTCCATCCCCGCGAAGGAGCTTTCCCGAAGGACGCCGCCGCTCTGGAGGCTGAGCCAGATCGTCTGCACGGTCGGCAGGACGAGTGAGATGAGGGTGCCGAACAGCGCCGGCACGGCCAGCAGCCAGCCGAGCGCCCGATGTGGTGCCTGTGTCGTGGTGGTGGGGGGAGTCACGTCGCCCGACCCTACGCTGCCCCGCCCCTTTCGCGCACCCGGAGAGCGCTCCGGAGCCGGCCGGGCCCCGGCCGGAGCCCCTCGTGCGGGCCGGTGAACGGCGCACGCACGAGCAAAGGGCCCGGCGCCGAGCCGAGCCCTCCACCAGCCGGCCGCGCTAGTCCAGCGCCGCCAGCACCTCGTCGGAGACGTCGAAGTTGGCGAAGACGTTCTGCACGTCGTCGCTGTCCTCCAGCGCGTCGATGAGGCGGAAGACCTTCTTGGCCCCCTCCTCGTCCAGCGCCACGCTCATCGTCGGCAGGAAGCTCGACTCCGCCGAGTCGTAGTCGATCCCGGCGTCCTGCAGGGCCTTGCGCACCGGCACGAGGTCACCGGCCTCGCAGACGACCTCGAACGAGTCGCCGATGTCGTTGACCTCCTCGGCGCCCGCGTCGAGCACGGCCATCAGCACGGTGTCCTCGTCGAGCCCGTTCTTGGGGACGATCACGACGCCCTTGCGGTTGAACATGTAGGAGACCGAGCCCGGGTCGGCCAGCGAGCCGCCGTTGCGGGTCAGCGCCACGCGCACCTCGGAGGCGGCGCGGTTGCGGTTGTCGGTGAGGCACTCGATGAGCACCGCGACACCGCCGGGCGCGTAGCCCTCGTACATGATCGTCTGCCAGTCGGCGCCACCGGCCTCGAGGCCGCCGCCGCGTTTGCGGGCGCGCTCGATGTTGTCGTTGGGCACGGAGTTCTTCTTCGCCTTGAAGATGGCGTCGAAGAGGGTGGGGTTGGCGTCCGGGTCAGGGCCACCGGTCCGTGCCGCCACCTCGATGTTCTTGATGAGCTTCGCGAACAGCTTGCCGCGCTTGGCGTCGAGTGCGGCCTTCTTGTGCTTCGTCGTCGCCCATTTGGAGTGGCCGGACATTACCTAGAGCTCCCTCACCATGTCTACGAAGTAACGGTGCACGCGCGTGTCCCCGGTCAGCTCGGGATGGAACGACGTCGCGAGCAACGGCCCTTGACGGACCGCGACGATCCTATCCCCAGGCTCGCACCGGCCCAGCACTTCGACATCGCCGCCGACGGACTCGACCCAGGGCGCGCGGATGAACACCGCGTGCACCCGCCCCCCCGCGAAGTCCAGGTCGGACTCGAACGAGTCGACCTGGCGGCCGAACGCGTTGCGCCTGACCACCATGTCGATGCCGCCGATGGTCTGCTGGCCGGAGATGCCGTCCTCGATCTTGTCGGCCAGCATGATCATGCCGGCGCAGGAGCCGTAGGCGGGCATGCCTTCCTTGATCCGCATCCGCAGCGGCTCCAGCATGTCGAAGGTCTCGGCGAGCTTCCACATGGTGGTCGACTCCCCGCCGGGGACGACCAGACCGTCGACCGCCTCCAGCTCGGCCGGCCTGCGCACGGCGGTCGCCGACGCGCCTGCCTCCTGAAGCATGCGCACATGCTCGCGCACGTCTCCCTGGAGAGCGAGTACACCGATCGTGGGCACAGTCGATCCTTCCGTCCGGGTGCGGGTTCCGACAATTCAACACCAGGATGGCCTGGGATCTTCCTTCAGTGGGCGCGTTCAGCGCCCGCCGCATCCAGCAGAAGAAAAGGGCGGCACCCCTTCGCGGGATGCCGCCCCTGCGGAGATCACGGACGCTCGGTCTCCCAGCGGACCGTGTCCTCCACCGTCATCTCCTGCGCGGCGCGCAGCGCCGGGTCCAGCGGGCGCAGGTACGTCTGCTGCACCCCCGGCACCCGGTCCTCCACGACGAACGTGGCCCGCGTGTACACCTCGGCCCCGGGCGTCTTCACCCGAGGCACCACCTTGAAGTCCGCCGTCAGAAGCTCTCGATCGATCTTGGTCAGCACGTAGCCGCGCTGGTTGTTGTAGAACTTCAGGTGCGGGTTGATCTTCAGGAACGGATGCGTGGCCGGGTCCGAGTCCACGCCGTCGCCGCCGGTCGAGATCGAGGTGGCCACCAGCTCCGACCCCACCGAGGGCCCGGTCGGGTCGTCGTAGTCCAGCTTGAGGTCGCTGGCCCAGTGCGCGTGCACGTCGCCGGTCAGCACGACCGCGTTGCGCACATCCGCGTCCACCCAGCCCTGCGTGATGCGCCGGCGGGAGGCCACGTAGCCGTCCCAGGCGTCCTGGCTGGTGACCTTGGCGGGACCGGCGTTGTTGTCACGCTGGGCGAAGAACACCTGCTGGCCGAGGATGTCCCACTGCGCCCGCGACTTGTGGAAGCCGTCCAGCAGCCACGCCTCCTGCTCCGCCCCCGTGATCGAGCGCGCCGGGTCCACGGAGGCCGGGCAGTCCTTGTATCCGTCGCCGCAGCCCTGGTCGTCGCGGTACTGCCGGGTGTCGAGCATGTGGAACGTGGCCAGCCGCCCCCACCGGATGCGCCGGTAGAGCTGCATGTCGATGCCGCGCGGGATGGAGGTGCGGCGCAGCGGCATGTTCTCGTAGTAGGCGCGGAAGGCGGCCTCGCGCCTGGCCAGGAAGTTCGGCTGCGGGACCTCCGGCTTCTCGGGGATCTCGTCGGCCCAGTTGTTGTCGATCTCGTGGTCGTCCCACACCACCAGCCACGGCGCGGCGGCGTGCGCGGCCTGCAGGTCGGGGTCGGCCTTGTACTGGGCGTGGCGCTGGCGGTAGTTCGCCAGGGTCTCCGTCTCGGGGCCCTCGTGGTCGCGGACGTTGCCGCCGGGGATGTTGTAGGTGTCCTTGGTGTACTCGTACTGGTAGTCGCCCAGGTGCAGGACGATGTCCGGGTGCTCCTCGGCCAGCCTGCGGTACGAGGTGAAGTAGCCGTGCTCGTACTGGGCGCACGAGACGAACGCCATGGCCAGCGGGCTCCCGTACGAGAGGGGGTGCGGGGCGGTGCGGGCGCGCCCGACCGGCGAGACGTACTTGCCCACGCGGAAGCGGTACCAGTAGTCGCGGTCGGAGCTCAGCTGGTCGACCTCGACGTGCACGCTGTGGCCCCATTCAGGAGTGGCCACGCTGACGCCGGAACGGACGACGCGGCGGCACTGCTCGTCGGCGTACACCTGCCACTGCACCGGGAACGGCCGCTGCGGCATGCCGCCGAACCCGTCCTCGGCGAGCGGCTGCTGGGCGAGCCTGGTCCACAGGACGAAGCCCTCGTGGTCGGGGTCTCCGGAGGCGACACCGAGGGTGAAGGGGTCGGTGCTCAGATCGCGGGAGGCGGTGGCGTGCGCGGCGGTGGCGGGGATGGTGACGGCGGCGCCTGCGGCTAACCCGGTGACGAGGAAGTGCCGGCGGTTCAGCTTGCCCATGGTGCTCCTGTGACGCTCGAGGGTGAGGGGGATGACAGGTAGCTTTACTGAGGATCATGACCATTCCGTGAACATCACACAACACGAAAAAGGCGACATCCTTCGTGGATGTCGCCTTTTCCGGCAATTTTCACCGTCGCTCTGTGGTGCTGCACCCTGCCTGCCGTAAGGCAGGCCTCACTGCCTGCGGCGAGCCGCGGAATGCGTCCCGCCGCATGTGATCATGTCACGTGGTAAGGCCGGGTGACCTGCAACGACGCGCCGATTTACCAGCCGCGCTCGGCCAGCCGGTGCGGCTGCGGGATCTCGTCGACGTTGATGCCGACCATGGCCTCGCCCAGGCCGCGCGAGACCTTGGCGATGACGTCGGGGTCGTCGTAGAAGGTGGTGGCCTTGACGATGGCCGCGGCGCGCTTGGCCGGGTCGCCCGACTTGAAGATGCCCGAGCCCACGAACACGCCCTCGGCCCCGAGCTGCATCATCATCGCCGCGTCGGCCGGGGTGGCGATGCCGCCCGCGGTGAACAGCACGACCGGCAGCTTGCCGGTCTTGGCGACCTCCACAACCAGCTCGTACGGGGCCTGCAGCTCCTTGGCGGCGACGTACAGCTCGTCCTCGGGCAGCGAGGTGAGGCGCTTGATCTCGGCGCGGATCGTCCGCATGTGGGTGACGGCGTTGGAGACGTCGCCGGTGCCGGCCTCGCCCTTGGAGCGGATCATCGCCGCGCCCTCGGTGATGCGGCGCATGGCCTCGCCCAGGTTGGTGGCCCCGCACACGAACGGCACGGTGAACTGCCACTTGTCGATGTGGTTGGCGTAGTCGGCGGGGGTCAGCACCTCCGACTCGTCCACGTAATCCACACCGAGCGCCTGCAGGACCTTGGCCTCGACGAAGTGGCCGATGCGGGCCTTGGCCATCACGGGGATCGACACGGCGTTGATGATGCCGTCGATCATGTCGGGGTCGCTCATCCGGGACACGCCGCCCTGCGCACGGATGTCGGCGGGCACGCGCTCGAGGGCCATCACGGCGACCGCGCCGGCGTCCTCAGCGATCTTGGCCTGCTCGGGGGTGACGACGTCCATGATGACGCCGCCCTTGAGCATCTCGGCCATGCCACGCTTGACACGGGCGGTTCCGGTGACGGGGGTGCTTTCAGGCGTGCTGGTGGACACGGTCATCCTCACGGCTCTCACGGCTGGTCGGTAAGTTATCAACCCCATGGTAGGTCCTGAAGGACCCCACCCCCGACATGCCAAGATGTCAGGATTTATCGCCTTACTTGGACGTGTTGTCCGGACAAGAGCGACCTAGGGGATGACGGGCTTGCGGCTGGCGAGCGCCACCCAGACCTGGCCGGGCGCGAAGTTCATCGGCTCGCCGCTCTCGGTGGTGAACGTCGTGCCGTCCTCTTCTGATTCCCGCTCCCAGTTCGCCTTGTACGCCTTGCCGTCGCGCAGCACGATCGCCTTGCCCTTGCCCGTGCTGTGCACGAGCGGCGTGTAGCTGTCGTTCTTGTCGTGGAACTGCGAGCGCTCGGTCTTGGTGTACTGGACGACGATCGTGGGCGCGCCGAGCTGGCCGCCCTCCGCCGCCATGTCCTTCTTGCCGTCCTGCCAGATCAGCCACTGCTTCTTCGCCTCCGACCAGGCGAAGGTGAAGCGCGCCCCGGGCCACTTGACCGTGTACGCCTTCCTCTCCACGCCGCCCTCGGCCGGGGCGTCGCCGAAGGTGAAGCCGATGTCCTTGGCCTTGCTCGCCTTGGGCGCCTTGGCCAGGAGCTGCTTGGTGTTGGCGAACAGGTTGTAGGGGGCGACGCGGCCGGGCTGGCGGAAGAACGCCCCCGGGTTGCGCGTGTCACCCACGTCGAACAGCGACGCCTCGGCCACGAACGGCAGCATCTTGGTCTGCACGCCCGAGTAGGCGAAGGCCGGCTTGCCGAACTGCGGCGTGATGTGCAGGTCGGAGATGCGGGCGCTGCGGACGGGACCCACCTTGGCGGGCAGCTTGGCGGAGAAGATCGCCATGAGCCTCGTCAGACCCGCCTCGACCTGCTCGATGTAGACGATGTCCGCGCTCTTCAGCCCGAGCTGCGGCTTGCCTGCCGCGGTGTTCTCGATCTTCACCGCGAGCACCGGCTTCAGCTCGTCGTACGGCTGGCCGGTGAACGGATGCCCCTTGACCGGCTCCGTGGGCTCCTCGCTGGGCGCCACCGTCGCGGCCTGGGGCGCCTTGCCCGGCGCGGGCTCGTCCGAGGAGCAGGCCGCTACGGGCAGCAGCACGGCCGCGCCGGCCAACGTGACCGTGATCATCCGGGGTAGCCGCACGTGCAACACTCCTTGCTTCAGCCCAGAAAACGGGATGAAGCTTACTGGCTTCCTCAAATCAGGTCATTCAGTTGCCATAGTCGCCGGCGGATTGTCATCAATCTCGAAGAATTGCGGATATTCCGTATGCCCCGCCAGGCGCAGGGTCCTGGCGAGCCAGCGCCGCTGTGCCGTGCGGGTGACCGCCACCGCGTTGTTGTAGAAGCGGCGCGAGTAGACCACCTTGGCCACGGCGGTGTCGAGCTCCTCCAGCAGGTCGCCGCCGCCGGGCGACTCCGACAGCTTCTCCCTGAACCGCTCCTGGTCCACGGCCGCGCGCAGGGCCCGCGACAGGTCGCTCTCGGCGTGCTCGCGCTCCTCGGGCCCCGCCGTCCTGGCCTCGTGCGCGGCGGCGGCCAGCACCAGCGAGGTGGCGGGGTCGAGCAGGCGCGATCCGGCCAGCTCCAGCACCACCGCCCTGCGCCGCATCAGCGCGGCGTCCAGCGACTCCTGGGCCAGCTCGAGCCGGATGTGCAGGCGGTCGAGCCGGCCCGCGCGCCAGGAGATGTAGACGGCCGTGAGCACCACGACGATGCCCACGATCAGCACGATCATGGTCGAGGTCAACGGTCACCCTCCGCGTGCCCGGCAGCGCATCCCAGCGTCACAGGTCTTCCTCCACACGCCCGGCGCCGCTCGTGGTGACCGTCTCGTAGACGCGTACGACGTCCCGCGCCACCGTGGACCAGTCGTACTTCCGCACCGCCACCAGCGCCTCGGCGGCCAGCTTGGCCCGGCGCTCCGGCGCGTCGAGCAGCGCGGCGGCCTCCCGCGCCAGCGAGGCCGCCGCTCCGTTGGCGAACAGCGCGCCCGCCTGCCCGTCGCCGAGCACCTTGCGGAAGGCCGGGATGTCGCTGGCCAGCACCGTCGCCCCGGACGCCATGGCCTCGGCCAGCACGATGCCGAAGCTCTCGCCTCGCGTGTTGGGCGCGCAGAAGACGTCGACCGAGTGGTACGCCCGGATCTTGTCGGCCTCGCTCACCATGCCCAGCACGGTCACCCGGTCATGGAACGGCTTGGGCACCCGCTCGTACACGTCCTTGGCGTCGCCCGGCCCGGCGATCAGCAGCTTCAGCCGGGGCCGCTCGGCCGCCAGCGTCTTGAACGCGTCGAGCAGGATGGGCAGCCCCTTGCGCTCCTCGTCCATCCGGCCCAGGAAGCCGATCGTGGCGCCGTCGGGCCCCCAGCCGTCGAGCGGCTCGGCCTCGGTGTAGCGGGAGACGGTGACGCCGTTCGGGATCAGCACGGCGTCGCCGCCGAACTGCTCGACCAGGCTCTTGCGGGCCGCGTCGGAGACCGCGATGCGGCCCATCAGCTTCTCCAGCGCGCTGCGCAGCAGCGGCTCGGCCACCGCGATGGCCCGCGAGCGCGTGAACGACGCGTGGAACGTGGCCACGATCGGCCCCCTGGCCGCCCAGCACGCCAGCACCCCCAGGCTCGGGATCAGCGGCTCATGGATGTGCAGCACGTCGAACTCTCCCGTGCGCACCCACCGCCGCACCCGCGCGGCCGACAGGAAGCCGAACGACATCCTGGCCACGGACCCGTTGTACGGCACCGGCACCGCCCGGCCCGCGCCCGTCACGTAGGCGGGCAGCTCGTCGTCGTCGGCCGCCGGCGCGATCACCGACACGTCGTGTCCCTGCGCCATCAGGGCCTGGGCCAGGTCGTCGATGTGCTGTTTGACCCCGCCCGGCATGTCCCACGAATAGGGGCACACGATGCCGACTCTCATCGCGAGAGGTCCTCCAGCCAGAGCCGCTGCAACATGTGCCAGTCCTCCGGATGCTCGGAGATGCCCTTCTCGAAGACGTCGGCCAGTGCCTGGGCCACCGCCGCGACCTTCTCCTGCCTGGTGCCCTCGGCCGGGACCGGGATCTCCTCGTGGATGTGGATGCCCCAGTCGTCGCCCACGTTGTAGACGATGGCCGGGAGCAGCGCGGCCCCTGTCTGCACCGCCAGCAGCGGCGGCCCGGCGGGCACCTTCGTGGCCCCGCCGAAGAAGCGCACCTCGATGCCGCCCTTGGTCAGGTCGCGCTCGGCGGGCAGGCACACCACGCCGCCCTTGCGCACCCGGATGGCGAGCTTGGCGAAGTTGTGCCCGTCGCCGCCGGTGAGCGGCAGCACCTCCATGCCGAGCCCCTCGCGGAAGGCCACGTACCGGCGGAACAGCGACTCCGGCTTCAGCCGCTCGGCCACGGTCGCGAACGGATGGCCCACGCCCACCAGCCACGCGCCGGCCTGGTCCCAGTTGCCCATGTGCGGCAGCGCCAGCACCACGCCCCTGCCTGCCGCCACGTTGGAGTGGACGTGCTCGGCGCCGATGACGTGGCTGCGGCGCACGATCTCCTCGACGCTCATCGACGGCAGCCGGAAGATCTCGTGGAAGTAGCGGAAGTACGAGCGCATGCCCGCCCTGCTGAGCTCGCGCAGCTCGCGGCTGCCCGCCTCGAGCCCGGTCACCCTGGCCAGGTTGGACTCCAGCCGCCGTACGGACTTGCCCCGCCTGCTCCAGATCCGGTCGGCCAGGAAGCGGAAGACCGCGGCCGTCGGGCGTTCGGGCAGCAGCGGCACGAGCTTCCAGCCGGCCGCGAAGCCCGCGGCCACGACGCGATCGGCGAAAGACGCGTTATCGCTCATCTCTCCTCGTCTGCTGGTAGACCGCCACCACCCGCTGCACCACGGTGATCAGGCTGGCCGCCGCGAGCAGCCACATCCCCACAGGCAGGACGTACGGCACGCCGAGCCCCGAGAGACAGGCCGCGACCAGCGCCACGACCAGCCGCTCCGGCCGCTCGGCCAGCCCCACGTCGGCCGTCAGCCCGAGCCCCTCCGCCCTGGCCTTGGCGTACGACACCAGGGTGCCCGCGATCAGGCACACCAGCGTCACCGCGGCCATCAGCGTGTCATGCCTGGAGATGAAGTAGAGGATCAGCCCGGCGAAGATGGCCGCGTCGGCCACCCGGTCGAGCGTCGAGTCGAGGAACGCCCCCCAGGTGGAGCCGCCCTTCCCGCCGAGCCGGGCCACCACGCCGTCGAGCAGGTCGAACAGCACGAAGACGGTGATCACGAGGGCGCCCCAGGTCAGCTGTCCCAGGGGGAAGAAGAGCAGGGCCGACACCACCGTGCCGAGGGTGCCGATCGCCGTGACGGCGTTCGGGCCGATCCCGCGGCCGGCGAGGGCTCTGCCCAGCGGGGTGAGTATCCGGGTCATGGCCGGGCGCAGGAGTTTGAGCATCGCCGTCCGATCGTAGGCCATTGAACGCCTGACAACTTTCTTTGCCCCGCCCCCCTTGTGATATCCGCCACACGGGTATTTGGTGAACACACCGCGTCCATGCGGTTTCTGACACCTTCCGCGCGGGTGCGGTCACGGACTGTCGCCTGCCTGAGTGAGCGGAGGAGCGTAGCGACCAGCGATGAGGGAAGGCGGAGGGTCCCGGCGACGGAGCCAGAGCCTCACCTGGTGAGGCCGATGAACAGGAGGCCAACGTGGCAGAACGGAACCCAGGCGGCGCCGCGGGAGCCGCGGGCAGGGCACCCGCGGCCGACAGGGCGGATGCGATACGCAATGTCGTGCTGGTCGGCCACTCAGGAGCGGGTAAGACGACCCTCGTCGAGCAGCTGCTGACCGCGACGGGCACCATCCAGCGCCCGGGACGCGTGGAGGACGGCAACACCGTCAGCGACTTCGACGAGGTTGAGGTGCGGCAGCAGCGGTCGGTCAACCTCGCCGTGGCCCCGCTGGTGTACAACGGCATCAAGGTCAACCTGATCGACACTCCCGGTTACGCCGACTTCGTGGGCGACCTGCGCGCCGGGCTGCGCGCGGCGGACGCCGCGCTGTTCGTGGTGTCGGCCTCCGACGGGATCGACGGGCTCACGCAGATGTTGTGGGAGGAGTGCGCCCAGGTCGGCATGCCGCGGGCGGTGGTGATCACCAAGATCGACCATCAGCGGGCCGACTTCGACGAGGTGCTCGCCACCTGCCAGGACGTCTTCGGCGACGGGGTCGCGCCGCTCTACCTCCCGGTGATCACCAACGGCAACGTCAACGGGCTGATCGGGCTGCTGTCCGAGAAGTTCTACAACTACGCCACGGGCACGCGTACGGAGAAGGAGCCCGGCGCGGAGTACGCGGCGCAGATCGAGGAGCGCCGCGGCGAGCTGATCGAGGGGATCATCCAGGAGAGCGAGGACGAATCGCTCATGGAGCGATACCTCGGCGGCGAGCACCTCGACACCAAGATCCTCGTGGCGGACCTGGAGAAGGCCGTCGCGCGCGGCAGCTTCTACCCGGTGCTGTGCAGCGGGCTCGGCGTCGGCGCGGAGGAGCTGCTGGAGATCGTGACCCAGGGCTTCCCGTCGCCTCTCGAGCATCCCATGCCGGAGATCACCGACCTGTCGGGCAAGCCGGTCAAGTACATCACGTGCGACCCGGACGGCCCGCTCGTGGCCGAGGTCGTCAAGACCACCAGCGACCCGTACGTGGGCCGCATCAGCCTCGTACGCGTCTTCTCCGGCACGCTGCGCCCCGACATGACCGTGCACGTGTCCGGCCACGGGCTGGCCGACCGCGGGCACGAGGACCACGACGTGGACGAGCGCATCGGCACGCTGACCTGCCCGCTGGGCAAGCAGCAGCGCCCGGCGGCCAAGGGCGTCGCGGGCGACATCGTGGCGGTGGCCAAGCTGTCGCGGGCCGAGACGGGCGACACGCTGTCCGACGCCGACCATCCGTTGCTGATGACCTCCTGGGCCATGCCCGACCCGCTGCTGCCGGCGGCGATCAGGGCCAAGTCGAAGGCCGACGAGGACAAGTTGTCGCAGGCCCTCGGCAGGCTGGTGGCCGAGGACCCGACGCTGCGCCTGGAGAACAACGCCGAGACCAAGCAGCTCGTGCTGTGGTGCATGGGCGAGGCCCACACCGACGTGCTGCTCGACCGCCTGGCCAAGCGCTACGGCGTCGAGGTGGAGCGGGTGGAGCTGCGGGTGCCGCTGCGCGAGACGTTCGGCGGCAAGTGCCAGGCGATGGGCCGCAACGTCAAGCAGACCGGCGGCCACGGCCAGTACGCGATCTGCCACCTCGAGGTCGAGCCGCTGCCGTCGGGCGCCGGGTTCGAGTTCGTGGACAAGATCGTCGGCGGCGTGGTGCCGCGGCAGTTCATCCCGTCGGTGGAGAAGGGCGTGCGGGCCCAGATGGAGCGGGGTGTCGTGGCCGGCTACCCGATGGTGGACGTGCGCGTCACCCTGTACGACGGCAAGGCCCACTCCGTCGACTCCTCCGACATGGCCTTCCAGATCGCCGGGCAGCTCGCGCTCAAGGAGGCGGCGTCGAAGGTGCCGACGCTGCTGCTGGAGCCGGTGGACGAGCTGTCGGTGCTGGTGGCCGACGACTACGTGGGGTCGGTGATGTCCGACCTGTCGTCGCGGCGCGGGCGGGTGATCGGCACCGAGCCCGTCGGCACGGGACGCACGCTGGTCAAGGCCGAGGTGCCCGAGCTGGAGATAACGCGGTACGCCATCGATCTGCGATCCATGTCACACGGCACCGGGACGTTCCAGCGGACATTCCTGCGCTACGAGCCGCTGCCGCCGAACCTGGCGAACAAGGTGGCTTCGGGCACCCAGTAACGCGGGCGCGCCGGGAGGGACCTTGTCCCTCCCGGCGCGGTCATGCTCTTTTGTCACAATGACATCACGAGTCGATTTCAATTTTTCGTCCCGAGCATCCCGGAGCAGCTGCCACACTGAATGGCATTATGCGAACTGGACGCCCACTCCTAGCCGCTGCCGCTCTCGCGGTCGTCACGACCGCCGCCGCCTACGTCTTCGCCCCCGGGGCCGGCGAGAGCCCCGCAGCGAGCGAGAAGAAGACGGCCATCGCCGCCGGCCCCGTCGCGGCCTGCAAGGCCGACGCCCGCTATCCCAAGCGCCAGCTGCGTGGGCTGTGGATCGCCACGACCACGAACCTCGACTGGCCCTCCAAGGCCGGGCTCTCGCCCGACCGGCAGCGGGCCGAGTACGTGAAGATCCTGGACGCCGCCGCCAAGCGCAACTTCAACGCGGTCTTCGTCCAGGTGCGGCCCGCCTCCGACGCGCTCTACAAGTCGTCGCTGGAGCCGTGGACGCAGTACCTGACGGGCAAGGCGGGCAAGGACCCCGGCTGGGATCCGATGCCGTTCCTCATCGACGAGGCGCACAAGCGGGGCATGGAGTTCCACGCCTGGTTCAACCCGTACCGCGCCTCCTACGGCGCCGACACCGCCAAGCTGCCCGCCGGCCACCCGGCGCGCAAGCACCCGGACTGGACGGTCAAGTACGGCGGCCGCCTCTACTACAACCCGGGCCTGCCCGCCGTGCGCGACCACGTGGCCAAGGTCGTCACCGACGTGGTGTCCCGGTACGACGTGGACGGGGTGCATTTCGACGACTACTTCTACCCGTACCCGGAGGCGGGGCAGACGTTCGACGACTCGGCGGCGTTCGCGAAGCACGGCGACGGCAAGAAGCTCGCCGCCTGGCGGCGCGACAACGTCGACACGCTCGTCGCCCAGGTGGACAAGGCCGTCCACGCCACCAAGGACTACGTCAAGTTCGGGATCAGCCCCTTCGGCATCTGGCGCAACAAGTCGAACGACTCAAGCGGCTCCGACACTTCGGGCATGTCCGCGTACGACTCGATTTATGCGGACGCGCGCGCCTGGATCAAGTCGGGCACCGTCGACTACGTCCTGCCCCAGCTCTACTGGCCGCGCGGCCACAAGCTGGCCGACTACAACACCCTGGCGGCCTGGTGGGCCGACGAGGTCAAGGGCACGGACGTGCAGCTGTACATCGGCCAGGGGCTCTACCGGGTGGGGGCCAAGGACGACCGCGCCTGGACGAAGCCGGGCGAACTGGCTGCCGAAGTGGGCGTGAACCGGGATCACAAGCAGATCAAGGGTGAGGTCTACTTCAGTGCCAAGAACCTGCTCGCGAACCCCCTCGGCGCGGTGGACCGCGTCGCCAAGGCCTACTACGCCCGTCCCGCCCTGCTGCCCCTGATGAAGGACCGCGGCGGCGCGGCCCCGGCCCCGCCCGCCGGCGTGCAGGCCACCGGCCCCGCCGGGGCGAAGGCCGTCGGCCCTCAGCTGTCGTGGACGCCTTCCCAGGGGGCCCGGGCGTACGCGGTGTACCAGGTGCCGAAGTCGGGCAAGGACTGCCACGGCACGGACGCCCGCGACCTGGTGGCCGTCGTCACCAGCCCGTCGTTCACGGCCACGTCGGAGGGTACCTACCTGGTCACGGCGCTGGACCGGCTGCAGCACGAGAGCAAGGCGGTCAAGGTGAAGGTGGAGGGCGTCTGACGCGGTGACGGCGGCGGGGGGTGCCAAGCCCCGCAGAGCCGCCGAGACCGGCCCGTACACCGCCCCGCCGCCCCGTTGCCTCGCTGCCGAAGCGAGCAGGCCCCGTCGCACGAGTGAAACGGTGCACGTGATACATGCGCCGCATGAGAGGGTAGTCGGGGTCTGGTGGCGCCGGAACATGACCTTGCTCCGCCGTGCCACGGAACAATCGATCGCGGGAGGTCATCGGGGTGAGGCGCGCGCTAGTCGTACTGGCCGTGCTGATCGGTCAAGTACTGGTCGGTCAAGGGCTGTTCACCGGGCCGGCCCAAGCCAGGCAGGATGCCGCGAGCCGGGTGGCGCTCATCGGCGTGTCCGGCCTGCACTGGAACGACATCACCCAGGCCGACACCCCCAACCTGTGGGAGCTGGCCAGGTCGAGCGCGATCGGCTCGCTGTCCATCCGCACCGTCGGCAGCGTGACCTGCCCCTACGACGGGTGGCTGACCGTGTCGGCGGGCACCAGGTCGGCGGCCGGCTACTGGTGCGGCGCGCCCCCCAGGCCCGAGCAGCAGGGCGCGGGCGCGGTCATTCCCGACTACCGCTACCTCATCGACGTCGCCCGGCAGCGCAACGCCGGCACCCTGGGCGAGTCGCTGAAGGCGGCCGGGCAGTGCTCGATCGCGATCGGCCCCGGCGCCGCGCTGGCGCTGGCCGACCGGCAGGGCGCGGTCCAGCGCTACCACCCGTCCCCGCTGCAGGTGGGCACCGCGGACCTCCAGCAGTGCCGGATGATCGCCATGGACGTGGACGATCTGGTGCTCCCCTACCTGACCAGCGGCAAGCTGCCCAAGGTGCCCGACGCGCTGGGCCCCGCCGAGCGCCGCGAGGCGCTGCGGATGGCCGACGCCAAGGCGGGCGCGCTGCTGTCGGTCCTGCCCGCCGACACGACGGTGCTGCTCGCGGGCCTGTCCGACCACGGCTCCGTACCCCATCTGCGGGTGGCCGCGCTGCGTGAGCCCGGCGCGCAGGGGCATCTGCTCGGCGCGGCCTCCACCCGCCGCGAGGACATCTCGATCCTGCCCGACCTGACCTCCACCGTGCTGACCAAGCTCGGCGTGCCGGTCCCGAGCACCGTGATCGGCGTGCCGCTGCAGGTCGGCGGTCCGGGCGCGACGTTCGAACGGCTCCAGCGGGCCGACGCCACCGCGCAGGCCATCCGTTCGATCAAGGGCATCTACTTCACGGTCGTCGCAGTGCTGCAGGTGCTGTTCTACCTGATCGCGTTCCTGCTGCTGCGCCGCCGCAAGGGCCTGGCACCGATACGTTTCGCGGCCGTCGCCCTGGCCGCCCTGCCCGTCTCCAGCTACCTGGTCAACCTGCTGCCCTGGTCGAGCCTGCCGCAGCTGGTCGCCGGGGTGCTCGGGTGGGCGGCGGCCATCACGGCGGTGGCGTTCGCGGGGCCGTGGCGGCGCAGACCGCTCGGCCCGCTCGCGGTGGTGGCCGGGGTCACCGCGCTGACACTGGCAGGCGACCTGCTGACCGGCACGACGTTGCAGCTCAACAGCGTGATGGGCTACAGCGCCGACGTCGGCGCCCGCTACTACGGGCTGGGGAACATCCCGTTCGCGCTCCTGGCCACCGGCACCCTCCTGGCCACCACGGCCATCGCGCACCGGTGGCCCGGCAAGGTGGGGCTGACCGCGATCGTGGTCCTGGGGGCGTTCGCGATGATCCTCGGCGGATCCGGGATGGGCAGCGACTTCGGCGGCGTGATCGCGTTCGTGCCCGGCATCGCGGTGACCGCGCTGATCCTGTCGGGCAAGCGGGTCTCGCTGATGAAGCTGGGCGCGTTCCTCGTGGCCGGCGGGGTGATCGTGATGACGTTCGCCTGGATCAACTACCTGAAGCCGGCGGACCAGCAGACGCACCTGGGCAGGTTCGTGGGGCAGGTGCTGAGCGGGGAGGCGTTCGACGTCATCCTGCGCAAGCTGCAGGCCATGCTGGCCACCCTGCTCAGCCCCAACCTGATGCCGATCGTGATCGCCGCCGCCGCGTTCCTCGTGTACGCCATCCTGCGGCCCGAGCAGGCGTCGGCCGGGGTGGTGCCGGCCGCATTCGAGCACTCCCCCGCGCTGCGTGCCGGGCTGATCGGCACGCTGGTCAGCGGCGTGGTGGGCATGCTCGTCAACGACTCGGGCGCGGCCGTGCTGTCCATGGCGCTGGCGCTCGCCGTACCGCTCCTGCTGGCCACCGGCATCGGCGCGCTGCCGCGGGAGCGCGAGCAGGTCGCCGACCCCGTCACGGACTTAACGCCCGCGACGAAGTGACACCACCCCGCGGGTGACGCCGCCGCCAACGGGCTGCCCCTCCCCCGCAGGCATGGCGACGTAGCGGGCGGCGCGGCGATGCGGTGGCGGCTCGGGATCAGTCCCAGGCGTCGGCGAGCAGCTGGCGGGTGTCGCGCAGCAGCTGCGGCAGGACCTTGGTCTGGGCGACGACCGGCATGAAGTTCGTGTCGCCGCCCCACCTCGGCACCACGTGCTGGTGCAGGTGCGCGGCGATGCCCGCGCCGGCGACGTGGCCGAGGTTCATGCCGACGTTGAAGCCCTGCGCCCCGCTCGCCTTGCGCAGCGCGCGCAGCGACTTCTGCGTGAACTCCCCCAGCTCGACCAGCTCGGCCGCCACCAGCTTGTCGTAGTCGGACACGTGCCGGTAGGGGACCACCATCAGGTGGCCGGAGTTGTACGGGTAGAGGTTGAGCACGGCGTAGACCGTCTCGCCCCTGGCGACGATCAGGCCGTCCTCGTCGCTCATCTTGGGGATCGCGTCGAACGGGCAGCCGTCGTCGGGACCGTTGCCCGTCGGTTTGTTCTCGCCCTTGATGTAGGCCATGCGATGCGGGGTCCACAGACGCTCGAAGTTGTCGGGGGCCCCTGCCCCTGCCTGATCGTGCATAACTAGCAGCATAGGACCACGGACAAACGGGGGGACCTTCCGGCACAATCCCAAGCACCGTCTACAGGAGGCCGCGATGAGCGACGCTTTAGCCGAGCACCACGCCCCACCGACCGCCCAGCCCGGCCCCGATGCCCCGGACCCGTCCGCCGACCTCGCTCTGGACCCGGCCGATGGCCTCGCTCCTGACCCGGTCACCGGCACTGGCTCGGACCCCGCCCCGGCGCACCCCGAAGCCCCGTCCGTCGGCGCCGTCGTGAAGGGCCGGATCAAGGTGGCCGACGAGGTGGTCGAGAAGGTGGCCGCGCTCGCGGCCCTCGAGGTGGCCGGGGTCGCCGACCTGGGTGGCGACCTGGCGCGGGCCTTCGAGTCCGTACGCGACCGCATCGGCATCGGCGCCCGGCGCGCCAACCAGGGCGTCAGCGCGCAGATCCAGGACCAGCAGGTGGCGGTGAGCGTGACCATCGTGGTGGAGTACGGCCACGTGGTGCTGGAGGTCGCCTCTGAGGTGAAGACGAATGTGGCCAGGAACGTCAGCCACATGCTCGGGATGCGGGTCGCAGAGGTCAACGTGACGGTCGACGACGTCCGCCTCCCCGGCGAGCCCCGGCCGCCCTTCCGCGACGCCCCCGACGACGAGGACGTGCCCGCCATCCCCTGACCGGGACCGGCCCCACGCCGAGGACCCTCCCATGCCCTGGAGGACGCCCCTAGGGTGGGGCCATGACGGATCAACTCGAGCCCATGCCCACCGACTGGCAGCGCGCGCTGGCCATCGTCGCCCACCCCGACGACCTCGAGTACGGCTGCGCGGCGGCCGTGGCGACCTGGACCGACGAGGGCCGCGAGGTCGTGTACGTGATCGCCACCAGGGGCGAGGCAGGCATCGACACGCTGTCGCCAGCCGAGGCCGGGCCGTTGCGGGAGCGGGAGGAGCAGGCCAGCGCGGCCGTCGTCGGGGTGACGAACGTGGAGTTCCTCGACCACGCCGACGGGATCATCGAGTACGGCACCGCGCTCAGGAAGGACATCGCCGCCGCCATCCGCAGGCACCGGCCCGAGCTGGTGATCACCCTCAACCCGGACGACACCTGGGGCGGAACGTACTGGAACACGCCGGACCACCGGGCCGTGGGCCGGGCCGTGCTGGACGCGGCCGGGGACGCCGGAAATAGATGGATATTTCCAGATACGGACGCCAAGCCCTGGAACGGCGTCCGCTGGGTCGCCGTGGCGGGCACCGACTCCCCCACCCACGCCGTGGACGTCACCGACGGCCTGGAGCGCGGCGTGCGCTCCCTCACGGAGCACCGCGCCTACATCGAGGCGCTCACCGAAGAGGACCCCGAGTCGTACGCCCGCAACCTGATCGAGGGCTTCGCCCACCAGGAGGCCAAGCGCTTCGGCGGCCGCCCCGCCATTACATTCCGCCTATTTCCCCGATAGTTCCCCAAGGCGGCATATTTCGGAAATTCCAAACAGGCAGGAAAAGAACGGCGGAGCCACTGTCTCCGCCGTTCTTCGCAAGAGGTCAGACCTGGACGCGGCGCTCCACAGCGCTGACGATCTCGGAGATGGCCTCGTCGATCGGCACGCCGTTCTTCTGCTCCCCGTTCCGGTAGCGGAACGAGACGGCGCCGTTGGCGATGTCCTCGTCGCCGGCCAGCAGCATGAACGGGACCTTCGACTTCTGCGCGTTACGGATCTTCTTCTGCATCCGGTCGTCGGAGGCGTCGACCTCGATCCGGACGCCGCGCTCGCGCAGCTTCTTGGCCACATCCTGCAGGTACGGCACGTGCGCGTCGGCGATCGGGATGCCCGTCACCTGCACCGGCGCCAGCCAGGGCGGGAAGGCGCCCGCGTAGTGCTCGGTGAGCACGCCGAGGAAGCGCTCGACCGAGCCGAACAGCGCCCGGTGGATCATGACCGGCGTCTGCCGGCTGCCGTCCGCCGCCTGGTATTCGAGGCCGAAGCGCTTGGGCTGGTTGAGGTCGAGCTGGATGGTGGACAGCTGCCAGGTGCGCCCGATCGCGTCCTTGGCCTGCACGGAGATCTTCGGCCCGTAGAACGCCGCGCCGCCCGGGTCGTCGACCAGCTCCAGCCCCGACTCGGTGGCCACCTGGTGCAGCGCCTGGGTGGCCTCGTCCCACTCGGCCGGGTCGCCGATGAACTTGTCGGACTCGTCGCGGGTGGACAGCTCGAGGTAGAAGTCTTCAAGGCCGAAGTCACGCAGCACGCTGAGCACGAACCTCAGCAGCGACTTGATCTCATCGGCCATCTGCTCCCGGGTGGTGTAGATGTGCGCGTCGTCCTGCGTCATGCCGCGCACCCGGGTCAGCCCGTGCACCACACCAGACTTCTCATACCGGTAGACCGAGCCGAACTCGCACAGCCGCAGCGGCAGCTCACGGTAGGACCGCCCGCGCGCCCTGAAGATCAGGTTGTGCATCGGGCAGTTCATCGGCTTGACCCGGTATTCGATGCCCTCCAGCTCGAAGGCCGGGAACATGTCGTCGGCGTACCAGGGCAGATGTCCCGAGGTCTCGAACAGCGACGACTTGGTGATGTGCGGCGTGTTGACGAACTCGTAGCCCGCCTCGGCCTGCCGCCGCCGCATGTAGTCTTCCATCTCCTTGCGGATGATCCCGCCCTTGGGATGGAAGATCGGCAGGCCGCTGCCCAGCTCCGGCGGGAAGCTGAACAGGTCGAGCTCCACGCCCAGCTTGCGGTGGTCGCGCTTTTCGGCCTCCTCCAGCAGCTTCAGGTATTCGTCCTGCTTGTCGCGGGACTCCCAGGCGGTGCCGTAGATGCGCTGGAGCTGCGGGTTCTTCTCGCTGCCGCGCCAGTAGGCGCCGCCCGAGCGCATGAGCTTGAACGCCGGGATCGACCTGGTGGACGGCACGTGCGGGCCGCGGCAGAGGTCCTTCCACTGCAGCTCGCCGGTCTTGGGGTCGAGGTTGTCGTAGATGGTGAGCTGCCCGGCCCCCACCTCGACCGACTCCTCGTCCGCTGCGCCGCCCTTGATCCCGATCAGCTCCAGCTTGTACGGCTCCGCGGCCAGCTCCTCGCGCGCCTCGTCGTCGGACACGGGCCGGCGGGAGAACAGCTGCCCCTGCTTGACGATCTCCCGCATGCGCTTCTCGATGCGCTTGAGATCGTCGGGGTGAAACGCCTGGGCGACGTCGAAGTCGTAGTAGAACCCGTTTTCCACGGGCGGCCCGATGCCCAGCTTGGCCTCGGGGAACAGCTCCTGCACCGCCTGCGCCATGACGTGGGCGGTGGAGTGGCGGACGATGGCCCTGCCGTCCTCGCTGGAGATGTCGACCGGCTCGACCGCGTCGCCCTCGGACAGCGGGTGGGCCAGGTCGCGCAGCTCGCCGTTGACCCGGGCCGCGATGACCGTGCGGCCGTCGGCTTCGAGCGCCTCGCCGGCCGTCGTGCCGGCCGCCACCACACGCTCGGCTCCGGCGAGGGTGATGCGTAGCTCGGCTGACACGGTGACTCCCTTTGATCGCGCCCCGGCGCTCAACACCGGAGCTGCTTCGTTGGTGAACACCGATGCTATCGCGGGTGAAACCCCAGCTTTGTCAGCTCCTGCCTGGTCCCGTGGAAGACGTTGCGGTCGAGCGGGCTGTGGGAGTACTGGTGGATCGTCCAGTCTCGCCAGGGCCGCGGCGTTATGGGCCGGGCGCGCGGCCGATCGGGAGCGGCGATCCACAGCGGGTATTCGCCCAGGCCCGCGCAGTGCCCGTCGCGCGCGAACGCCTGGAAGGTGTAGACGAAGGGCCGTACGCCGCCGTGCCGCTCGATGTGGTGGCACCAGCGGCGCGCGTAGCGGGCGACCTGCTCGGGGCGCAGCCCGTCGTTGGTCTCCAGGTCGAGGGCCACCAGGTCGCCGCGGCGCAGCCCGCCGGCGGACCTGATCGTGGCCAGGAAGTGCCGCGCCTGCTCGATGGGATCGCCCTTGGGCCTGGCGAAGTGGTAGGCGCCGCAGACGAGCCAGCTCTCGCGCATGCCGTTCCAGTTACGCGCGAACTTCTTGTCGGTGTAGTCGCCGCCCTCGGTGGCCTTGGCGAACGCGAAGGCCACCCCTGCGTCGGCGTGATCGGCCCAGTCGACGGTCCCCTGCCAGTTGGACACATCTATGCCGTGGAGCACACGATTCACCCCGCCGAAGCTTAGCCCTTTGCCGCGCCGATCAGGAGGTTCCGCGTGCGTTCCCTGCCCGCGAACACGGAGCCCACGAAGTCGGTCACACCGGCCTGCCGCAGCTGGTCGATCTTGGCCAGCACGGTGTCCTCGTCGCCGACGATGGCGACGTCGCCCGGGGTGGCCGCGCCTTCCTTGTCGAGCATCGCACGATAGGAGGGGAGCTGTCCGTACACCGCGAAGATCTCGTTCGCGCGATCGACGGCGGCGGCCGGGTCGTCGGTGACGCAGATCGGCAGCGCGCAGACGATCCTGGGCGCCTCGCGGCCCGCCTCGGCGGCCGCCGCGTTGATGGTGGGCGCGATGTGCTCGGCGACCGTCCTGGGGCCGGTCATCCACAGGACGGTGCCGTCGGCCACGGTGCCCGCCAGCTTGAGCATGCGCGGGCCGAGGGCGGCGATCAGCACGGGGAAGCCGGCGCCCGGCGTGGTGAGCTGCAGGTCGGCCTTGAGCGTCGCGCCCTCGTACGTGACGTGCTCGCCCCTGCTGAGCGGGAGCAGGATGTCGAGGTACTCCTTCATGTGGCGGTAGGGACGCTCGAAGCTGTAGCCGTACATGTCCTCGATGACCATCTGGTGTGACAGGCCGATGCCGAGCGCGAGGCGCCCGCCGAGGGCGGCGTTGGCGGTCATGGCCTGCTGGGCCAGGGCGGCCGGATGGCGTGGATAGGTCGGCACGACGGCGGTGCCGAGCTCGATGCCGGGCACCTGGCTGCCGGCGACGGCCAGGGCGGTGAGCGCGTCGAGGCCGAAGATGTTGGAGAGCCAGGCGGAGGTGAAGCCGTCCGCCGCCGCCTGGGCGATCTGGTCGCGCAACCCGCCGATCAGGTCCGGCTCTTTCCGCTCGGCCAGGTAATATCCGAATCGCATAACAGAACTCCGTTCTAGTGACTGACGCGACTGTACCTGCCCGTGTCGACGTGCGGTCATCCGCCGGGCCCTGCCGGATTTGTAAAGTGGCCTCTATGACGCACGAACGCGCAGGACAGCCCGCTCAGCCCGCCGACCTCGTCGACGTCGCCAGGCTCGTGACGTCCTATTACGCCCTGCATCCCGATCCCGGCGACGCGGGGCAGCGGGTGGCGTTCGGCACGTCGGGGCACCGGGGGTCGTCGCTGAAGGCGGCGTTCAACGAGGGCCACATCCTGGCGACCAGTCAGGCCATCTGCGACTACCGGCGGTCGATGGGCACCGACGGGCCGCTGTTCCTCGGCATTGACACTCATGCGCTCTCCGAGCCCGCGCGGGTGTCGGCGCTGGAGGTGCTCGCGGCCAACGGGGTCGAGGTGCTGATCGACACGCGCGACGGCTACACGCCGACGCCTGCCGTCTCGCACGCCATCCTGCGGCACAACCAGGGGCGCACCACGGGCCTGGCGGACGGCGTCGTGATCACGCCGTCGCACAACCCGCCCGGTGACGGCGGGTTCAAGTACAACCCGCCGCACGGAGGTCCCGCCGACACCGACGCGACCACGTGGATCCAGGACCGGGCCAACCGGCTGCTGGCGAGCGGGCTGGAGAGCGTGCTGCGGGTCTCGTACGCCAAGGCCCTGGACGTGGTGGGGCGTTACGACTTCCTCGGGATGTACGTGGACGACCTGCCGTCCGTGCTGGACATCGACGCCATCCGGGCGGCCGGGGTGCGGATCGGGGCCGATCCGCTGGGCGGGGCCAGCGTGGCGTACTGGGGGGAGATCGCCGAGCGGCACCGGCTCGATCTGACCGTGGTCAATCCGCTGGTGGATCCGACGTGGCGGTTCATGACGCTCGACTGGGACGGCAAGATCCGGATGGACTGCTCGTCGCCGTACGCGATGGCTTCTCTTATCTCCAACCGGGATAAATACGACATTTCCACCGGAAACGACGCCGATGCCGACCGGCACGGCGTCGTCACCCCCGACGGCGGCCTCCTGAACCCCAACCACTACCTCGCCGTCGCCATCTCCTACCTCTACACGCACCGCGACGGCTGGCCCGCCGACGCCGGGGTGGGCAAGACCATGGTCAGCAGCCAGATCATCGACCGGGTCGCGTCCTCTTTGGGGCGGCGGCTCCATGAGGTTCCGGTGGGCTTCAAGTGGTTCGTCCCGGGGCTGCTGGACGGGTCGCTGGGCTTCGGGGGCGAGGAGAGCGCGGGGGCGTCGTTCCTGCGGCGGGACGGGTCCGTGTGGTCCACCGACAAGGACGGCATCATCCTGGCGCTGCTCGCATCGGAGATCCTGGCCGTCACCGGCAAGTCGCCGAGCGCGCACTACCGCGAGCTGGTCGAGCGGTTCGGGGAGCCCGCGTACGCCCGGGTGGACGCCCCGGCGACGCGCGAGGAGAAGGCGGTGCTCGCGAAGCTGTCGGCCACGCAGGTGACGGCGTCGTCGCTGGCCGGCGAGCCGATCACGGCCGTGCAGACCTCGGCGCCCGGCAACGGGGCGGAGCTGGGCGGGGTGAAGGTCTCGACGGAGAGCGCCTGGTTCGCCGCGCGGCCTTCGGGGACGGAGGACGTCTACAAGATCTACGCCGAGTCGTTCCGCGGCCCCGACCACCTGGCCAAGGTCCAGGAAGAGGCCCGCTCCCTGGTCTCCGCCTCGCTGGGCTGACCGCCCCCGCCGTCCCGCGCCTCGGCGACGTACCCCTGCACGGGCCCGACGCGTGCGAGGCGGCGGGCGTGGGGCGGCCGAGCAGAGGGCGCTGGTGGCTCAGGACGGGGTGTGCGGAGGGTTCAGCCTGGGGTCAGCTCGGGGGCGGTGACGGTGGTCATCCCGGTGCGGCCGAGGTCGGCGCTGCGGCCGGCGGCCACTCCGTCCCGGTAGCCGGTGCCGCTGGTCCGGGGCACGCTCACCCGGATGTCCGAGTAGCGGGCCGCCACCACCCGCTCCACCTCGGCCCGCCGGTCGGCCAGCACCAGCGCGGCGCCCGTACTGACCTCCTCGGCCCGGGACTCCGCCGCGCACAGCAACCGGTACACCTCGTCCGTGAACCCCAGCAACCACGACCGCCGGTACGCCCGCACGGAGGTCACTTCGCCGGGCACCCGCACCCGAGCCAGCCCGGTCGCCATCTGCAGCAGCAGCGACGTGGCGAGCAGGTCGGCCCGCTCCAGGTCGGCGGCGAACCCGAACACGTGCACCCGCTGGCCGCCCGCCTCCCCGCGCCCGATGAGCAGGGGACGGCACCGCACCGCCTGCGCCACCAGGCTCACGAGGCGGGCCTTCTCCCTGGCCCACGGGTTGGGCAGGGTGACGATCCGGTCGCCGGGTGTCTGCCGCGTGCCCGCCGGGGGGAGCGAGTCGATGCCGTGCTTGGCCATCAGCGCCGACGCGGCCGCCATGAACGTCGCGCGCTCGTGCTCGTTGTCGGTGCGTTCGGCCTTGGCCAGGAGTTTCCTGACGCGTTCGAGCGTGCGCTCCCGCAAGCGTGCTCCCCCTACGACTTGGTCAGCACCCTCCCGTCGTCCGCGATGGCGGGGAAGGCGCCCGTGTCGACGATGCCGTGCTGCTGGAACAGCGCCTCGATGAGGGCGTGTGCCTGCGGCTCGAGCTTCCACAGGGCACGATACTCGCGGGCCGTGGCCAGCGAGATGCCGATCTCCTGGGCGATGTCCACCGTACGCGGCACGATGCCCTTGGCGATCTGGCGGTCCCAGTACGCGCGGGCCTTGCGCATCAGCGCCGCCCGCTGGGCGGTGTCGACGACGTGCGGGGTGGTGTCGAGCACCTCGATGTCCTCGTCCTCCTCCTCGACGAGTTCGGCCAGGGCGGGCGGCAGCGCCGGGCGGGCGGGCACCGGGTTCTGCTCGGGCTCGGGCTCCCACGGCACGCGGGGGTCGGCGTCGATGAGGGCGGTGGTGTTGTACAGGGCGGCGATCTGGGCCAGGAGCGCCTCCTGGCGAGCCTGGTCGACGGCCAGCCCGGTGTGTTCGACGGCCTGGTCCATGGCCTTGTCGAGCTTGGCCAGCGCGGCGCGCATCTTGCGGTCGGAGGCCCCGGCCTCGCGCAGCGCCTTGGCCCGCTTGGCGGCCAGCGCGACGCGGGTCAGCCTGCGGTGGGCGTCGACCTCGCTCGCCGTACGGTCGCTGACCTCGGCCAGGCCCATCCTGACCAGCAGCCGCTCGGGCGTCAGGCGCCAGTTGATGCGGCCGGTGCCGCGGATGCGGTGGCGTTCGATGGCCATGCCGCGCTCCCACAGCCAGGCGGCCACCAGCGGCGCGGCCAGCCTGAACACCGCCTCGGGCAGGCTGCGCGCGTCCATGCTGGACAGCACGGCGGTCAGACAGGTCAGTGCCCACACGGCGATGCCGTCGATCCCGGCGGAGAAGTTCTCGCGCATGTTGCGACGGGCGCGTACCGCGCTCGTGATGATCGCGACCTCGATGAACGCGAACAGCAGCAGCCTCAGCGGCCCGTCCAGGCCCAGCACGTCCCCGGAGAAGCGCCACATGCCCTGCGCGGACACACCGGTGGCGATGGACGCGGCCACGATGGTCAGCACGTCCTCGATGGGACGACGGGCGACGTATCGGGCGAACAACCAGGTGGTGGCGCGCCAGGCGACCCTGATCACCAGGAACGCCAGCGCCAGCCCCGCCAGGCTCAGCAGCGCGATGACAGCGGTGGCGAGCGGCTTCTCGGTGACGAAGGCTGCTATTTCCTCAAATGTCGGCATCAGTCACTATCCGTGAGGGCTCAAACTCCGGCTCTATGCGACGAGATCATCGCAGAATGTCGCCATCTTGTACGCCAAACGACATCTGCTGCCCCATTTTGCCCCTGTTTCACTGCTGTTCCGGCCCGGGCGGACGGATGTGTCAGGCGCTCGTGCGCCGCCGTCCAACGTGACACGCGGCTGGGTGGCGGGAGGGATAGAGGCCCCGCTGCCCGAACCGCCCCCGCACACCCGCCATCGCAGCGAGCCGTCGCCCGGCGAAGCGGCCACGGTCCTGGCCGGCCACGGCGCGTAGAGCGTCCCGCTGCCATGGAGTACACATCCGCAAGGTGGGGTGGAAATTCGTCCTTTCGGAGGGCAACATCCGCTGTTCCTGATGGGACCATCTACGCAGGGATTTATCCCGACATGGTGTGATGTATCCCAGCAGGACGGATATCGATGTCAGACAATGAGTTCCCCCTCGTCCAGTTCATGCGTGACGGATTCGACCCCGTGGGCGAGCTCGCACGCATCCGGACCGAGCAGCCGGTCTTCCCCATGGAGATCCCCGGCGGCCAGACCGTGTTCCTCATCACCCGCTGGGAAGACGTTCGGAGCGTCCTGAGCGACCACGAGCGCTTCAGCAACGACTTCGCCGGGGTGATCGGCCTGGGCTCCAACCAGGAGGACCCGGGCGGCCTGGGGTTCCGCGACCCGCCCGAGCACACGCGGCTGCGCAAGTACCTGACCCCCGAGTTCACCATGCGCCGCCTGCGCAGGCTGGAGCCGCGCATCGAGGCGATGGTCGAGGAGTACCTCGACCGCATCGAGGCCAAGGGCTCCCCGGTGGACCTGTTCGAGGAGTTCGCGCTGCCGATCCCGTCGCTGGTGGTGTGCGAGCTGCTCGGCGTCCCGTACGAGGAGCGCGCCGACTTCGTGAAGATCAGCAAGGACCGGTTCGACTTCACGGCCGGGCCGGAGGCGTCCCTGCAGGCGATCAACGACGCCATGACGTACCTGATCGACCTGGTCGCGAGGGAGCGGCAGAACCCGGGCGAGGGGCTGCTCGGGCAGCTGCTGCGCGAGCACGGTGACGAGCTCGACGACCGTACGCTGGCCAGCATGGCCGACGGGCTGCTGACCGGCGGGCACGACACCAGCACCAGCATGCTCGCCCTCGGCACCCTGTGGCTGCTCCGCAATCCCGAGGAGGCCGCCAAGGTCCGCGAGGTCGACGGGTACATCAACGACGTCGTCGAGGAGCTGCTGCGCTACATGACGGTCGTCCAGGTGGCCTTCCCGCGCTTCGCCCGCGACGACCTCGAGCTGCACGGCGTGCCGATCAAGAAGGGCGAGATGGTGCTCTGCTCACTCACCGGCGCCAACCGCGACCCCGCCCTGGGCGAGGACATGGACCAGGTACGGCCCGGCAGGGAGACGGCGGGCTCGCACATGGCCTTCGGCCACGGCATCCACCGCTGCATCGGCGCGCCGCTCGCGCAGATGGAGATGCGCATCGCCTTCCCCGCCCTGCTGCGCCGCTTTCCGGGGCTGCACGTCGCGGGCGAGGTGCCGTTCAGGGAACTCGCCATCGTCTACGGAGTCAAAGAGCTACCCGTCGCCTGGTAGAGAGGTTACGTTCGCAATGTGAACGAGCCTGTCATCGATCTGACCTCGATCAACGCCGTCGTGTTCGACACCGACGGCGTGGTCACCGACACCGCTCGAGGGCACGCGGCCGCCTGGAAGCACGTCTTCGACGCGTTCCTGCGCGGCCGCTCGGAGCCGTTCGACATCCGCGACGACTATCTGCGCCACGTGGACGGCCGCCCGCGCCTCGACGGCATCCGCGCCTTCCTCGATGCCCGCGGCATCACGGTGCCCGAGGGCTCGCCCGACGACGAGCCGGGCGCGGCGACCGTGCACGGGCTCGGCCTGGCCAAGGACCAGACCTTCATGGCCCAGGTGGAGAAGTACGGGGTGGCCGCGTTCCCGTCCACGGTGGCGCTCCTGCACGAGCTGCGCCGGCGAGGCGCCCGTACGGCGGCGGTCTCCGCCAGCCTGCACGGCCGCAAGCTCGTCACCTCGGCCGGGGTGATGCACCTGTTCGACCTGCTGGTGGACGGCAACGACGCGGCGCTGATGAACCTGCCGGGCAAGCCCGACCCCGCGCTCTACCTGGAGGCGGCGCGCCGCCTGGCGCTCCCCGCGGCCAGGGTCGCGGTGGTGGACGCGGCCCTGCCCGGCGTGGCGGCGGGCAGGAAGGGCGGGTTCGGGCTGGTCGTCGCGGTGGCCAGGGAAGGCGGCGGCGCGGGCGACCTGCGCGCGGCGGGCGCCGAGGTCGTGGTGTCCGACCTGGCCGAGCTGGCGATCCAGGGCAAGGTCCCGCCTGTGACGTCGTGACCCCGCGTCATGAGCACGCGTACGGCCCCTACCCTTGAGGTCGTGACCGTTCTCATCGACCCGCCCAACTGGCCAGGGCCGCGTGGCCTGATGTGGTCGCATCTGGTCAGCGACCGCTCGCTGAAGGAGCTGCACGACTTCGCCGCGCGGCTCGGGGTGCCGGAGCGGGCGTTCGACCGGGATCACTACGACGTGCCGGAGACCGTGCACGCCCTGGCGGTGGAGCTGGGGGCCGAGGCGGTCAGCTCGCGGGAGCTGCTCTTACGGCTGGTCGCCTCCGGGCTGCGCCGCAGGAAACGACGCTAGCCACGCCCGGACGCAAGCGCCGCCAGCTCCCGTGACAGGTTCGCCCGCGCCCGCTCCTCCCACAGCTCGCGCGCGCGTTCCGTCCGGTAGAGGCGCGGTAGGGCCAGCAGCCGCCGCAGCACCTCGGCCCGCCCCTTCCTGAACAGGTCGTCGGGCACATGGGCGTACTCCTGCCGGATCCTGGCCGCGTAATCGTCATATCCGGGCCGGCCGAGCACGGCCAGGTCGGCGTCGCACAGCACGGCGCCGTTCCGGTCCCCGGCGGCCAGCGTGTCGTGGGCGGCGGTGAGGCGTACCAGCCTGGCCACCTCGGCCACCCGTGCGGCGGGCACGCCGCACGCGGGGAGCCTGGACTGGGCGAGCTGGGCGCTGCGCTCCTCGTCCCAGCCCGGCCGCCCGTCGTAGACGGCGTCATGGAACCAGGCGGCGAGGCGTACGGCCGCGAGATCGCCGGCCAGGGGCGCGAGCTGGGAGACCGCGGAGAGCACGGCGGCGAGGTGGTCGAGGGTGTGGTAGCGGCGGCGCGGCTCAGACCAGCGGGCGATCAGCTCCGCCCCCGTGGCCAGGGAGGCGGGGGACTCCCCCGCCACCGCTGCCCAGTCGTCGATCACCACTCAACCGTACCTTTGGTACCGTCCTGGATTTGAAGCGCTCCCCACGGGTGAATCAAGGGGATTTCAGCCGCCCCGGCCCTGTGGCTGTGCGACAGGGCGAGACGCTGTTGCTTGGCGATTCACCTTCCAGCCCCGCTGACACGGGTTTCCACGCCCCAGCCCGCACGACCGGTCTGGCCGTCGCGAACTCCGCCCTCCCGGCGGTGAGCACACACTACCCGCGCGTCGCCCGCCTTGAAGGAGTTTTCGATGGCCAGGGCGGTGGAGGCGTTCGAACGGGTGGAGTTCAGCCCGCGGGTCCTGCGCGACGTCGCCGAGGCCCCGACCGCCGTCGAGATCCTGGGCCGGCGGATCGCGATGCCGGTCGTGCTGGGGCCCACCGGGTTCACCCGGATGATGCACCGCAAGGGCGAGCGGGCCGTGGCGCGGGCGGCCGAGCGGGCGGGGGTGCCGTACACGCTGTCCACCATGGGCACCACGACCGCCGCGAGCGTGGCCGCCGCGGCGCCCGGCGGGTGGAACTGGTTCCAGCTGTACGTGGTCCGCGACCGCGCCCGCAACCTGGAGACGCTCTCCCTGGCGCGGGAGGCGGGCATGGACGTGCTGGTGGTGACCGTGGACGTGCCGGTGGCCGGGGCAGGGATTCCTGTGTGCATGAGCTCGCTTGAGTGAGCACCTGCGTTGACGTATTGTCACGGATCACCTACGCTTCGTAGCGATCTGGACGGCTGATGCGGTGTCGGTTCCAGGGCCCCCGTTCCACCGGAGCGATGGTCCAGGGCCTCTCCGGTTGCCTCTGACCGCGTCGGCACGACCAGGTCGAAAGGGAACCCGCCGCTCCGGATCGGACCGCACGCGGGACGTGCGTCGCCGCCCGGGGTTGTACGTGGGGGACCAGTGCGCCCAAGACCGTTCGGGGCGCGCCGCTGCACGGGTTTCATTCCTGCTCAGTGTCGAGGAACGGTGGACGGCATCGTCGTACGGCGGGCGCCAGCTCGACCGCTCCCCCACGCCGCTGGAGCTGCTGCCCCACGTGGTGGCCGCCGTGGGCGACCGCACGGAGGTCTTCCTGGACGGAGGCGTGCGGAACGGGGCCGACGTGGCCGCGGCGGTCGCGCTGGGCGCCAGGGCCTGCTTCATCGGCCGGGCCTACCTGTACGGGCTGATGGCCGGCGGGGAGCTCGGCGTGCGCCGGGTGCTCGACCTGCTGCACGCCGAGCTCGTACGCACCCTTCAGCTGCTGGGCGCCGGCGGGGTCGCCGGGCTCGGCCCCGACATGGTGCGCATCAGGGAACGGTGACGCCGCCCGGCGTGCCTAATACCCGGCATTTATTGACAACACGGACGCGTATTTCGCCGCCTCCATCGCCGCTCTGGTCATTCACACGGGGACGACGTTCCCACCGGAGAAGGAGATCGGAATGGCTACTGGAGAATTCCAGGTGATGAAGGTACCGGCCGAGCAGTTAGCCGGCGTTCTCCACAGCCAGGTTGTCGATCCCGGCGCGCAACCCACGGACGTCGTACGGAGTAACGAGGGTTGGACCGTGGACGTGAACTGGGAGGTCACCGGCGAGCTCGTCGACTGGCTGGCGGGCCGCTGGAATTTGGAGATCATCGCCGACCTGGTGGGAGGCGGCGAGACGAGGCACCCCTCACCCCCCGTGGAGCTGACCTTCACCCCCGGCTCGGGCCGATATACCGCGTCCGTCCCCATGCGCGGCCAGCTCGCCCCCGGGATCTATGACCTGGTGGTCAACCTCACCACCACGACCGCCGCCGGCACCGCGGGGGCGCTCGGCGGGTTCGTGGTGCTCAGCAAGATTGCGGTCAAGGAATGAGGCGCGCCGCCCCGGGCGGCCCGCCCGGGGCGGCGCTTGCGGCCGCTCGGCATCCTGCAAGCCCGCCGCAAGTCACGCGCCCTACGCTCCTGGCTGGCGGTCACGGGGGAAAGGCGGGCCGCCGGACGTATCTGACGCCGCTGGAGACGCTCTTATCTCCTCGAGGCGAACCAACGGGAGAACCCATGTCCGACACTCCGATGACCGCGGACGACGTCCTGCGCATCGCCGCGTACAAGGACCGGAGCCCGGCACTTGAGGCGATGGTCATCGCCTACAGCTACCACCGCGTCGCCGGGGACCTCGCCCAGCACCTGGGCAAGGACGCGACCAACTGGTACTGCTACGCCACCTGGACCTCCAAGGCCATCGGGGAGAGCCTCGACCTGGGCCCCGACTCGCCGTTCATCATGGACTTCAGCCGGAAGATGAGGGTGCCCCACCGCTTCAGGAGGGTGTTCAGGGCGGTGCTGCTCACCCTGCTCGGCCCCAGCTACCAGCTCGGGCTCGCGCTGGCCAACCGGGCGATCTTCCTGGAGACCGCCAGCCTGGCCGTCAACCTGTGGAACGACTCGCCCGACCGCTACCTGAGGGTGAGCCCGGAGTCGGAGCTGACGCCGACCCCGCCGGAGTTCCTGACCGACCTGCTGTCGGAGGCCGACGACCGCTACCTGAGGGACGCCGCGCAGTTCCTGGTCGAGGCCAGGCAGGCCACCGACCCCGAGGACCGGGCCGAGCTCATGTTCGGCGCCAACATCGCGCTGTCCGCCTACGAGCAGGCCCGCGCGCAGAAGGCGCTGGAGCTGGTGCTCTACCGGCCGGTCAGGTGGCTGACGCGGGTGTCGTGGCGGTCGCTGCGCTCGCTGGTCACCCGGCGGCCCTTCCCCAGGTTCCGCCTGTACGCCGCGCGGCACGAGGACCAGCCGTGGCTGACGCGCCGGCTGGAGGAGAAGTGGTCCTCGCTCTACACCCGCCACCTGTTCGCCGTGCAGACGCCGCTCAGCGACATCAAGGTCGGCAGGCCGCTCACGGCGCCGGCAGGAGTGGACATGGCGAAGGCCTGGGCGCCGATCCAGAACGAGAAGGTACGCAAACTGGCCGAGGAGTTCATCACCGAGGACCAGGAGGCGTCCACGGCCAGCGTGGCCGACTGGGTGTCCTACCCCGACCGCATGCGCTTCATCGTCAGCTATTTCCGCGTCTACCAGCACGTCGCCGAGCTCTACGACGTGCCCTTCGCCAAGGACGTCGCCGACGGCCTCGCCGAGGAGATGCGGCGCGGGCTGGTCCCCGAGGCCGTCAGCGGCATGCTCGCCCGGGGCGGCCGCCGGCTCTACCGGTATCCGGCGGAGTCCGACCCGGACGCGTACGAGATGGCGCACTTCGACTTCGAGCCGTTCCTGGAGGCGATCCGGCTTGACCCGTCCGCGAAGTGAGTCAGTCCAGGAAGTCGCGGGTGATCTCGCGGGCCTGAAGGAGGCCGCGTAGCTTCGCGAAACAGCGGGCTCGGGTGGGCCCGATGCTTCCGACCGGCCTGCCCAGCCTGCGTGCCACGTCCACATAGTGCGGCTCGGAGGTTTCCGTGAGCGCCCTGAACAGGACACGCTGCGCTGTCGGCAGCTCCTCGACCAGCTCCTCCAGCGTGCCGGCCAGCCAGATCCTGGCCAGCTCCCGGTCCACGTCGTCCGTGCTGCCCAGCGTGTCGAGGTCGGGGGTGCAGATCTCCTTCGTGCGTTTGCTGAGCTTGAGGCACTCGCGGAAGGCGATCGTGGCCAGCCAGCCGGCCATGCGCTGGCCGTCCTCCACGCTCCTGAGGTTCTGCCAGGCCAGCAGCCAGGTCGTCTGGAGCACGTCCTGGGCGTCCTCGTGGCTGAGCCTGAACCGGCGGATGCGTGCCTTGAGCATGGGGCTGAACTCCTCGACCAGCCGCTCCCACGCCTCGGCGTCGCCGTCCTGCGCGGCCGAGACCAGGGCTGCCGTGTCGGTGCGTTCGATGGTGTCCAGGTGCATGTCGATCTCCCTGCCGGGCCGGGTACTCGGGGGGTCGCCATCACCGGCCGGCACACCTACGGTGCGCCGAGTGATCGCCCGGGGCTGTCTCGCGCGTGACAGTCCAGATGTGGTCCGCATCACACCTGGGAGATCGCTTGTCGCCGGCTTCCCGTGCGCGGGATGCGGCCTAAAGTTCTTGCATGAGCGGGTTTCCACGCGATGTCCAGCCGGTCGCCTCTGTGCTGGCGGAGATCCCGCTGTTCCGCGTACTCGGCGAGAGCGGCATCGAGACCGCGGCGCGGGCCGGGCTGTCGAGGCGCTACCGGTCCGGGCAGATCATCATTCACCAGGGCGATCCGGGAGAGTCCCTGTACGTGCTGCTGGACGGCCTGGTGAAGGTCGTGTTCACGACCGAGCACGGCGACGAGATCGTGCTCAACATGCTCGGCCGGGGCGACACCTTCGGCGAGATGGCGCTGCTGGACGGCTCGCCACGCTCGGCGTCGATCATGACCGTGCGCCCGGCGTGGGTGTTCGCGCTGCCCAGGGCGCGGCTGCTGGAGCTCATGCGGGAGCATCCGGGGCTGGCCGACGAGTTCCTGCGCATGCTCGGCCACATGGTGCGCAGGCTCACCGACCAGGCAGCCGACCTGGCCTTCCTCGACCTGGGCGGGCGGCTGGCCAAGCTGCTGCTGCAGCTGGCCGACAAGCACGGCCAGTCCGACGGGGTGGTGGACCTGCCCGGGCTGACCCAGTCCGACCTCGCCGCGCTGATCGGCGCGTCACGGCCGGCGGTCAACCGGGCGCTGCAGTCCCTCGTCGCGAGGAACCTCATCGCCGTCAAAGGCCGCACGATCACGCTGCTGGATGTCGCCGCCCTGCGGAAACGGGGTGGCCTCTGACCGAAATCTGGAGTACGGGGTAGATGAACGATCAAGACCGCTGGCCGGAGGAGAGGTTCCGGCAGCTGAGGCAGCAGGCCGACCCGGACATCGACAAGGTGGTGGCCGGCTACCTGGACGACCAGCCCGCGGGGACGGGGCCGCTCGAGCTGGTGAAGGCGGTGATCCAGGAGCTGTCGGCGGCCAAGCGGGAGGCCAGGGCCCCCTCGGGCGAGCCGCCCGCCTCGGACATCTTCGAGGCCATCGACTTCGCCGCGGACCTGCCCGAGTGGGGCGACGACCGCGAGCTGCTGGCCAAGGGGCAGACCGTGTTCGCTGACTACGGGCTCTACCAGTCGGCCGCGCTGTTCTGCAAGTGCCTGCCGATGGCGTACGTGGAGGTGTCCAGCGCCAAGGTGCTGGCCGGTGTCTCGCAGCTGGCCACGCACGGCCTCACCCGCCGGGTGGCCGAGACCGGGCAGATGCTGGTCGACGTGATGGGGCTCAAGGCCGTCAACAGCCTGGAGCCGGGACGTCCAGGCCACACGACGGCGATCGGGCTGCGGATCCTGCACTCGTTCGTGCGCGCGCTGGTCAACGAGCGCTTCGCTGACCACTGGGACACCGCCCGGTTCGGGCCGCCGGTCAACCAGGAGCTCCTGCTGGCCACCATCTTCGACTTCTCCGTGGTGACATGGGAGGCTCTGGAGAGCATGGGTGTGACGCTGTCCGAGGAGCAGCGCGCGGCTCACCTCTACACCTGGAGTGTGTTCGGCCATCTCATGGGCGTGGAGGCCTGCCGCGACCGGCCGCTCACGCTGGAGGACGTCGAGCCGGTCAGCGAGCGCCTGGGCCGTCTGTACGAGTCCAGCGACGAGGGCCGCCGGCTGATGGCCAGGCTGTTGGCGGAGATGGAGGGCTTCATGCACCTGGGGTGGCGCAAGCTGCCGCGCAGCCTGGTGCACTGGGTCTTCCGCGACGCCAAGTACGGCGCCGACCGGGTGCCCGAGCTGCTCGGGGTGCCCAAGCCCGCCTGGTGGTTCACGGGGCTGTTCACGGTGGCGCGCGCGGCGCACCGGCACTCAAAGCTGGCCGGGCCGGTCGACGGCGTGGTTCGCTGGCTCGTGCGCAAGGCCGGGCGGCAGATCGTGATCGCCCTGATCGACCGCCACTCCGACGGGCAGGCGGCGTTCCGGATCCCCGAGGAGCTGGCCGGCGCCTGGCGGATCAGGCAGTCCCGCCCGGCGGTGAAGACGCGTGCGATCCGCCGCACCGTCCGCAGGACCCTGCGAGCGCCTGTCCGGGGAGGGCCGCACAGGTGACCGCCACCCACGCGCCAGGCACGCTGACCACGGCGACGATCCTGTTCACCGACGTGGTCAGCTCCACCGCCATGCGGATCAGGCTCGGCGAGGAACGCGCCAACGTCGTCTTCCGCCGCCTCTACCAGCTGCTCCGCTCCGTGGTGACCGCCAACGGCGCCACGTTCACCAAGAGCCTCGGCGACGGGCTGATGGCCGTCTTCGACTCGGCCACGGCCGGGCTCGACGCGATCATCGCGGTGGAGCAGGCGGTGGCCGACGAGAACGAGCGGGCCCTGGAGAAGATCTCCATCAGGGCCGCGCTGGCGGCGGGCGACGTGTGCTGGGGCCACGACGACGTCAGCGGGCTGCCGACCGTCGAGGCGGCCCGCCTGGTCGCCGTCGCCGAGGGCGGCCAGGTGCTCTGCACCGATCTCGTACGGCGGCTGGCGCAGGGGCGGAGCCGGCACGAGTTCAAGGATCTGGGGCGGCTGCCGGGCAAGGGGCTGCGTGAGCCGATGCACACGTACGAGCTGCACTGGCAGGCCGCCGACCACCACGAGGTGGGCGGGCTGGCCCCGTGGCTGGACGACGGCCACGTGCTGCCGTTCGTCGGCAGGGACGAGCAGCTGCGGGCGCTGGACGGGCAGCTGGCGGCGGCCGAGTTCGGCAGCGGGCTGGTGATCCTCCAGGGTGATCCGGGGGTCGGCAAGACCCGGCTGGCGTCCGAGGTGGCCAGGCGGGCGCTGAGGCGGCAGTTCACGGTGCTGGCGGGGCGGTGCACGGATCCGGCGCGGCAGGCGTACGAGCCGATCGCCGGCGCGGTGGAGCGGCTGGCCCGCACCTCGCCCGCGCTGCTGCTGCGGGCCGGGGTCGACCAGCAGTGCGGCCAGCTCGTCCGCCTCGCGCCCTCGCTGGCCGCTCCCCCGCTGTCGCTGGAGGTGCCGCCCGCCACCGAGCCCGTGTCCGAGCGCTACCACCTGATGGCCGCGGCCCGCACGCTGATCGAGCGCCTGGCCACCGTACGGCCGGTGCTGCTGGTGATCGACGACCTGCAGTGGGCGACCCTGGAGTCGCTGCAGATGCTCAACGCCCTCATGTGGGACGCCGAGGCCCTGCCGCTGCTGGTCCTGGCCACCTCGCGGCCCCTGCCGGTCGAGTCCGCCATGCCGGAGCTGCACAAGCTGACCGCCGACGGCACCATGATCCAGGTCCCCTCCTTCGGGCTGGACGAGGTCTCCCACGCGCTGGCGGAGGTGCGCGGCGGGGGCGACTCCGAGCTGCTGCACCGGATCACCGGCGGCAACGCGTTCCTCATCAGCGAGGTGGTCAGGGAGCTGGCCGCGGGCAAGGACCTCGACGCGCTGGCCGTGCCCGACTCGGTGACGCGGATGGTCATGGCCCGGCTGGCGCAGCTCCACCCGGACGCCAGAGACCTGGTCAACCTGCTGGCCGTCGGCGAGCGCATGGAGTCGGCGGAGCTGCGGCTCGGGCTCGGGCTCGACGAGGCGAGGTTCGTGGCCGCGGTGGAGGAGGCCATGGGCGCGGGCCTGGTCACCATGTCGGGCGGCGGGGCCTGCCGGTTCTCCCACGAGCTGACCAGAACCGCCCTCTACGCCAAGCTCTCCGCGCCGCGCGCCGGGCTGCTGCACGGGCGGGTGGCCGACGTGCTGTGCCAGACGGATCCGCGCGCCATGGAGACCCGGCCGTACGTCGTGGCCGCCCACCTGACGGCCGCCGCCGAGCACGGCCGCGACCCGGCCCGCGTCGGCGCCGCGGCCGAGGCGGGCGTGCGGGCGGCCCAGCACGCGCTGGCCGGGCTGGCCCACCGCGAGGCGGTCACCTGGTACCAGCGGGTGCTGGACCTGCTGCAGGACTTCCCCGGCGCCACGCTGGAGCGGCGCGCGGAGCTGCTGGTGGAGTGCGGCAGGGCGATGTGGCTGGCCGGCGACCCCGACGCCAGGCAGACCCTGGCGCAGGCGGCCGACCTGGCCAGGCAGTGCGAGCGCGACGATCTGATCGTCCTGGCGGCGCTCGGCGGCGACCGCGGCTTCTCCACCATCTCGGCGGCGCCCGACCAGCAGCGCATCGCGCTGCTGACCGAGGCGCGCAGGCTGGTCGACTCCACCGACCTGAGCACCAGGGCGCTGCTGGCGGCCAAGCTCGCCTCTGAGCTCATCTGGGCGCCTGACGGCGAGCGGCGCTTCGCGCTGAGCGACGAGGCGGTGGCCCTGGCCCGCAAGTCGGGCGATCCGCGCACGCTCGCCGGCGTGCTCGGGCTGCGCAGCCTCACGATCATCCCCGCCGACCCGCTGCACCAGCGCCACCGCGACGGCGACGAGATGCTGGAGGCGGCCCGCCGCACGGGCGACGACCTGGCGCTCTTCCACGCCTACGTGCAGCGCACTCCCCCGGTGCTCGACGGCGGCGACGTGGCCAAGGCCGCGGTGCTGCTCGACAAGGCCGACGAGCTGGCGCACCGGCTGGCTCAGCCGCACCTCAACTGGCTGATCGGCTACTCCAAGGCCGGCCTGACGCTGATGCAGGGCGACCTGGCGCAGGCCGAGTCCGAGGCGGTGTCGGCCATGCGGCTGGGCTCGGAGATCGGCCGCCGCCTGGAGGCCGTGGCCATCTTCTCGGAGCAGATCGCCGAGATCCGGCGGCTCCAGGGCCGGCTGTGGGAGCTGCGCGACCGGCTGCGCCGCGCCGCCCAGGCGCCGCGCGTGGACCCGGTGCACGCGGTGCTGCGCTATCTGTGCGAGATGGCCGACGAGGAGGCCGATCCCCTGCTGGAGCGCATCCTCGCGTACGGGGGCGCGACGCCGCCCCGCAACATGGCTCACCGGCCCGCCCTGGACAACCTCGCCGTGGCCGCCGCCCGCCTGGGGCGGGCGGAGCTGGCGGGGCAGCTGTACGACTCGCTGGCCTCCGACGGGGAGACCTTCGGGCACGGCACGGTGGCCCACCACTGCGGGCACCACTACCTGGCGCACCTGTGCGTGGCGATGGGCTCGCCGCAGCGGGCCGCGGAGCATTTCGAGGCCGCGGCCGAGGTGCACGAGCGGCGCGGCGTGCCGCTCATGCTGGCGGAGTCGCTGCTGGACTGGGCCGACCTGCTGGAGGCCGGCCGGGAGAAGGGCACGGTGAGCGGGCCGAAGCCGGCGGACCTGCGCGAGTGGTGCGCCACGCTGGTCGCCGGCCGCGGGGCCCTGCTGCTGGAGCGGCGGCTGCGCTGATCCCGTGGGCTGATCCCGGGGGCTGACGCCGGGGATCAGCGCAGGTAGGAGGCGCCGTTGAGGTCGAGTACGGCGCCGCTGGCCCATTCGGCGGCCGGGGAGGCAAGGTAGACGACGGCCGCCGCGATCTCGTCAGGCCGCGCCACCCGCCCGAACGGGCTCTGCGCCCGGATCTCCTCCCCCCGAGGGGACTTGAGGTGCTCATTGGTCATGTCCGTCTCCACGTACCCGGGCGCCACCCCGGCCACCGCGATCCCGCGCGGGGCCAGCGCGATGGCCAGCGACTGGCCCAGCGCGTTGAGCCCGGCCTTGCTGGCCCCGTACGCCGGGCTGTTCGGCTCGCCGCGGAAGGCGCCGCGCGAGGAGACGTTGATCACGCGGCCGCCGGCGGGCATGTGCTGGACGGCGCACCAGGTGACGTTGGCCGGGCCGATCAGGTTGGTGCCGAGGATGCGCTGCCAGGCCGTGCGCCACTCGTCGTAGGACGTCTCGGTGATGGGGTGGTCGATGAAGACGCCGGCGTTGTTCACCAGCACGTCGATCCCGCCCAGCTCCTGCGCCGCCGCGTCCACCATGCGCCGCACCGCCTCGGGGTCCGCCAGGTCGGCCTGCACGATGCCGTGCCCCTGGCCGGGCAGCTCCTCGAGCAGGCTCTGGGCCTCCTTCGCCGAGTCCCGGTGATGGATGGCCACGTGATCGCCCTGCGCGGCGAACGCCGCCGCGATCGCCCGGCCGATGCCCCTGGACGCACCTGTGACAAGAACTCCACGCCCGCTCATTCGCCGTACGCTAGCAGGGCCCCTGATCGCGGCGGCGAGCCGGGTGTCCGCCGCTCAGCTGCGCCGTTCGGGTTCGCGGGCGGGTGGCGCCCAAAGGGGCGGTGCACCGGTCTGGTCGGCCGGGAGGCGGACGGTGAAGGCAGCGCCGGCGCCGGGGCGGCCGTCGGCGGTGATGGTGCCGTGGTGGCCCTCCACCACCTCCCGGACGAGCGCGAGCCCCAGCCCGAATCCTCCTCCCACGAACCGGGTGAAGAGGCGTTCGGCGTGTGCCGGATCCAGGCCCTCCCCGTCGTCCCCGACCGTGAGCAGGACGGCGTCGCGGTCCCTTGAGAGGGTCATCCGGATGTGGCCGCCCATGCGCGTGTGGCCCAGTGCGTTGTCCAGCAGGGCCGAGATGACGCGGCGCAGCGCGGACTCCACGCCGCGCACCACGTGATCGCCCGGGCCCTCGCACCAGACCTCGATCGTCACCCCCTGGGACTCCGCACGGGCGTTCTCGGCCACCGCCAGCTCCGCGGCCAGCACCGCCAGGTCGACCGGGCCGAACAGGCGGCGGAGCTGCTGGAACTGGGCCGACTGGAGCAGGTCCGCCACCACCTCGCCCAGCTGCCTGGTGCCGGTGACGAGCTGGTCGACCTCGTCGATCAGCAGGATCGGGTCCGTGCCGCCCCGCAGCCGGCGGGACAGGAGCTGGGCGCGGGTGTGCAGGCGGGTCAGCGGGGTGCGCAGCTCGTGGCTGACGTCGGCGGTGAAGCGGCGCTGGCGCGCCAGGGCCTCGCCCAGCGGCGCGATGGCGCGGCGGGAGATGACCTGGCCGACCAGCAGCGCGGCCAGCAGGCCCGCGACCTCCGCGCCGCCGAGCGTGCGGAGCAGCCGCAGGCGCTCCGCGGCCTGGTAGCGCAGGTCCATCGCCGCCTGGACGGTCGTGTCGCCGCGCCGCTGGGTGCGGATGAGGTACGCGTGCCCGGCCACCTCGACCTCCTCGACCCGCGGCGGGGAGCCGGCGGCCACCTGCTCCAGGCGTACCGGGAGCTCCGCAGGCGCGCCGGGAGAGCTGCGCACGGCGCCGTCGCGCAGCTCGTAGAGCCACACGCATGGAGGCGGGTGGGCGATGGAGGCACGGGTCGCGGCGGCGGCCAGGTCGCGCTGCGCCGAGCCGGCCTGCTGGTGCACCATGAAGCAGTAGACCAGCACGCCGACGAGCGCGAGCACCACGGAGATCGCGCCCGCGACCTGAACGGTGAGGCGGCGGCGGGCCCGCTTCAGCAGCCGCTTGTCGAGGGCGTACCGCTGCGGATCGGCCCGCCCGCCGAGGGCCGGCAGGCTCATAACTCACCCAGGCGGTAGCCCACGCCTCGCACGGTGTACACGACCCCTGATCCCAGCTTGTTGCGCAGGTAGTAGACGTACGTGTCCACGATCGATTCCTTCTTGGCGCCGTCGAAGACCCGCTGCCGGAGCGACGTGCGGGTGTGCACCTGCCGCGGCCGGGCCGCGAGGGCGCTGAGCAGCCGGCACTCCTGTCCCGACAGCGCCACCTGCTCGCCGCTCGGCAGCCGGACGATGTGCGACTCGGAGTCCAGCCAGCCCGCGCCGAGCGGCAGCAGCCTGGCCTGGTCGATGTTCCTGCGGTGCAGGGCCCGCACCCTGGCCAGCAGCTCGTCGATCTCGAACGGCTTGACCAGGTAGTCCTCCGCGCCCGCGTCCAGCCCGGCGACGCGGTCGGCGAGCGAGCCGAAGGCGGTCAGCACGAGCACGGGCGTGGTGACCGCCTGCCGGCGCAGCCGCCGGAGCAGGTCGATCCCGTCGAGCACGGGCAGGCCGCGATCGACGATCAGCACGTCGTACGAGCGGCTCAGCCCCAGGTGCAGCCCCCGCTGCCCCTCCAGAGCCAGGTCGACGGCGTACCCCTGCTCCGTGAACAGGTCGACCAGCATGTACCCCAGTTCGCGGTCATCCTCGATGATCAGCAGCCGACGGGCCGCACCAGATGAAGCAGCCACCTGACCACGGTTACACCACCGGTGGCGCAATTACCAGGTCCACTCGTCAGGAAACCGGAGGCACCCCCGCCCACCTGCACGATCACAACGGATTGGACCTGACAAGCTCGGGTGGTTCGGCCACCTTGGTCACGCCCTCGAGGCGCTGGGGCAGGGCCAGCTTGTAGAGCGGCAGGGCGCCCGCCGTGGTGATGACGGCCACGAGCACCAGCATGGCGAAGAGCTCGTCGGTGATCATGCCTTGGGCCAGGCCGATGTTGATGAAGATGAGGATCATCAGCCCGCGCGCGTTCATGAGGGCGCCCACCGCGTACGACTCCCGCCAGCCGAACCCGAGCCCGCGCATCGCCAGCGAGCACCCGAAGTACTTGCCGCAGAACCCGGCGAGCAGGATCAGCCCGAACGCCAGCAGCATGGCGCCGCCCGCGAGGCCGCCGAGGTGGGTGTTCAGCCCGGAGAAGGTGAAGAACGTCGGCAGCAGGAGCGTCGAGACGACCTCCATCATGCGGCCGTGCAGCGCCTGGCGGAAGGCCGGGTCACGCGGCATGGCAAGGCCGGCGAAGAAGCCGCCGAAGACCGAGTAGACGCCGATCCAGTCCGTCAGCCAGCCGGCGGTGAGGGGCACGAGCATGACGACGTACATGCCGGTGGCGCCGAGCCGGCCGGTGCGGGCCACGGTCCTGCCCAGAGGGCGCAGCGCTGGGGCGACCACCTTGAGCATCACGACGGCGAACACCGCGGTCAGGGCGATGGTGGGCAGCGCGCCGGTGGGGCCGGAGCCGAGGTGCATGGCCGACAGGACGGCGAGCAGGCACCAGGCCAGCGCGTCATCGATGGAGGCGGCGACGAGGGTGAGGCGGCCGATGGGCGAGTTCTCCAGGCCGCGTTCGTACAGGATCCTGGCGAGCATGGGGAACGCGGTCAGCGACAGCGCCCCGCCGACGAACAGGGCGAACTGGAACGGGCTGACGTCGGGACGCGAGAGCATGTCGTGCAGGAGGAGCGCGGCGCCGAAGCCGAGCAGCAACGACGGGACGATGCCCGCGGCGGCCAGGGCGGAGGCCTTGCGGACCTCGCCGGGTGTCCGCGCGCCGTGGTCGAGGCCGGCGCCGACCAGGAACATGTAGAGCGTCAGCCCGATGGTGCTCAGCACGTACAGGACCGGCCTGACCTCCCGGGGGAACAGGACCGCCTGCGCCTCGGGGAAGAGCCAGCCGAAGAACGTCGGGCCGAGCAGCACGCCGGCGACCATCTCGCCGAGCACGCGCGGCTGCATCACCATTTGCGCCAGCCGGCCGCAGATCGCCGCCGTGATCAGGATGACGACGAGGGCGGGCAGGACCTTGAGTATGAGGGCGAGGTTCGGATCGGGAGGCACGACGTGGGCCAGTACGGTCATGTTCAGTCCTCCACTGAGTGATCGAAGTGGCGCTCGCAGAGCCGTTGCCGGCGGGCGTCCCAGACCATGTACGTGCCGAGGACCAGTTGCACAAAGCTGCGCCAGACGTCCTCCCAGCGGTCGCGAACCCGCATGAAGGCGAGCGCGGCGCGGGGCGGGCGGGACGCGTCCGGCGGGGTGAGCAGGCACGGCCCTCGGTTGGGCAGGGACCGGGTGTGGGCGGCCGAGGAGTGCAGGGCGTACCGGTGCAGGATCTCCCGCGCCGCGGCCCGCATCGCGATCGGCGCCAGCCGCCAGGCCGGGCAGGCGCGGTTGGCGGCGACGCCGAACGGGATGTGGTTGAGCTCCTTGGCGGGCCGGTCGAAGCGGCTCGTGTCGAAACGGCCCGGATCGGTGAACCCGGCGCGGTGGAACTCGGGATAGTTGAAGCACAGCACCGCCCCGGCCGGGATCGCGGTGCGCTCGTCGAGCTGGATCTCGCCGGTGGTGATGCGGTGGGCGATGCCGAAGAGCGGGTAGAGCCGCAGCGTCTCGGCGATCACGTGGTCGAGGTAGCGGTCGTCGCCCGTGCGTGCCTTGTCCTGTACGCCGGGATGCTGGGCGAGGACCATCAGCAGGTGGGCCATGGCCTCCGACATCTGGACGACGGCGGTGGTGAAGAAGGCGCCGTGCAGGTAGTACGCCTGCTCCTGGGGAGACAGGCCGGCCGGGAGCGGGACCCGCACCCGCGGCAGGCGGCCGAGCAGGTAGCGGGTCAGGCGGTTGCGGCGCCCCATGTGCCGCAGACTGGTGCATTTGAGCGAGGTGACCACGTCGTTCGCGTTGCCGACGATCAGTTCGCGGGCCTCGCGCGGGCACGGCTCGGCGAACACCAGCTCGTACGAGAACTCGGCCCACAGCGGCATCATCACGTCGCGCAGCCGCACCAGCCCGCGGACGCCCTCCAGCGTGCGGGCGGCGCAGCGGCGCGTCAGCTCCTCGGCCTCGGCGCGCGGCACGGCGAGCAGTCCGCGTGTCGTCCTGGCCACGGCGTCGTACCGCTCGCCCGCCTCCAGGTGCTCCTGGTGCATCTCGGGGCCGGGCGCCAGCCAGTACCAGAACAGATCCGACAGCGCGGCGCCCTTGCTCCGCCCGCCCGCCGCGGGGTGCGAGTAGACCTCCTTGAAGCGGTCGACGCCCACGAGGTCGCCGGGGACGGGGATGCCCTCGTCGCCGTTGATCCGGTTGAACACGCGTACGCGCAGCGCCACGACCCTGCCGGGCAGCCACCACGGCAGGCTCACGACGACGGCGAGCGCCAGCAGGAGCGTGATCGGCATCATGGCCGCCGCACCGTGCCCGGCTCGAGATCGCCGATGGACGCGCAGCCGCACAATGTGAGTGCGTGCTCGACCTCCGCACGCAACAGGCCGAGCACGCGGGCCACTCCCCGCTCGCCGTCCGCGGCCAGCCCCCAGATCACCGGGCGGCCGACCGCGACCGCCGTGGCGCCGAGGGCCAGCGCCTTAAGCACGTCGGTGCCGCGCCTGACGCCGCCGTCCAGCAGCACGGGCACGGCTCCGCCGACGGCCGCGACGATGTCCGGGAGCAGGTCGATCGTGGCGGGAACCGTGTCGAGTTGCCGCCCGCCGTGGTTCGAGACCATGATCGCGGAGATGCCGCGGCCGAGCGCGAGCCGGGCGTCCTCCGGATGCGTGATCCCTTTGAGCACGATCGGCAGCGCGGTCATCTCCCTGAGCCGGTCGATGTGCTCCCACGACAGCTCGGGCGACATGACGATCGGGCGCACCCGGTCGCCGTCGCGCATGTTCTCGCAGCACAGGTGCTCGGGTAGATCGTGGAAGCCGTTGCGCAGGTCCCGCTCGCGCCGCCCGAGCACGGGCGAGTCCACGGTGACGACCAGCGCCTTGCAGCCGGCCGCCTCGGCGCGGCGCACGACGGTCTCGGTGAAGGCCGGGTCCGGCTGCACGTACAGCTGGAACCAGAGCTCGGCGCCGGGCGCGGCGGCGGCCACGTCCTCGACGGCGACGGTGGCGGCCATGCTCACGATCATGATCGTCTCTGCGGCGGCGGCCGCCCGCGCCGTGGCCCGCTCGCCCTCCGGGTCGGCGAGCCGGTGGAACGCGGTCGGCGCCACCAGCACGGGCATGGCCGCGCGGCTGCCGAGCAGGGTCACGCCCGTCTGGAGCTTGGCCGCGCCGCGCAGCACCCTGGGCAGCAGGACGAGGCGTTCGAACGCGGCCTCGTTCGCGCGCACGGTGACCTCGTCACCTGCCCCGCCGGCGAAGTAGTCGTAGTGGGCGGGCTCGAGGCGGTCGCGGGCCGCGGCCTCGAACTCGCGCAGGCTCCACCGCTCCATCACACCGGTACCCGCGCGGCCCGCCGGGCGAAGAAGGCCCGGAGCGGCTCGATGTGGATCTCCGGGGAGTTCCACTCGTTCTCCAGGTTCTCGGTGATGTGGTGGGCGACCGGGGCCTGCCCCGGCACGTGGTGACGGACCACGGGGTGGAGGTAGTGGCCCTCGTGGGCGCGGGCCGAGTCGCTCTGCCGGATGCGGCCCACCTCGATGTCGAAGGGGTCGATCTGGTCGTGGTCGGGGCCGTACTCAAGGGTGATCGCGAAGTGACCGCGGTCGCCGATCGGCGGGCCCTGCAGGTCGTACGGCAGCTCCTCCATGTAGCGGGCGGCGCCGCCGTCGAGCACGATGACGTCGGCGAGCAGGCCGAACTGCTGCCACAGCGCCGAGGTGCGGTTGACCCGCTCGATGACCGCCGCCGCGAGCGCCGCCGGGTCGGCGGGCAGCTGCCTGGCGGGCCAGGGCACGTCGTGGTAGCGGGACTCCAGGACGCGGTGCAGCGCGCGGGCGCCGTACCTGAAGCCGTGGATGAAGCCGCTGGTGCCGTGCTTGAAGTCGCGCGACTGCGTGATCGTCCCGGCGAAGTAGAGGTCCGGCACGTTGACGGACTCGTAGGCCGGGGTGAGCGCCGGGAACCTGTCGTCGATGGTCAGCTCGGGGCGGCAGCCCTCGCCGAAGATCGAGGCGTCGAAGCGGAAGCCGGTGCAGAGGATCACGCGGTCGTACGGGATGTCCTTGGTGACCTCGTTCACCCGGGCGAAGGAGACCGTCACCAGGTACATGCCGTCCGGTTTCCGCTCGATGCGCTTGATGTCGCCGTCGAGGATCGCGTTCTGGGACTTGAGCTGGTACGTGTCCAGCAGGCCGTTGTTGACCGCGCGCAGGTGGCCGACGTAGTGCGTGCGCCAGGCCATGCGCACCGAGTGCGGGCCCGCGACGTGGATCACGGCGGCGGTCTCGATGAGGTTGTCGGCCGTCTCGAAGGCCGAGTTGCCCTTGCCGATGACGAGCACCCGCTGGTTGCGGTAGTCGGCCGGGTCGGTGGAGGCGGTGCCGTACAGCTCGGCCGTCTCGATGCCCGGGATGGACGGGATGTTGGCCTGGGTGACGCCGGTCGCGACGATGATCCGCTTCGCCTCGTACCGGCGGCCGGACTCGTCCGTCACCTGGAACGCGCCGGACCTGTCCACGCGGACGACGTGGGAGCCGTACGCGATGCGCAGGCCGCACTTGTCGGCGAAGTCGGCCAGATAGCGGACCATGTCGTCGGCGTTCGGGAAGTACCGGTCGCTGTAGTGGGTGAACAGCAGGCCGGGATCGTCCGACAGCAGCGAGTTCCAGTCCATCCTGAGATTGAGCTCGGGGTCGTCCCACCCGGTGTGCTTCTTGTTGATCGAGATGAGCGTGCGATGGCGCGGGAAGGTGCGGAAGAACTGGCCCGGTGCAGGACCCGCCTCGAGGATCAGGTAGTCCCGGCCCTGCTGCTGCAGGAAGTACCCCAGCTGCAGACCCGCCGGGCCCGCGCCGATCACCAGGTGGTCCAGGGTCGTGTCCGGCACTGACGCCTCCGTCACAGCGATGTGATTGAACGGACAACATCAGTGTTGGGGGGCAATTCTCAGAATTTGCTCAGAGAGGGCTCGTTTGTCGGGCTTTCCACTGGTGGCCAGCGGGACGGCGGGCACGATCGTGATCGTCTGAGGCACGCTGTCCTCGCCGAGTTCCTGCCGCACCAGCGCTCTCAGCGCGTCGCGGCCGGGGGTCCGTCCCGCCGCCGGGACGACGAACGCGTGCACGGCCTCGCCGGCGCCCTCGTCCGGGGCACCCACCACGTACGCCTCGTCCACGTCGGGGTGACCGGTCAGTACGCGCTCGATCGGGCCCGCGTACACGACCATGGCGTTGACCATGATGACGTCGCGGGACCGGCCCGCCAGGTGGAGGAACCCGTCCTCGTCCACGCGACCGAGGTCACGGGTGCGCAGCCAGCCGTCCCGCAGGGTCGCGCGGGTCTCCTCGTCGTCGCCCCAGTAGCCCTTCATCAGGTACGGGCTGCGTACGTGGATCTCGCCCGTCGTGTGCGGGGGGACTTCGTGGCCGTCCTCGTCGCGCACGCTGATCCCGACCCCGGGATGCGGGCGGCCGACCGGCTCCAGCACGCCCGCGGCGATGTGTTCCGGCGTGAGCATGGCGATGTTGCCCGCCTCGGTCTGCCCGTATCCCTGGTAGACGACGGGCCCGAGCCTCTGGGCCGCCTCGGCCAGCCGCCGTGGGCTGATCGGCGAGCCGGAGACCATCAAGGCCCGCAGACTACTCACATCCACCGTGTCCAGAAATTTCAGCATCTGGAATAGCTTGGGCACAGTGATGATCGAGCCGGTGATCCGGTAGCGCTCTATCGCGTACGGGAACATGGGCCGCCCGTCGTCCTCGGGGATCACCGCGGTGCCGCCGCCGAGCAGGCACGGGGCCACGAACTCCATGACGACCATGCTGGCGAGGGTGCCGAACAGCAGGTAACGCTCGAAGTCCCTGGCGAGCCCGGCCGCGACGGGCGACCACAGGCGCGGCTGCCACGCCCAGTGCTCGGTGAGCGCCCGGTATGTGATCGCACACCCCTTGGGCCGGCCGGTACTGCCGCTGGTGAAGGTCAGCAGCGCCACGTCGTCGGGCCGGGCCGCCACATCCGGCGCCCGGCCGTCGCCCGGGTGCCGCAGGAGCTCGTCGAGGCGTAACACGGGCTTTCCGGGCAGGTGGCGCGCCGCGACTCGGAGCAGACTGGACGTGGCGATCCCGGAGCCACCCGCGGGGCCAGTCGGAGGATGGGTCGCGGGGCCAGTCGGAGGGGCGGTCCCGGGGCCGGTCGGAGGGGCGGTCCCGGGGTCGGTCGTGGAGTCCACGAGCAGGGCGTCGACGCCCATCCCGAGGATGTGGGCGAGCTGCCCCTCCGGGTAACCGGGCCGGATGCCGACGACGCGGCAGCCGAGCGCGTGCGCGGCCATGTGGGCGGCGAACGCCTCGGGCGTGACGGCCGTGCGGATCGCGACCGCCCGCCCCGGGCCAAGACCCGCCGCACCCAACGCGCCGGCCAGCCGCCTGATCAGCGCCAGCAGCTCGCCCCGGGAGACGGTCCTGTCACCGTGCTCGAAGGCCGTGCTGCCGGGGGCCTCGCGCAGCGCGTCGAGAAGGGAGTTCGGGAAGAGCATGTGCGGCTCCTCTGTGCTTTCATCGGCAGTAGGCGTATGGCCATATATCGGCATTCCTATATATCGGGATGCATTGCGACGGTAGACAGCACACATCAGAGCCGCATCAGAGACGCGCAGGGTGGTGAGCGCCAGGTGAAGGTGATCGGCGCGGGTTTCGGCCGCACGGGCACGCGGTCCTTGCAGGCGGCGCTCGAGATCCTGGGGTACGGCCCCTGCTACCACATGTCGACGGTCATCGCGGAGCCGTACCGCGTCCGGCAGTGGCTCGAGGTCGGCGAGGGCCGCTCCCGGGACTGGGACACGCTGTTCGCCGGCTTCCAGTCCGCCGTCGACTGGCCCGCCGCCGCGTACTGGCGGGAGCTGGCCGAGCACTACCCCGACGCCAAGGTCATCCTCACCGTCCGCGATCCCGCCCGCTGGTACGACAGCGTCAGCGAGACCATCTTCCGCAGCGCCATGGAGGAGCGGCGGCTCCCCTTACGCCGCCGGGTGACCCGCTGGCTGGTGGCCCGCCGCGCCCCGGACTTCGCCCTGTACCCGCGCATGGCCCGGGCGACCGTCATGGACCGCGTCTTCGACGACCGCATCGACGACCGCGCCCATGTCCTCAGCGTCTTCGAACGGCACGTGGCCGAGGTGAAGGCGGCGATCCCGGCGGACCGGCTGCTGGTGTTCGAGGCCGGGGACGGCTGGGAGCCGCTGTGCGCGTTCCTCGGCACGCCGGTGCCCGAAGGGCCGTTTCCGCAGGTCAACGAGCGGGCGGCGTTCCGCGGGAAACGGCCGCGGCGGCTGCTGCGGCTGATCGTACGCGGGCGCTGAGCCGGAGACCGCGCACCACGACATGATGCCCGAACTTTGACGGCTACGGGATGGACCGCCACCCCCTGCAGGGATCTCATATACGAGGACCGACAAGAGGACGGCACCGTCTCCGCGCGTTGCGGAAGGCGGTCCCTCTACATATCCGCCTGGCGGAGTGCACGCCCTAGGGTGCGGAATCTGGTCTGTCTCGTGCGGCAGGAGACTCCCAGCCAGGCTCCGAAGAAGATGATGGCGTATGCACACGACCGCCTGCACGCGGCAGCTGGTGCTGGTCGCCATGTCGGCGGCCATCGCGGGGGGCTTCGCGGTGGCACCGGCGAACGCGGCCGATACTCGGATGGCACAAGCGTCCACAACGGTGTCATCCATCACCGACAGCCTCAGCCTGACCATGCTGGATCCTCCTGACCGGCGCAGAAATCGGAGACACGCCGCCGACGACGACACGCCCAAGATGGGGGCGTGCCGGCACCCCGGATGCGAGGACAAGGCTCGGCAGGCGCGGCGCAAGGCCCAGAAGGAGTTCATGCGGCAGTGGTACGAGCGGCGGGACACCGCCGTGTCGCAACGGAATTGGCGGAACCTGAAGAAGGAACTGAAGGGGTGGATTGACTTCAGGAGTCCAGGGGTCAAGGAGCGGGAGGAAACACTGGAGCGCATTCGCGAAAGCGGCAGGCACCAGGGCGACATGCAGCAAGGCGGCATGCACCAGGGCGGCATGCAGCCTCATCCTGGCCCATGAGGGGCGCTCGTCCTGGACGGGGGCCAGGCTCATCAGCAACCCGCCCGCCACCGGCGAGCGGGCTTGTGCCGGGCTGCGACAGCTGCCGCCCGCCAGAAGCCCGCTGCCGCGGGATCAGAACTTGAGCCACCACCCGTCCACGTAACCGATGTCCCCTGCGGTGACGTCCTCGACCCGTAGCTTCCACGTCCCGTTCGCCGGTGACGAGCTCGCGTCCACCGGATAGGTCTCATAGATGACGTCGCCGCTGTCCTTGGCATCCGCGGCGCGCAGCGGGTACACCGTGCCGTTCGGGCTGATCAGGTCGAGCTTCAGATCGCCCACCCAGCTGTGCTGGATGTCCGCGTAGACCGTCACCTTGTCGTGGATGTTCCCAGGGAACCACCCGGTGACCGTGACGGGAGACTCCACGACCTCGCGATCGGGGATGTCGTGGTCGTCCCAGTTCTCTTGACGTGCTCTCCGCCGTGAACGACAGAGATTCCCGTGCTGCTCACGCAGCAGTTCATGCCGCCTACACGGCACGACCTATGGAACGGGACGCTTGACGCTTCACCGACCCGCCCAACGGCGAGTCTCCACATCCTGTCACCGCCCGTCCGGCGGCATCGTTATACCAATGAATCAAGGAGGTGATCTCTCAGCCAGCTTGGTTATCGCTTGCCTGTTCGACCGCAAGAACCATACCGTACGTGGTCGAGAAGTCGCAAGGAGTTGCGGTCACTGCACGCTCGCGCCCCAGAGGGCACTCACGCGCGGGCCTTCACCATCCCGCCTGAAGGCGGGAGCGCTGGCCCGCATTTCGGTAGAAGGGGAAGTCCATCGACCAGAAGTCGATGACACCGGCGTCGCCGGACCAGCCGTCGGTGACGCGGAGCTTCCAGGTCCCGTTCGGCGTCTCCACGGTGCTGGCGTCCACCCGGAAGGCCGCGTCGATCTCGTCGGCGTCGCTGGAAGAGGGTCCCTGCATCGAGTGGACCGTGCCGTCGGGGCTGATCAGGTCGAGCGAGAGGTCGCCCACCCAGGTGTGCTTGACGTAGACGTAGACGTAGACGTTCACGTACGCCGGCGCGTTCCCGAGCAGGCCGCTCACCTGGAGGGGGGATTCCGCAGTACCCGGGTCTGGAATCTTGTAGTCCGTTGCGCTCGAGTAGAAATCAGGCCACTGGCCGTTCTCCGGCTCGGTCGGCGTGGGGGTCGGGGTGGGCGTCGGCGTAGGGGTGGGTGTCGGGGTGGGCGTGGGAGTCGGCTGGGTGAGGGCGGCGGTGTCCAGCTTGAGCCTGGGAGTGGTGGCGGTCGGGTAGGTGATTGACTTGCCCGTGGACGTCATCCGGCCGATGAGCTCACCGATGCTGATGCCAGGGAATATCTGGCGGAGTACGGCCAGCGCTCCGGTCACATGCGGAGCGGCCATGGAGGTGCCGCTCATCGTGCCCCACTTGGCGCCGGGAATCGAGGAGAGGATCCCGGTGCCGGGAGCAAGCACGTCCAGCAGGGGTCCCCGGTTGCTGAAGGTGGAGATGGCGTCGTCGTCGGTGGTGCTGCCCACCGTGACCGCCGAGGAGACGCAGGCGGGGGCGGTGACCGCGTCGCCGTACCCGTTGTTCCCGGCTGCCACCACTGTGGCTATGCCCGCCTCCAGCAGGATGTCGATGATCTCCTTGCGCACGTCCGTCTCGCAGGCCGCGGTCCACCGGCCACCGCCCAGGCTCAGGTTGGCGGCCACCACGGGGATGCCGGACTCCTTGAGCTCTATGACCTTCTCCAGGCCGAGGAGCTGTGAACTGGTGAAGCTCAGCACGCACGGCGCGGCGCCCGCACCGCAGAAGTCCTCGGAGTCGAACTTGCTGAACACCTGGATCGCGACCAGCTGGGCGCCGGGGCCCCGCCGGCCGGCGGGGCTCCGGTGACGTTCGCGCCGTTGCCCACGGCGATGCCGGCCACGTGGGTTCCGTGGTCGCAGTCGAGGTTGGCGGCCGCGCACGGCCCCTGATCGGAGTCGGCCGCTCCGGTGCCCTCCTGCTCGTCCTCACCGTCGGGGCAGAGACTGGAGGCGCCGTACTCCGCGTCGGAGGGAGAGAAGCAGGCCTCGGCGACCACCCGGCCGGCGAGGAAGGTATGACTGCGTGCCACCCCGGTGTCGAGGACGGCCACCGCGCCGCCCGCGCCGGTCAGGCCCGCGGCCCTGGTCTTGTCGGCGCCGATCAGCGGGATGCTCTCGGCCAGGACCGGTGGGACGGGGACGTCCTCGGTGACGCTCACCACGCCGGCCTGCGCGGCCAGGCGGTCCAGGCCGGCCGCGTCGACCCGCATGGTGACCACGGGAAGGCGGGAGAAGGTCTTCAGGGCCGTTCCGGCGGCTGCCGCGGCGGGAAGCTGGTCCCGTGACCTGGTGAGCACGTTGACGCGGACCTTGCGGTTGTCGGTCGTCTTCTTGCGCAGTACGGGATCGATGGCGGGGGGATCAACGGCTTTTGTGGCTATGTCGGTTGGTTGTGGGGTCGGGGTCGGGGTCGCCGAGGCGGCCGGGGTGCCCACGAGCGCCGTGACGGTTAACGCCAGAGTGATGGCCGAAGACCACAGAGAGCTTTTCATGGCAGCATTCGCCTTACGCGGCAGGAGGATCAGCAGCGAGGTGGGCAAGGTGATGACCATCAGCACCACGCTCGGCCCGATGGGAGCGCCGGCGGTCACGGAGACGTGCTGTCCGGGACCTCCCTGAAAGGGACCGGATGGCGGTCGTGCCATCCGGTCCAGGGTCGCTTGCCTTCAGGGTCGCGACGTCTTCGTCGCGTCCGCGCCGTTCTTGGGCTTGCCCTTCATCACTCCGACCCGGTAGACGGCGGCCAGCTGGAGGCAGCCGGGCCGCGCGAGCTTGGAGTACTTGGGGCAGGTCTTCTTGGCGAGCGTGGTGAAGAACAGGTTGTCCACCTGGGACTTCTTGCTGCGGTCGAGGTACCACCGGTAGCCCTTGTAGGTGTTCCCGATCAGGCCGTAGCCGTAGTCGTGCATGTCACAGGCCACCCGGAAGTCGTACTTCCAGAACAGGTACCGGGGCTGATCCGGCGCCGAGGTGCAGTGGTCGTGGTTGATGCCGACGACCTGGAATCCGGTGGGGGTGTTCTTGAACTGCGGGTTGTGCCAGCCGTAGTGCGCGGCCCAGGACGAGCAGCCCCGCTTCGTGTACCACAGCCAGTGCGTGGCGGTGGTGCAGTAGCTGGGAGAGGACAGCGTCCCGTCGACGTCGGACGCGGGCCCGGTGACGAGGGGATTGTCGGCGGCCGGGCGGTCGGGCTCGGTGGAGGCCGCCGCGGGGGCGGCGCTGTCGGCCGGGAAGGACAGGTCCCATCCGCCCAGGTCGAGCGAGCTCATCTGGTCCAGGCGGCCCGCCGCGTCGTAGGCGTACGTCTCCGCGGGAGTGCCGCTGCTGGGGTCGCTCGTGGCGCGGAGCCAGCCCGACAGGTCGTAGTCGAAGCTGGCCACGGTCTTCGGCGCCTCGGTGCCGGAGACGAGCGTGATCTCCTTGACCTGGCCGGCGTAGTCGCCGAACGAGCCGGCGGTGGCGGTCGTGGTGGTCGCGTAGTGGAGTGTCACCGTCTCTTCCGGCTTCTCGCCGACGGCCGGTTCCTTGATGGTGCTGATCCGTCCGGCGGAGTCGTAGGTCAGCGAGCTCGTGCCGAACGCAGTGGTTCCGAAACCGGCGACACGCCAGTTGTCGCCCTGGAGCGTGCCGAGCTTGGTCCAGGTGTAGGTGGGGCTCAGCTCGGCCGCGGTGAACGGGGCGCCGCCGTCGTTCACGAAGGTGTCGTCGCCCTCGTCCGCCGTGGCCAGCTGCCCGCCGCCAGCCTCATCGGCATGTCCCTGACCCAGACGCGTCCCTTGCTGGCCGAGCTGACGCGCACGCACCTGCTCACCCAGCACGCTCATGGCCGCTACGCCTTCCATGACCTGTTGCGGGCCTACGCCGCCGAGCTCGCGAGCGCCTACGAGGTCGAGTCCGGACGGCAGGCCGCCCTCCACCGGCTGCTCGACCACTACGTGCACACCGCACACCACTCGGCCCGGCTGCTCAACGTCCATCAGAACCCTCTGGTCCTGGCGCCGCCCCAGCCCGGGGTCGTCCTGTCGGTGCCGACCGACCACGCGCAGGCGTGGGAATGGTTCAAGGCCGAGCATCCGGTCCTGATGGCGGCCGCCTCCCTTGCCGCGCAGTCAGGGTTCGACACGCATTTATGGCAGCTCGCATGGCTTTTAAATGATTTTCTGGACCGGCAGGGTCGATGGCGTGAACAGGCCGGACTCCAGGAGCTGGGCCTGGAGGCGGCCCGCCGTACCGGTGACAAGATCGGGCAGGCGCACGCCTACCGCAACCTCGGGTGGGCGCTCACCAAGCTGAGCCGCTATGACGACGCCCTCGGGCATTTCCAGTCCGCGCTCCGGCTCTACGGCGAGCTTGGCGACCTCACCGGCGCCGCGCACACGCACGGGAACATGTCGGGAGTGCTCGAACGGCAGGCACGCTACCGGGAGGCGCTCGGCCACGCCGAGCAGGCGCTCGACCTCTACCAGCGGACCAACCATCAGGCCGGGCAGGCAAGGGCACTCAACGCGGTCGGCTGGCACCACACGTTGCTCGGCGAGCATCCCAAGGCCCTCGCCTACTGCCGGCAGGCGCTCGACCTGCAGTATCTGACGGGCGACCTGCACGGCCAAGCAGCGACCTGGGACAGCCTGGGCCACATCCATCATCATCTCCAGCAGCACGAGCAGGCCATCGACTGCTACCGGCAGAGCCTGGAGCTGTTCCGGCACGCGGGGGACCTGTGCAGCGTGGCGGGAACGCTCACCCGGCTGGGTGACAGCCACGAGAAGCTGGGCGAGGGCGAGACCGCCCGGCTCATCTGGGGCGACGCGCTGCAGATCTTCGAGGAGCTCGAACATCCCGACGCCCAGCGGGTCAGGGCGAGGCTCGCGGGACTGCAGGACTGGGGTTCCGTCGTTCATGAGCACATCAGGCTCGATCGGCTGGTCCGCCCCGCCGACCCGGCTGAGCGGCACGACGGCCAGCACCGCCGTCATCCCGCACAGCCCTTGCCCGAACTTTCGTGATCTCAAGCAGGCCGGGGGTTCCTACCTTCCCGCTGTGCCGGTGAGCATGATGCCTCTGATGAAGCACTTCTGCGCCGCCATGAACACCACGATGACCGGAATCAGGGCCGGCATGGACACCGCCATCATGAGGTTGTGGAGAGTAGGCCGGGGGAATCGCACCCCCGGCCTCTCGCAGAACCGGACTTAAACCTCTCGGCTTATCCGGCTCCCATCGCCCAGCCGTCAGGACGAGCGCCGAGTCGCCAGTGCGCGAACAGGCGGGGAGACCTTCGAGAGATCTCCGCCAGCCAGGCCATCGCGCGCCGTTCCCGGCGTTTGAGCCGCTTGTATTTCCGGCACGCCCACCCCACCAGGAGCTTGTTGAGATGCCGGAGGAAGGAGAGCAACCGGGACCGGTAGAAGCGCCCGTAATAGTTGATCCACCCCTGCACGATGCTGTTGAACATGCGGGCAAGGTCGTCCAGAGACTTGTCACTGCGCCGGGACAGATGCCAGGAGCGGATCACCGCTCCCATCGCCTTCATCGCCTGCGTGCTGACCGCGGGCAAGAACGACACGAAATGCTTGCCGTGCTTGTTCTTGGCCAGCCGGGGCCGGAACTCATACCCCAGGAACGTGAACCGGATGTGCTCGTGCGAGTCCGTCCGGTCGGCGTCCTTGCAGTAGACGATGCGGGTCTTGTCCGGATGCAGCTCCAGCCCGACCTGCGCCAGACGCCTTGCAATCGCGTCTCGCACGTATTCGGCCTGCCGGCGGCTGCCGCAGTGCACCACCGCGTCATCGCAGTACCGCTCGAAACCAAGCGCCGGAAATTCCCGGGCGAGCCAGGTGTCGAACGCGTAATGCATGAACAGGTTTGCCAGCAAAGGTGAAATCGCCGACCCCTGCGGGGTCCCACGATCTCGGGCGAGCAGGGTGCCATCCTGCCGTTGCATCGGAGCGGTCAACCACCGCTGGACATACAACAGGATCCACCGCTGATCCGGGGAGATGTGGCGGGCGACGGCCTTGAGCACCAGGTCGTGCGGCACCGTGTCGAAGAAGGCCCGGATGTCCATATCGATCACCCAGTCCTTCCTCCAGCACCGCACCCGGCACGCCCCGACCGCATCCAACGCCGACTTGCCCGGCCGATAGCCGTACGAATCCGGATGGAAGATCGGCTCGACCTCCGGCTCCAGATACATCCGCACCACCGTCTGGGCCACCCGGTCAGCCACAGTCGGCACGCCCAGCACCCGCACCCCCCTACCTCCCGGCTTGGGGATCTCCACCGCCTTCACCGGCGGCGGGAAGTACGAGCCCGACGACAACCGATTCCAGATCTTGTATAAGTTCCGGTCCCGATCAGCCTCGAACTGCGCGATCGACTCCTCATCGACCCCCGCCGCCCCCTTGTTGGCCTTGACTCTCTGAAACGCCTCCCAGACCTTCCACTTGTCGATCTGAAACGGCTTGTCCTGCTGCCTGAGTTCGCTCACCTGGCTCCTCCCGACCCGATCAGATGACCAGCCGGTTGACCACCAAGCGACTCCGGGCGACCCGGCCCCTTGGCTCCACGCCCGTTACGGCGCTTCATCGCTACTACGAGCCGGTCCGTCCCTCCGCCTCGCCCCGGTACTCGGCCCCTTGCAGTGTCCGCTGCTTGGGGTACTCCCTTCGGCCAGGCACTCCAACACGCGCCCGGCACCGCTGAGGCGGCAGGTTCCCACGTTCCGTACTGGCGCCCAAGCCGAGCTCGCGCCACCTTGACGCCGGTCACCACCTGGCCAGCAAGCAGGCACCCGCCAGGCTCATCCCGGGGCAACAACTGGACCCCGGTTTCGATGACGCCGCTACGCTTTCGACGTTTCATCAGTGGTTCACTCTCGTTCGCCTTCTCGGCTCACACCTGACGCATCTCGTGCGCCTTTTCCGCGACGCTCACCACCACGACCCTTAAGCCGCAGCAGCTCGCGGTGGTTTGGGACCTCCCCCTGCATGGGCGATCCCGGAGGACCTACCTCCATCACCAGCACAGCACCGCATCCGAAGTTCGCGATCTTCTACATCACAACCTCCATCAGCGTTCGTGGCGCACAGTCGTCGGCGTACTGGCGTCACGGTCGCGATCGCCGGCTTGGACAGCGGGATCATGATCCGCCAGAGGATCCGCAGTTCCCCCGCGCCGTCGATGCGCGCCGCCTCCACCAGTTCCTGCGGGATCGTGGTGAAGAACTGCCTGAGCAGGAAGATGTACAGCGCGGTGCCGAAGAAGTTGGGCAGGAACAGCGGCCAGAAGGTGTCCACCAGATCCAGCTGGGAGAACAGGAGGAACCTCGGCACGATGACCACCTGCGCGGGGATCATCATCGTGCCCAGCATCAGCGCGAAGGCCACACCGCGCATCCGTGAGCGCAGCCGCGCGAAGGCGTAGGCGGGCAGGATGCTCCCGCCGCCCTCCCGAGGCGGCAGAGATCTGCGGCGCTCATGCGCCTCACCCTGCTCGATCAAGGGATCGACCATGATCTCGCTCATCGTCACGGGTGACGTATCACGTGGGCCTTTCCCAGACGCTCACCACGACGACCTCCAGCCCACTCGGCCTTGAGGCGGTTTCTGCAGGGGCAACGCCGAAGGGCCAGATCTTCATCTCCTGCGCAACGACCTCACCTTCCTCGCCGGTGGCGCACTTAATTGACAAGCTAAATCCACAGGGCGAACAGCCCAAATGGCTGCGGCTTGCAGGGCATCCATCCACAATCGATGGACATGCAACCCTTTGGCACGCATCGCAAGCTTTTTCACACTTCGTTCGGTAGAAATATATTTTCCCCGAAATTATAGCGAGATGAATATCCCCAACTTTAGGGATGCCAAGCTTTCCTCAAGGCGTTTTATCGTGGGGTGACCAGGGAGCCCAAACCCTCAAGAAACAAGCCGGCATGCGAAATAAAGCTGCCAAACAGGGTCGACTCTCGCGCAACCACGAAAATCCACAGCCAACCAAACCGCAAGGAGTACGACGATGTCGAAGTTGTACGCGTCATGGCAGCACGGATTCACGGCCGTAGCCGAGAACCCCAGCACGAGCGCACTGCGTCAGGGATTCGGCGTAACCTTCTCGCTTCCGGCGAACGGCGGCGACTGGATCCACCTGGCCATTCCCACCCCGGTCATCGTCGAAGACCGCCGGGCCACCCTGGACAGGGTGCTGATCCTCTTCGACGCGCGAGAGACCAGCGCACTCCTCGCTGTGCATGTGTGGGACGGCCCGAACCGCATCCTGGTCAGGGAGGGTCTCAAGATCGAAGGTGATCACGCGCACGGCCTGAGCGGGGACAACGTCTTTCCGGTAGGCCGCGACGGCATCAACTGGGGGTGTGGGATCTCGATGTTCTTCACCGCCGGTCAGATCGACAGCCACGTCTTCATCGCCGGTTTCGGCGGGGACTTCTCACACAACATCTGACTGGACCGGCGCCCCTCGGCGGGGGGGCAGCCCACCGCCGAGGAACTCATCCAATGGCGCCTTGACGAGACGGGCTCTGCTTCTGGTTCGCGGCCAGGGCAGAGCCTTTCGCGTGTCAGCAGGCGATCCCGGAGCAGGCGGACGCCTTTGCCACCCATGCCGGGATGGGCGGCTGTGGCGAGGGGCCGCTGGCCGGTGGGATACGGTGGCGGCCCCGGACCGGGGCGCCGTGGCGGGATCTGCCGGAACGATCTGGGCCGCGGGACCGGGCCTATGACGTTTTCCGACGTTGGCACCGCGCACGCGACCCAACCGTGTGCGCGCCGACAAGGCGTACGCCTCCCGCAAGAACCGTGGATAGCTGCGCCGTCGAGGCATTCGCCGCAACATCCCGGACAAGGCGGACCACGTCCGCAACCGTAAGAACCGTGGTTCCAGCGGAGGGCGCCCCCGAAGCTTGACAAGACCGACTACCGTGAGCGCCACGCGGTCGAGTGCGGCATCAACCGCCTCAAAAGGCATCGGGCCGTGGCCACGAGATAAAACAAACTCGCCGTCCGCTACGCGACGACCGTCCTCGTCGCTGCCATCAATGAATGGCTGTGACCAGCGTCATCGAGAGCAATCCAGTAGCGGCACTTGACCCCGATTTCAGTGCTGCGCACATCTTCCAGGACACCGCCGTTGCTTTCGATGGTGCGCGCCGAACCGACATCGCCATCGTCACAGGTGGGAAGGACTCGGTCCAGACCGAGCGCCGGCGCCTTGAGTACAACCGCTCCCAGCGCCCACGCGGCCAGTCCTTGTCTTCTGAAAGAAGGCCGAATGCTGTAACCGATGCGTCCACCGCCTTCCAGCAGAAAGGCGTTCAGACAGTGTCGAAGGTCGATGGCTCCGAGGTAGGTCTCGCCGTCTAGATCCACCAATGGGCGGCGTGGACGCGTCCTTGCCGCTATCGCGATCAGGGCCTGGCCGGGCTGTCGGACCGTTCGTCCCGCCCCCGGACGTCACCGACCCGGACACCGGCCGAGGTGGAGGTGCGGATCTGCGAGCTGCGGCGTAACCACCCTCGCTGGGGCGCCCGCCGGCTGGTCTGGGAGCTGACCCGCCGGAACTGCCCCGGGCCGGTACCGTCCCGGGCGACGGTGCACCGGGTGCGCGCCACGGCTTGGCGCAGGTCATCCCCGCCCCACCGGCCGGGCCGTCTGCCTGGCCCTCGCCGCGGCGTTGAGCCGGTACGGGACCCCCGATGAGCTGCTCACTGACAATGCACTGCGGCGTCATGACGTGACCGTTTTGCGCTGCTCGGCATCCGCAGAACGTTTTCTACTGATGATCGCGCGGGACATGAATGTCGGGGCTCTGGCGTACCTTCCACACCGTGATCTCTTATGTGACCGGTGACGCGACCCATCCCCACGGCCAGAGACCAAAGGTCATCTGCCACGTGTGCAACGACATCGGCGGCTGGGGCAAGGGTTTCGTCCTTGCTCTCTCCCGGCGCTGGCCACAGCCGGAAGCCGACTACCGAGCCTGGCACCGCTCTGGTAACGACTTCCAGCTGGGGGCAATCAGGCTGGTGCAGGTCGAGCCCCAGCTATGGGTCGCGAACATGATCGGCCAGCACGGCATCCGGCCCACCGAGGACGGCCCGCCTATCCGCTACGACGCCCTGGACCGTTGCCTGTCCACTCTGGGCGACGAAACGCTGAGCCTTCACGCGAGTGTCCACATGCCTCGGATCGGCGCTGGTCTCGCGGGCGGCTCTTGGGAGCGGATCGAACCGCTTATCCTCAAGCAGCTGACCGAGCGCGGTATCGCGGTCACGGTCTACGACCTGCCCTAACCGCTTGGCTCTACTGAGGCCCTCAACATGCCTGGTCGCAATAGCCTGCGGTACCGTCATCCCACATCCCTGACACTCACGCAGGCTGAAGCGGTACTCAACGCCGCCGAGCACACGAAGCCGTGGCAGTGGGCGTACGTGGCGCTGTCACTACTCACAGGCGCCCGAACGGAGGAGCTGCGTGAGCTCGCCTGGTCGCACGTCGTCGCCTACGACAAAGAGCTCCAGGGGTGGCGGCCGGTGACCGAGGCCGGTTGGGACCATGACGACTTCGCCGTGTACGTGTGGTGGTCGGTCCGCGCCAGCGGGGACACCAAGACCCTCAGTCGCGCCGTACGCTCCAGCTCCCCCACTGCTGTGTTCACCACACTCTGATCGCCTTCTGGGACCACCTGAACACCCGGGGGATCGCGCCCAGCCAGGACGACCAGGCCCATGTGGTGTTCGCCACCCGAAACGGCACCAAGATGAGCGCAGGCAACGTCCGTCGGGAGTTCCGACGAGTGATCACCCGAGCCGGTCTGGTCGGCACCGACTGGACGCCGCGGGAGATGCGGCACAGCTTCGTCTCGTTGCTGTCAGCAGACGGCGTCCCGATCGAGAACATCGCTCGGCTGATCGGCCACCGGATTTTCCCAGGTAACGACCATGGAGCAGGACAGTCACCCGGTTAGTCACTTGGAAGATCAAAAGGGCCACTCCCCTTGTTGGGATGTGGCCCTTGACCTTGGTGGGCGATACTGGGATCGAACCAGTGACCTCTTCGGCGTGAAGGAACACTGGGGAGTCTGAGGATGTCGATGCGAGTCGATCGGGTGCCTCTCACCTTGCAGAACCCTCCGGGGAGGGCGCGGGAAGTCTGAGGGAGCCGCAAGGCGGTGGCTCCCAATATTGGCTCCCGTGGCTCCTCCCGGAGGCGGCAGAGGAACATATGACCGACAAGATCGAGAAGTACGTTCTCGGCGGCAATGACGGCATTTCCCTCAGGACGCTGCCGACCGAATCAGGTTGCACGATCTGCAGCACTCATACGCCTCGCTCCTGCTCGATCAAGGGATCGACCACGTTCTCGCTCATCCTCACTTGTGTGGGAAGGACTCCTGCGGCGCGGGCTGGTCAGAGACTGGCCCGGCCCACCCCCACGGGCGTGGAGAGGACGCCGGCGGGCTGTTGCGATGGTAGCGGGCACCGGCTCACCCACGTACGTGGAGAGGACTTCGGGGTGCCGGACAGCAGGCCGGTGATGAGCGGCTCACCCCCAGGTGCGTGGGGAGGACGCGATCGTCCCGATGATGCCGCCCTTGCCCACCGGCTCACCCCCACGCACGTGGGGTGAGCCGTAGAAGAAGAGCCGGGCCCTTCCCTCGACGGCGTCCTCCCCATGCACGTGAGGGTGAGCCGGACCTGAAGGGCGGTGTGCACGGTTAGGAATTTCTCCAGGTGGGCGGCCAGCATGATCCAAGCTGGTGGCCTTGAGATTTCCATGCGGCGTCTGGGTGGGCGGATAGGTCAGGATGCTTTCGACCGAGCGAGGTGGAACCTACCCGGCGGAATTGGTCGGACACATGCACGCCGGACAACATCGTGTTTTGGGACGGTAAGGCGGCCGCGCTGGTCGGCCTCGACATCGCCAAGCCGAATGCCGGGGTGGATGAGGTGGCCAACGCGATGATGTACTGGCCACCGCTGTGCGACCCCGTCGACACCGACCCGCTGTTGCGGGAGATGGACGTGCCGCGCCGCTGCCGGATCCTGACCGACGCCTACGGGATGTCAGGCGTCGACCGTTCCCGGCTCGTCGAGGTGTTCGCGCTGCGGACCCGGTTGGCGTGGTTTCTGATGAAGCAGAGAGCCGAGGAGCGGGGCGGTGGCTGGATGAGGATGCGGGATGAGGGCCATCGGCAATGGGATCAAGCGGCGCGAGGCCTGGCTGGATCGGCCATGGCGCGGTCATCGAGGCGGCGCTGAGCGCACCGCAACCCCCCGTTTTATCTGGTCGGGCCTCATTCCGGATGAATCGTCACTACGTTCCAGCGTGCTGGCATGCCGTCGCCATAGCACTCCACTGCGGTCGCTGACTCTGCGCGATCAGCATGCCGCCATAAGGGACGAGCTCTATGATCAGTTCGTCCTGATCGTTGAGATTCGGAGAAGATGTCAATCTCATGCGCCGCGCCATGGTCCTTCTGGGTGGCGTCGCCCTCGCCGTCGGCACGTTTGTCCTCTTCTACCGGGGCCCGGGACAACCGTTCATCCGCGGTTACGTGAGCGACGTCGTCGCCACCATGCTCGTCTACGCGTTCTTGGGGCTGCTGTGGCCCACCACCGCCGTACGCCGCACCGTGGCCACGGCCGCGATCGCCGCCGCCGTCGAGTTCTACCAAATAGTCGGCATGACCCCGCCGGGCATCGGCGGTGTCCTGGTCGGCGCGTTCCCCGACCCATGGGACCTGGTCGCCTATGCAATCGGTGTGGTCGCGGCACTGGCCTGGGAACGCCGATTGGTCCGATCCGGTGATCAGACCGGCTGACTCTCGGACGCCACCCCACCAGCACGCTGACGGTACGGATGCCCCACAGCGGCGAGGTCATCAGATCACCAAAGATGCGGGGATCGGAACCAACTGGACACCCCACGAGCTACGTCACTCGTTCGTCTCCATCATGAGTGACCAGGGCGTCCCCATCGAGATCATCGCCGATCTCGTCGGGCACGCGGGCACCAGCGTCACGGAAGCGGTCTACCGGCACCAACTCAGGCCGGTGATCACCAAGGGCGCCCACACGATGAACACCATCTTCGGCGACAAGCCGACGGGTTGAGTCCGAGTGAGATGGCTCCCCGATTGGCTCCCATCGACTCTCAGACATGAGAAAAGCCCGCTACTCATGACGAGCAGCGAGCCTCTCACCAGCGATCTTTCCTGTGGGCGATACTGGGATCGAACCAGTGACCTCTTCGGTGTGAACGAAGCGCTCTCCCGCTGAGCTAATCGCCCGCCCTGCCGGCTCCTTTGCGGTGCCGACGGGGAAAACCATACCGCACTCTGGCACCTGCTGGCGAAGCGAAGCGGTTGGGCGGCGGCTGGAGGGGCGGTTCGGGCGGGTTGCCGGGGGCCATGACGAGGGCGGAGGGGAAGGATTCGGGTGAAACGCGGCGGTTGCCCATCGGCACGGCGGGTCGGTGGCATACCATCGACGTGTTCCGGTTGGCATCGGCCGTGATCTTTTGGCGAGAAACGTTCATGGTCGGCGCGCCGGGACAGGCTCCGCAAGACGCAAAACCCTTGTAAATACGACCCGATTGATGCCGTTTAGCCTGGTAGATGCCTAAATGTCCAGCTGTGATGTGCGTTACAGAAGGCCCTCGGAGCGGAATCTTTCCTACGGGTTTCTTCGTTCCGCGTCATAGCTCAGGACGAAGTCCGTCAGAGCAGTGAAAGCCCCGAAGAGGGGACCTACGACGAAAAGGTTTGGCTGACGATGAACAGCACCACCGTCTCCGCCGAGCTTGGCCTTCGGCTTGTGGTCCCCGACCGTACTACCGTCCCCCTGCTCGCCGGACTGAGTTACACAGCCGACGATCCGTACGCCATCCGCATGGCCTTCCACGTAGGGAACGACGAACCGGTCGAGTGGATCTTTGCCCGCGAGTTGCTGACCGTGGGCATCGTGAGGCGTGTCGGCGACGGCGACGTGCAGGTGTGGCCCGCGCGGGCCGACGGCGAGCGAACGCTCCATATCAGCCTCACGTCCCCTTTCGGGCAGGCGCTCTTCGAAGTGCCGCTGGCGCCGCTCACCGAGTTCCTCCATCGCACGTACGAGAAGGTCCCGGCGGGACGCGAAACCGACTACATGGACCTGGACGCCGAGCTGACCAACATGCTCTGGCCGTCCTAGGGATCTAGGCGGGCAGCGTCTCCAAGACCTTCCGCATGCGCGCGATCTCGATGCTCTGACCCGAGTACACGTCCTTCGCCAGCAGCCGCATGCGCCGGTCCCGGCCGGTCGCCAGCTCCTCCCCCGCCATCTTCACCGCGCCCTCGTGGTGCCTGGTCATCAGTTGCAGGAACATGCGGTCGAAGACCGTCTCCTTGGCCGCGCGCAGGGCGTTCAGCTCCTCCTGCGTCGCCATGCCGTACGCCGTCGCCTGCGCGTGCGTGTGGGCGGCGGGAGCGGAGCGGCCGAGCTCGGCCAGCCACCCGGTCATGGCCTTGATCTCCGGGGTCTGGGCGGCCGTGATCTGACGGGCGAACGAGCGGATGGAGGCCGTGGTCGTGCGGTCGTTCACCAGAGAGGTCATCTCCAGGGCCTGGCGGTGATGCGGGATCATGGCCTCCGCGAAGCGCACGTCCGAGGCCACCGTCGCCGCCGGCGTCTGCCCGAGGCGCTCCCCCGGGGTCGCGGTGCGGCCCGGCGCGCCTGGACTTCCCGGCACGATGACGGGCGCCTCCGTCCCCACCGGTGAGGGTCCGCTGGGCTGCTCGGAGCAGGCGGCGAGGGCAAGTGTGGTCATAACTGTGATGAAGACCGTACGCGGCCGCGAATCTCCTGGCATAGCTTCCATAGTGAGCTACGAGAGACAAAGGGGATGTGCGTTGATCTCTGCCAAATTGCGCGGAGCGTTGCTGTGTACGGTGCTGCTGGTGACCTCTGCGTGCGCGGCGGGCCAGCAGGCGGCCGGGGCGCCGACGCCCGCCACCTCGACGCAGGAGACCAGCGCTCCACCCACGGCATCCTCGTCCTCGGCGACGGCCACCGGTGACGTGATGACGAGCGGCAACGTCAAGCTCGTCGCGAACATGCCGAGGAAGGCCCCGCTGAACGGCGAGGATGACTTCAACACCGACCTGGCGTTCCAGGGCGACTACGCGTACGTGGGCAACTTCGGCGGGTTCGCGATCTACGACATCAGCGACCCGGCCAAGCCCCGGATCGTGAGCCAGGTGGCCTGCCCGGCGCAGCAGAACGACGTCAGCGTGTACGGCGACCTGCTCATCCTGTCGATCGACGAGCCGCAGGCCGACGAGCGATGCGGCTCCGGCGACGGCGGCCGCGAGTGGGAGGGCCTGCGGATCTTCGACATCAGCGACAAGCAGAGTCCCAAGTACGTCAGCGCGGTCAGGACCGACTGCGGCTCGCACACGCACACGATGGTCCCGGATGGGGAGAAGCTGTACGTGTACGTCTCCTCGCCCGGCCCAGAGCCCGAGTCGAAGACCTGCCCGCCGCCCCACGAACTCATCCAGATCGTAGAAATCCCAACAAAGTCGCCCCAGTCCGCAAAAATCGTGGCGAAGCCGGATATCTTCCCCGAGCGCCAGCACTCCGATCTCGCCTCCGGCTGCCACGACATCACCGCGTACCCCGAGAAGAAGCTGGCCGCGGCCGCCTGCTTCGGCGACGGCGTGCTGCTCGACATCTCCGACCCGGTCAAGCCGAAGGTGCTCCAGCAGATCACCGACACGGAGAACTTCCAGATCTGGCACTCGGCGACGTTCAACAACGACGCCACGAAGGTCGTCTTCAGCGACGAGCTGGGCGGCGGCGGTCAGGCCACGTGCGACCGCAACACACCGGCCACGAAGGGCGCGGACGCCGTGTACGACATCGTGAACGGCAAGCTGGAGCGGCGCGGCTACTTCAAGATCCCCAGGGAGCAGCAGGAGCAGGAGAACTGCGTGGCCCACAACGGCTCGCTGATCCCGGTGCCGGGCAAGGACATCATGGTGCAGTCGTGGTACCAGGGCGGGGTGTCGATCTGGGACTTCACCGACTCCGCCCACCCGAAGGAGATCGGCTACTTCGAACGCGGCCCGGTCCCGGGCAGCGGCCACATCGCGGGCTCGTGGTCGGCGTACTACTACAACGGGTACATCTACTCGAGCGACATCCTCAAGGGCCTGGACGTCCTGGAGATCGACGACCCGCTCACCGACCCGGCCAAGGGGGTCAAGATGGACGACTTCAACGTGCAGACCCAGAAGTCGTACTGACGCCGGGACCGTGACGGCGGCAACACCCCGAAGCGGCGGGGGGAGGTAGAGCCGGGGGCTGAGCGCCTGTCCTACGCCGGGGCCTTGATGTCCCCCTGCCGCCACCTGTCGAACATCGTGGCGTAGGTGGAGGCGAGCTCCTCACCACCGACCGGCACCCGCCAGGACAGGGTGAAGCTCTTGGGCCGGTTCGCGGTGTCGAGCTCGATGTTCCAGCTGATCCGGGTCCCCTTGAGCCGGCTCAGCGTCCAGTTCGCGGGTTCCGCCAGCCGCTCCTTGATGGGCTGCGGCGCGGAGCCCGCGTCCAGGCCGCCGGAGTACCGGCGACCGGCTCCGCTGACTTGCGGCGTGTGCCCGACGAGATCGAGGATCACGCCGAGGCCGGACATGATGGTGATCATGTCGATGTAGCCCCGGGCGTCGTGTTCGGCGTCTTCCGCCAGGTGCTTGCCGTTGATGTACAGGCCGTCGGCGCCGTCCGCCGACAGGACGACCACGTCGATGGAGCCCACGTCCGGGCCGGTGACCTTCATGGCGAAGTCGCAACTTCCCGCGCTGAATCCCGCCTCGGGCCGGAAGCGGGTCCGGCCGTGGCCCGTGGCATGGAAGTTGCTCTGCGTCAGCCCGCCTTCGAACGTCATGTCCGCCATCGGCCGTACCGAGATCGCGCTCTCCATGGCGATCGCGAGCTCCTGCCCGACGGCAGGCGGCGGGCTGACCGCCGCCGGCGTCGTTGAGCTCGTCGCGCCGCTCGCTCCGGTGGCCGGTGACGCGCCGCGGCCCGACGACTGGGGCCGCGCCTCGCGCCACCACACCACGCCGCCCGTCGTGGCCGCCGCGACGGCGACCGCGCCCAGTCCCAGCAGTACGGCCCGCCGTCCCATCCGCCCACGCTCCGCCGCACCCCGCCCGGCGGCATCCGACTCGCGGACGCCTGCTGCGGAGGCGCCCGCAGGGGGCGGCGCGACAGCGGACCCGGGTGCGGAGGCACCGGCAGGGGACGGCGCGGCAATGGACCTCGGGGTGGAGGCGCCGGCAGAGGGCCGCGCCGCTGTCGAGCCGGTTCCGGTGGTGCGGTCGGGGGACGGCGCGGTGATCGAACCGGGTGCGGTGGTGCGGTCGGGGGGCGGCGCGGTGGTGGACTCCGGCGCAGTGGCCGGAGCGGTGGCGGACTCGCCCAGGAGCTCCAGGAGCACCGTACGGGCGCTGGGTCGCTGGGCGGCGTCCTTGGCGAGGCAGCGCCGCACGATCCCGCGCAGCGGCTCCGCCAGGTCCCCGAGATCCGGCTCGCCGTGCAAGATCCGGTACGCCACCGCCGGAAACGTGTCCCGGCCGAACGGCGGCCGCCCCGTGGCCGCGAACGTCATCGTCGAGCCCCAGGCGAACATGTCCGACGCGGGCCCCACCGAGGACTCCGAGAGCTGCTCGGGCGACATGTACGGCGGCGTCCCCGACGCCGAGCCCTTCGTCACCGTGGCGTCCACCAGCCGGGAGATGCCGAAGTCGATCACCCGCGGCCCGTCCGGCCCCAGCAGCACGTTGCCGGGCTTGAAGTCCCTGTGCACCACCCCGGCCCGGTGGATCGCGGCCAGGGCGGTGACGGTGCCGATGGCCAGCCGGATCAGCGCGGCCCCGCGCACCGGCCCCGCCGCCGACAGGGCGGGGCCGTCGATGTACTCGCTGGCCACGTACGGCGGATCGTGGTCCAGGTCGGCGACGAGAACCCGGGCGGTGCAGAACTCGTCCACCATCCGGGCGGCGGCGAGCTCGCGCGCGAAGGCCCTGTCGATCCCGCCGGTCATCACCTTGACGGCGGCCTGCCCGCTCTCAGGCGACTCGGCCAGGTAGACGACGCCCTGCCCGCCCTGCCCGAGGCGGCCCACGATGCGGAACTCCCCCACCACTGGGGGATCACCGGCGCGGAGGGGATCGACTGCCACACTCGCCTCACAAGATCAGTTGCGCGGCAAGAGAGTATCTCACTCAGGGGTTGAGATCAGTGGCGGAGCGTTCGGCGAAGACCTGCATGGCCTTCGTGGTGATCGGGCCGGGAGCGACCGGCAGCTCCGTGTCGTCGACCAGCTTGATCGGCTGGACGTCGCGGGTCGTGGAGGTCAGGAACGCCTCCTCCGCCTCGTACAGCGCCGACAGCGGCACGTCCACCTCCTCGGCGCCGCACCATTCGAGCACCAGCGCCCTGGTGACCCCGGCCAGGCAGCCCGACTCCAGCGTCGGGGTGAGCAGGCGGCCGTCGCGGACGATGAAGATGTTGGAGCCGGTGCCCTCGCAGAGGTTGCCCGCCAGGTTGCCGAAGATCGCCTCGCCGCCCCCGCGCTTCTTGGCGTACAGCAGGGCCTTGGCGTTGTCGCCGTACGAGGTGCTCTTGACCCCGGACAGGGCGCCGCGCTCGTTGCGCGGCCACGGCACGACGGCGACGTTGGCGGTGGCCGGGAACGGCTTCTGCTCGTCCACGATGACGACGGACGTGGTGCCCTGGTCGCCGCGGTCGGAGCCGAGCGGGCCCGGGCCGCTGGTGTAGGTGACGCGGATGCGGCCGAGCGCCCAGGCGGGCGCGGCCGCCAGGAGCTTGGCGATGCCGTCGGCGATGGCCTCGACGTCGGGCTCCGGCAGGTCCATGCGCTGGGCGGAGAGCGTGAGCCGGTCGAGGTGGCGGGTGAGCGCGAACGACTGGCCGTTCACGATCTTGATCGTCTCGAAGACGCCGTCGCCGACCATGAGCCCGTGGTCGAAGACCGACACGCTGGCCTGCGCGGGGTCGAGCAGCTCGCCGTTGACCCAGACAGGGATGTTCATTCAGTTCCTCCTGTGGATGCCAGTGCGATGAGCCTGGCTGCTTTGAGCTCGGTCTCGAGCCATTCGCGCCCGGGGTCGCTGCCCCAGGTGATGCCGGCTCCCGTGCCGAACCGGATCTCACCTGCCGAGATCCAGAATGTTCTGATGCCCACGGCCAGCGCCGCCTGGCGACGGTCGGCGTCGACCCAGCCCACGGCCCCACAGTAAGGCCCGCGAGGTGCTGGTTCGAGCTCATTGATGATGCGCAGCGCCGACGACTTCGGCGCGCCCGTGACAGACCCGGGAGGGAAAGTCGCGGCAAAGAGCTCGGGCCAGCCCGCCCCCGGCGCCAATCTGGCCCGGACGGTGGAGACGAGGTGGACGAGACCGGGGTGCTCCTCGACCGCGCAGAGCGACGGCACCTCGACCGAGCCGACGGCCGCCACGCGGCCGAGGTCGTTGCGGACGAGGTCGACGATCATGACGTTCTCGGCGTAGTCCTTGTCGAGGAGGTCACCGGCGGTCGCGCCGGTGCCCTTGATGGGCTTGGACTCCACGGTGTCGCCGTCGCGCGAGAGGTAGAGCTCGGGCGAGGCGGACACCACGCTGAGCCCGGGCACGTGGATGACGGCCGCGTACGGCGCCGGATTGCCCGCGGCCAGCCGGGCGGCCAGGGCGAGCGGGTCGGCGTCGGGCGGGACGGGAGCGGTCAAAATCCGGCAAAGGTTTGCCTGGTAGACCTCGCCCTGCTCGATGTAGCCCCGAATGGCGCGCACGCCCCGCTCGTAGGCGGCCCGGTCGAGTGAGCTGCGCCACTGGCCGGGCCGCAGCCCGTGCCAGGGAGCGGCGGGCGGGGGCAGGGGCGACTGACGCACCCGGTCGAACCGGGCGCACGTCACCTTGCCCTCGTAGTCGACGACCACGGCCCACCAGCCCTCGCCGTCGAGCGCGGCCAGGTCGGAGGTCACGTCACGCAGCCCGGTCGCGTGCAGACCGCCTAAATAGGCGAAGCCGTCGTACACGTCTTCCATTCTCCCAGCATTTCGACGAGCTCCAGCGCCGCGGGCAGTGGCGTCTCGGGCAGGGCCGCGTACACCTTGCGTGCCGGCGCCAGCCCGCGCAGCGGGCGCAGCACCAGATGGGGCGGTACGGCCTGGGCGGCCAGCTCCGGCACGAGCGTCACCCCCAGCCCGGCGGCGACGAACCCGAACTTGCCCGACCATTCGGCGACCCGCAGGCCGCTGCGTGGCGCGAATCCGGCGGCCGCGCACGCGGCCTGCAGCAACGTGGGCTGTCCGCGCGGCGCCGCCTCGATCCACCTCTCTCCGGCCAGCTCGCGCAGGTCCACGTCGTCGCCGCCGGCCAGCCGGTGTCCGGCGGGCAGCGCGACGAGCAGCCGGTCCTCGTGCAGCAGGACGGTAGGCGTTCCGTAGGCGGACAGCCCGGAGGGGTAGTCGCTGATCACGGCCACGTCTAGCGCCCCGGAGCGCAGCCGCTCCATCAGCCGCGCGATGAGGCCCTCGACCAGGCGCAGTTCGACGCCGGGACGGCGCTCGGCGAAGCGCTTGAAGGTCTCTGGGACGAGCCCCACGTTGGCGGTGGCGAACGCGCCCACGCGCAGCGTCCCGCCCCCGCCGCCGTGGATGGCGGCCAGCTCCTCGCCGGCGCGTTCCAGCCGGTCGAGGACGGCGACGGCGTGGCGGTGCAGGGCGGCGCCGGCGGGCGTCAGGCGCACCCCTCTGGCCAGTCGCTCGAAGAGCGGCCCGCCGGCGGCGCGCTCCAGCGCGGCGATGCGGCGGGAGACCGCCGACTGGGTGTATCCGAGCAGCTCGCCGGCGGCGGTGATCGAGCCGCTCTCGGCGACCTCGTGGAACAGCCGCAGCGTGCCGGCGTCAAAGGCATTCAGGTTAAGCATGGCTGGTATGCAATCTAGTCGTTTGTGGAATGCCTCGCGATCCGGCTTCACTGACCGCATGACGATTTTTCTCGGACAGATTGCATTTCTCGGGCAGGGACGCATGGGCGTCCCCATGGCGCGGCGGCTGGAGCGGGCCGGGTACAAGGTGACGACGTGGCGGCGCGGGACCGGCGTGTCCGCGGCGGCGGCGGTGGACGGGGCCGAGCTGGTCATCACCATGCTCAGCGACCCGGCGGCGGTGCGGGAGGTGCTGGCGGCGGCGCTGCCGGGGCTGCGGGCCGGCGCGACGGTGGTGGAGATGTCCACGATCGGCCCCGAGGCGGTCCGCGAGCTGCGCGCGCTGCTGCCGGCCGAGGTGGGGCTGGTGGACGCCCCGGTGGTGGGCAGCGTGGGCCCCGCCACAGACGGAACGCTGACCGTGCTGGCCGGAGGGCTGGACGGCGGGCCGGGCACGGGCGACGTGCCGGGCTGCCGCGAGGTCCTGTCGGTCTTCGGGACCGTACGGGAGCTCGGGCCGCTGGGATCGGGCGCGGCCACGAAGATCGCCGTCATGAGCGCGCTCGTGCCCGCCCAGGTGCTGCTGGCGGAGACGTTCGCGTACGGCGAGGCGCACGGCGTGGACCGTGACGCGCTGATCGACGTGCTGTCGGCCACCCCGCTGGGCACGCTGGCGGAGCGGCTGCGCGTGCCGTCGGCTGAGACCCGCTACTCGCTCGCGCACGCGACCAAGGACCTGGAGCTGGGCGCGTGGGAAGGCGCGTCCATGGCCACGGCGGCCAGGGCGAGGCTGCAGGAGGCGCGGGCGGCCGGGCTGGGCGAGCGCGATCTGACGGCCGTCGCCGAGCACGTCGGCGCAGGCCCGGCCCATCGCGCGGTGCCGCTGAACCTCTCGACGATCCCCGCCACGAACGGCTTCTACTCGCACGCCGTGCGCGTCGGCGACATGCTCTACGTCTCCGGCCAGGCCGCCTTCGACGAGCAGGGGAACCTCGTCGGCGAAGGGTCCATGACGGCCCAGGCCGAGCACGTCTTCCAGGTCATCTCGCGCATCCTCGCCGATCAGGGGGCGACGTTCGACGACGTCGCGTTCATGCGGACGTACCTGACGGACATGGACATGCGCGTCGAGTACGGGCAGGTGCGCAGGAAGTACATCACCGGCACACCCCCGGCCAGCACGACCGTGGAGGTGTCGAAGCTGTTCATGCCGGGGCTGCTGCTGGAGGTGGACGTCATCGTGGCGCTCAGGCCAGGGGGCCGGTGACCGACTCGGCCGCCGCCACGACGGCGCCGTCGGCGACCAGGCGTACGGCGGAGTCGAGCTCCGGCGCCAGGAACCGGTCGGGCCCCGGCGCGGGCACGGTCTCGCGCAGCGCCTTGACCACGGCCGCCGTCGCGGGCGCGGGCTCCAGCGGGGCGCGCAGGTCGAGCGCGCGGGCGGCGGTGAGCACCTCGATGGCCAGCACGCGGGTGAGCCCGTCCACCGACCTGCGCAGCTTGCGCGCCGCCGACCAGCCCATGGACACGTGGTCCTCCTGCATGGCCGAACTGGGGATGGAGTCGACGCTCGCGGGCACGGCCAGGCGCTTCAGCTCGGAGACGATGGCCGCCTGCGTGTACTGGGCGATCATGTGGCCCGAGTCCACGCCGGGGTCGTCGGCCAGGAAGGCGGGCAGCCCGTGGTTGCGGGCGACATCCAGGAAGCGGTCGGTGCGCCGTTCGGACATCGAGGCCAGGTCGGCGGCCACCACGGCCAGGAAGTCCAGCACGTACGCGATGGGCGCGCCGTGGAAGTTGCCGTTGGACTCGACGCGGCCGTCGGCCAGCACCGCGGGGTTGTCGACGGCGCTGGCCAGCTCCCATCCGGCCACGGTGGCGGCGTGCGCGATCGTGTCGCGGGCGGCCCCGGCGACCTGGGGGGCGCAGCGCAGCGAGTAGGCGTCCTGGACGCGGGTGCAGGCCTCCGGGTCGCGGTGGCTGGCCATGATGCCGGAGTCGCGCAGGACCTTGGTCATGTTGGCGGCGGACAGCGCCTGGCCGGGGTGCGGCCGCAGCGCCTGCAGCTCGGGCATGAACACCCGATCGGTGCCGAGCAGCGCCTCCACGCTCATCGCGGCGCTCACGTCGGCGGTCCTGACGAGCCCGGTGAGGTCCTCGATGGCCAGGACGAGCATGCCGAGCATGCCGTCCGTGCCGTTGATCAGCGCCAGGCCCTCCTTGGCGGCCAGCTCGACGGGGTCGATCCGGGCCTGCTTGAGCGCCTCGCCGGCCGGCTGGATGTCTCCGGCCTTGTCGCGTACGACGCCCTCACCCATCAGCGTCAGCGCGACGTGCGCCAGCGGGGCCAGGTCGCCGGAGCAGCCGAGGCTGCCGTACTCGTGCACGACCGGCGTGATCCCCGCGCTGATCAGCGCGGCCAGGGTCTTGGCCGTGGTCGGCCTGACGCCGGTGTGGCCGGTGGCCAGCGTGTGCAGGCGCAGCAGCATGAGCGCGCGCACGACCTCGGTCTCGACCTCGGGTCCGTTGCCCGCCGCGTGGGAGCGCACCAGGGAGCGCTGGAGCTGGGCGCGCAGCGCCGGGTCGATGTGCCGCGTGGCCAGCGCGCCGAAGCCCGTCGAGATGCCGTACGCGGGGACCGGGCTCTCGGCCAGCTCGTCCACCCGCTGGCGGGCCGCCGAGATGGCGGCCAGGGCGTCGTCGGTGAGCCGTACGGGGGCTCCGTGACGGGCCACGTTGATGACGTCGTCGAAGGACAGGGGTTCGGGACCGACGTTCACGACTCCGTTGTCGCGCATGGTGCGTCTCTCTCGCTGCTAGGTAACCGGCGTACCCGATGTTAGCTCCTTACGCGAGAACAACGCCGACAGCCCCTCCCTGCCCTCCTCGGTGAGGGCCACCGCCCTGGGCGCCTTCCCGCGCCGGTACCAGCCCCGCTCGAACAGCACGTCGGTGATCGCCGCCCCCAGCGCCCCGCCGAGATGCGACCTGCGCTCGGTCCAGTCCAGGCACTCGGGCGCGAAACGCCTCCTCGACCGGCGCGCGCCCGCGACGTCCACGCCGAGGCCGGTCAGCAGCCGCTCGCCGGCGTCGGTCAGGTCGTGCGCCGCGTAGTAGCCGCCCTCCCTGAGCCGGTCGAGCAGGCTCACGCCGGCCCGTCCGGCGAGGTGGTCGTAACAGGTGCGGGCCTCCTCCAGCTGCCTGGCCTGCCTGGACTGGCGCAGCGACCGTACGGGCGGTCGGGCGCTGACCCTGGCCAGCACCTCAAGCACCTCGGCCACATCGTGCCCGGCCAGGCGGTAGTAGCGGTGGCGGCCCTGGCGCACGACGTCGACCAGCCTGCCGTCCAGCAACCTGGCCAGGTGGGCGCTCGCGGTGGCGGCGCTCACCCCGGCCATCCTGGCCAGCTCTCCCGCCGCCAGCGCCCGCCCGTCCAGCAGGGCGGTCAGCATGGCCGCCCTCGTCGGGTCCGCGATGAGCGCGGCGACGGGCGCTATGTCGGCGTCACGAGCGATGTACTCCATGCGTACGACGGTAGTACCCCGACATTTCGCTCAGCGTCGAAGTGTCAGCTGTGCTTGCCGAGCCCCTTGCGGATCATCTCTCGGGCCCGTTCCATCAGCGCGATCGGCGTGCCCATCAGCATGTTCTTGGTGGCGCTCTCCGTGCCGGGGTGCGGGCGCAGCGGCGCGAGGCTCTCGGCGGCCCGCACTGCCGCCGCCATGGCCCGCCGCTCGACGGCGGAGGTGTTCGCGCGCAGCTTGGCGAACTCGTAGCGCTCCTCGCTGCGGGCGTGCATGGTCACGGCGGTACGCAGCTCCCCGAGGCGCTCCCAGAACTGCGGATGGTCCACCCCGCCCTTGTGGAGCTCGAGGAGGAGGCGCTTGGCCCGGTTCTCCTCGGTCAGGCGGTCGCCGACCACGCCCTGACCGTTGTCGAGCTTCCTGCGCGCGTACGGGTGGACGATCTCCTCCTCGGCCGTCTCATGCACGGACAACATCCGCATCAGCCGGTCGAACGCCTCCCCCACCTTGTCCGCGGGTGCCTGCTCGACCTCGTCGAACAGGTCCCTGATCTGGCTGTGCTGGGTCACCAGCAAATCGATGACATCTTGTTCACCCACGTCCGCGCCCTACCCGGCGCTCCCCCGGGCACGCGCCCCCTTACCGAACGCGGGCCGTTCGAGGACCGAACGCGGAGGTTGCCGGATCATGCCCCGGGTAGCGCAGCCACATGGCCTTCGATCCACTGCAGGAGCGGGGTATCCCGCTGGACGATCAGTTGCGTAACTGGCGCGAGCTGAACGTCGAGCCGATCGATCCCGACCACGCCGACCCGTACACGCGGTGCCGGATCATCGCGATGAACGGGATCGAGACGGAGGCGGTCTTCTTCAGCCACCAGCTGGCCCGCCACTGCCCCGACATCGAGCTCAAGCAGCAGCTGGCGCGGGTGCGCTACATCGAGGCGCAGCAGCAGAAGGTGGTCAACTGGCTGCTGCCGGGGGTGTCGTCGGTGCTGGAGACCACGATCGCCTATGAGCAGGCCGCGGTGGATCTGACGGCGTGGGTGGCGCGGATGGAGCCCGACGGGTATCTGAAGCAGGCCTTCGAGTTCGGCCTGCTGGAGCACTTCGATCATCTGTACCGGTTCGCGAACCTGTACGAGATGATCGAGCACCGCAGGGCCGAGAAGATCGTGGACCGGCTGACCGAGGTGATGCCGGGGCGGCCCACGTACCTGCACCATCGGGACCCGATGGACAACGTGCGCGAGCCGTACCAGAAGAGGTCGACGGAGCCGCTGTCCCGGCTGCACGCGCTGACGATCAGGGCGACCGAGCAGCAGGCCATGAACTTCTACATGAACGCCGGCCCCACGCAGCTGGAGCCGGTCGCCCGCCGGCTGTATCAGGAGATCGCGCTGGCCGAGGAGGGGCACGTGACTCACTACGAGTCGCTGGCCGATCCGGGCGACAGCTGGTGGGAGATACTGCTCAACCACGAGTACAACGAGTGCTACATGTACTACTCGTTCGCGCTGACCGAGCCGCATCCCAGGGTGCGGACCGTCTGGGAGCTGCACCTCGCCATGGAGCTGGAGCACCTGCGGCTGGCCGCCGAGCTGTTCAAGCGGTTCGACGGGCGCGATCCCGACCAGGTGCTGGCTCCGGCCTGCCCGCCGCCGGTGACGTTCGAGCCGAACAAGGCGTACCTGCGCGAGCTGATCGCCACCCAGGTCGACTACACGACCGTGGGCGCGGGGTACGCGCGGGAGGCGCACGAGCGCTTCCATAAGGCGCAGGACGCGATCATGGGCGGCGACAAGGCGCCGTCGGAGCAGGTCATCGACGGCAACCGCGCCGTTTCCGGCCAGGACTACCGCCTGGAGACGGAGGGGCCGCACCCCGCGGAGCTCCCGCTCCACCGCTAGCGCTCAGAGCCGGGCCCATGACGGCGGTCCCGTATTCAGTTTGGGGACTGGGCCAGGATTCGCTAGAGTTCTCTCGTCGCCCGGTGCAAGCGGGGCGGACGCGGAAGTGGCTCAGTGGTAGAGCATCACCTTGCCAAGGTGAGGGTCGCGGGTTCGAATCCCGTCTTCCGCTCGGAGCTTCCGGCTCGGTGGCGTGGCCGAGAGGCGAGGCAGCGGCCTGCAAAGCCGTCCACACGGGTTCAAATCCCGTCGCCACCTCGTAAGGACGATTAGCTCAGCGGGAGAGCGCTTCCCTGACACGGAAGAGGTCACTGGTTCAATCCCAGTATCGTCCACCAGGCTCCATAGCAGATCAGGTCTGACCTGGTCAAACAGGAGTTGAAGCCCCAGCTCACGGCACATGCCGGGAGTCTGGGGCTTTCTTGTTGTCTGGACGACCGCCCGCGCCTGGATAATCGCTTGCATGCCGGGCCACTGGTCAGCATCGTGAACACGGTGAGCGACATGCCCGAGCGGTGGAGCCAGGCCAGTGTCTACCCCGACATGTGGGTGGATCCCGACGAGGATCCCCGCGACAATGACGGAGCCAGCCCGGACGGTGAGCTGGCGACGCTGCAGGACTACCTGAGGAACTATCGGCTGACCCTGCGGATGAAGTGCCAGGGGTTGGATCCGGAGCAACTGGCGCGCCGGTCGGTGCCGCCGTCGACCATGTCCCTGCTGGGTCTGGTCCGCCATCTTGCCGAGGTGGAGCGGGACTGGCGCAATTGGATTCTGCCAGAAGACCCGGCACCGAAGCTGTACGGAGCACGTGATGCCGACTTCGACGGAGCCGTCGCGGAGCAGGCGCTGGTCGACGGCGCATTCGCCGATCTCGCGCGCGAACAGGCGGCAACCGATGCGGTGCTGGCCGAGTATCCGGATCTGGGCGTGCGGGTGGGTAAGGACCGCATCGCGGTCCGGGAGCTGTGGGTTCACCGGATCGAGGAGTACGCCCGTCACTGCGGGCACGCCGATCTGCTGCGCGAATGCATCGACGGCCGGGTGGGGCAATAGCGCGGTCGACCCGCTGGGATCGGTGGCGACCGTCATTTCGCGCCGTGCTTCTTCCCCTTCGCCTTCTTCGCCTTGACCTTCTCCGTCTTGACCTTCTTCGCTGGTCCATGCGGGATGCCGGCCGTGCGGCTGGAAATGCGCGGTGTCGTACGCGCGGGCTCCGGCTCGCGCCTGCCGGCACGGCGCAAGGCGACGACTTCGCGGGCTTGCAGCGCGGTGTCCGGCTGGAGCGTGGCCGGTGGCGCGGTGGGCTCGGCCCTGGTCGCCGGACGCGGCGTGCCCGGCTCGGCACTCCACCACGTGGTGGTCGCCATCACGCTGACGATCAGGGCTGCGACGGCGGCCGCCTGCCGCCAGTGCTCGGCCAGCCGCTGCCGGTACGGCGTCCCCTTCCTGAACGGACGATCGCCGGACGAGGCGGTGATCCGCCCGCTGTCACCGTCGACGGTCGGGTTGTCCAGCGGGGCCGGAATGACCGGTGACCCACACAGGGCGGACAGTTGCTCGTGAGCGCGGGCCGCGTCCGTACGACGGTCGGGATCCTTCTCCAGCAGTCCGGAGATGATCGGGGTGAGCGGTCCGGCGTGCTCGAACGGCGCCGGCTCCGCGGTGAGCACCGCGGACAGGGTGGCCAGCTCACTGCTGAGCTCGAACGGGACGCGGCCCTCGACCGCCGCGTACAAGGTGGCGCCCAGCGACCACAGATCGGCCTGCGGCGTGGCGGGGCCGCCGCGGGCGCGTTCGGGGGCGATGTAGGCGGGCGTGCCGACGACGAAGCCGTCCTGGGTACGGCGGCCCTGGTCGTCCAGGGTGCTGGCCAGCCCGAAGTCGGTCAGGATGGCGTGCCGGTCGCCGGTGATGAGGATGTTGGCCGGCTTGATGTCGCGGTGCACGATGCCGCCGGCGTGGGCGGCGCGCAGGGCGTCCAGGATTTCGAGGCCGATGCGGGCGACCGCGGGCACGGGCAGCGGCCCCCGTTCGCTGATCACCTGGGCGAGGCTGGGGGCGGGGACCAGCTGCAGCACGATCCACGGCCGCTCGTCGGCGACCACCACGTCGTACACGGCGGCGATGCGCGGGTGGCTCAGCCGCGCGGTCAGGCGCGCCTCGCGCAGGGTGCGCCGGAGCAGCGCCTCCCGCTCCGGACCCGGCTGGTGCGGAAGGCGCACCTCCTTGACCGCCACCTGCCGATCCAGCAGCTCGTCGTGGGCGCGCCAGACCCTGCCCATGGCACCCCGGCCCAGCTCGGCCAGCAACCTGTACCGGCCAGCCAATAACCATCCTTCGTAGCCTGTAACGGGCATGACGACAGGCGTACCCGGTGATCATCCGTTCATGCACACGTACGCCGCCCGGAAGTGAGCCCGACTGGCCGGGCTGCCGCGGCACTCGTCGAGCGCTCTGGCCATCGAGCGCTCGTAGCGCAACGATCAACCCCATGGACACACAGGAGATCGCCGACCGGCTGCACATCACCGACCTGCTGGCCCGCTACACCCACGCCATCGACTCGGGCCAGTGGGACCTGCTCGACGAGGTGTTCACCCCTGACGCCGTGATCGACTACCGCTCCGCGGGCGGCATCAAGGGCACGCGGGACGAGGTCAAGGCCTGGCTCGCGGAGGTGCTGCCGCACTGGCCCGGGCGCCTGCACCTCATCGGGGCCCCGCGGATCGACTTCGAGGACGGGGAGGCACGCGTGAGCGCGCCCTTCACCGACACCCTCGCCCCCACCAGGGACATGGTCACCGCGGACACCGAGGGCTTCCTGCACGGCGGCGGCTGGTACCACCACCGCATGCGGCGCACCCCCGGCGGCTGGCGCAGCGTGGAGCTGGTCGAGGAGCAGTCCTGGCGAACCGCCCGCTGACCTGCGAAAACGATGGCGGATACAGAGTTACTACGTTTGTGGTCAAACCGCTCAGGGCAGCGCGAGTGCAGGCAGAGCAAGCGCTGCTGCTCGGCGACCGCACGTATGACTCTGGTTATGTCATCGCCGGAGTCCAGCCCCTGGAAGGGAGCGATTGCCAGTCATGCGAGCATGCCTGTTCGGCCGCCATTCAGCAGTGCCGACCCATCGTGCTCGCCGGACGGCCACCGGCCGCGCCGCCATCGCACCCAAGGCCCTCCAGCATCTCTGACCTGCGCCCGATCACTCCCGCCTTCGTCGCGTCCGGCCCGCCCAGCATCGCCGCCCGCGACTGGCTCAAGTTTCTCGCCCCGCTCAATCTTCAGGAACGGTGGGCGTGCGATTTCCCGACGGCGCGCCGATGCTAGATGGATGACCGGCGAAGAACCCAGCGATCTGATCCGCAGCGTCTCCCGCGCGCTCCGCGTGCTGGAAGAGGTCTCGCGAGCCGACCGGCCGCTGTCGGTCAAGGTCATCGCCCGACGCTGCGGCCTCAACTTGTCCACCTCGTACCACCTGGTCCGGACTCTCTGCTACGAGGGCTACCTGCACCGGCGGCCCGAGGGCGACTACCTGCCCGGCTCGCAGGTGGCCGAGCGCTTCCACGAGATGCTGGAGTCGTTCGAGCGGCCGCCGCGCGGATCCGAGGTGCTGCGGCACCTGGCCGACTCCTCCGGCCACAGCGCCTACCTGGCCCAGCTCGCCCACGGGCGGCTCATGGTGGTCGACGTGGCGGAGGGGCCGCGCTCCCCCTGGCTGGAGGACCTGCAGGCGGGCCTGGAGACGGCGCCGCACGCCACCGCGCTCGGCAAGGCGCTGCTGCTCTCGCTCCCGTCCCGGGTCCGGCACGGCATCCTCACCGAGTACGGCCTGCGCCGCTTCACCTCCGCGACCCCGGCGAGCGTGGAGGACGTGGAGGAGGAGCTGGCGGGGCTGCGGCCCGGGCAGGTGGTGGAGGAGCACGGGCAGTTCAGGGCGGAGGTGGCGTGCGCCGCCGCGGTCGTGCCCGGCACGCAGTGGGCGATCGGCATCTCGGCCCGCGGCCTGGCCATCCCCCCGGCCGCCGCCGCCCACCTGGCGCTCGCGGTCCGGGACCTCGGGCGGCCTTAATCCGTTGCCCCCCGAGTGCGGATCTTCGCCAGTCTGGGCGACATGAACATGCCGTACCGGCAGATCCGTGCCGCCTACGGTGGGCCGCGTCCAGCGGTCCACCGCAGGTAGCGGACGGAGTCCGCACCTACAACGAGGAGTCGATCACTGTCTACCAGGCCTACGGCCCCGCAATCGCCGACCCCGCCGTGGCGGCGCAGCGCTTCGTGGCGCCGTTCAAGCTGGAGCGGATGACCTGGATCAAGCCGTCGTTCCTGTGGATGATGTACCGCTGCGGATACGCGACCAAGCCCGAGCAGGAGCGGGTGCTGGCGATCTCGCTGTCCCGGGAGGGGTTCGCCTGGGCGCTGGCGCATTCGTGCCTCAGCCATGACGACAGGCGCCCGGGGGGGCCGAACGGCTGCGCCGCAGCCCCGTGCGGATCCAGTGGGACCCCGAGCGCGGGGTGCGGCACGAGGCGCTGCCGTACCGGTCGATCCAGATCGGGCTGTCCGGGGAGGCGGTGCGGCGCTACGTGGAGGAGTGGACGCTCGGCATCACCGACATCACGGACCAGGCGCGCGAGGTGCGCGCGGCGCTGTCGCGCGGCGCGCACGTGTCCGCGCCGCTGCCGGTGGAGCGGCCCTATCCCCTGCCCGAGGACATCATGGAGACGATCGGGGCGGACTCCGGTCAGCGTGATTAGCGGAAGCGGTCGGTGGCCTCGATGAGCAGGCGGCGGGTGCCGGGCTCGGAGCCGCCGTGGCCGGCGTCCTCCACGATGTGCAGCTCCGCCTCGGGCCAGGCCTGGTGCAGGTCCCACGCCTGGCTCGGCGGCGTCTTGATGTCGTAGCGGCCGTTCACGATGACCGCGGGAATGTGCCGTATGCGGTCGATGCCGGCGAGGAGGCCCTGATCGGGGAGGAAGCCGCCGTTGCCGATGTAGTGGTGGGTGATGCGGGCGAACGCCACCAGCATGGCGTCGTCGAGGTCGGGCGGCGGCACCGGCAGCAGGGTGTTGGCGGAGAGCTCCCAGCCCATCCAGGCGCGGGCCGCGGGGACGTGCACCGCGGGCTCGGGGTCGGTGATGCGGCGGCCGTAGGCGGCGACGAGGTCGTCCTGCTCGCCGGCGGGGATCGGGGCGAGGAACGCCGCCCACTCGGCGGGGAACAGGTGGGCCGCGCCCGCCGGGGTGAAGGCCCACGCCTCGTCTGACGGGCGGACGAGCCAAACGCCGCGCAGCACGAGCTCGGTGACCCGGTCAGGATGAGCCTGAGCGTAGGCCAGGCCGAGTGTGGTGCCCCAGCTGCCGCCGAAGACGAGCCAGCGCTCGATCCCCAGGTGCTCGCGCAGCCGTTCGATGTCGGCCACCAGATGCGGGGTCGTGTTGTGCTCCAGCGACGCCTCCGGGTCGCCGGCGAAGGGGCGGCTGCGGCCGCAGTTGCGCTGGTCGAACAGCACGATCCGGTAGGCGGATGGGTCGAAGAACCGCCGGCTGTCCGGGACGAGCCCTCCGCCGGGGCCGCCGTGCAGGAACAAGGCGGGCTTGCCCGCGGGGTTGCCGCAGGTCTCCCAGTAGATCTCGTTACCGTCGCCGACATTGAGCAGCCCGGAGTCGTACGGCTCGATCGGTGGATACCAGTCCGTCACCTTCATGGGACCCTAGTATGGAATGCCGACGATCAACGGGTGGCATGCGGTGAGAGTGATCCTCTTCGGGGCGACCGGGATGATCGGGCGCGGAGTGCTCAGACAGTGCCTGCTCGACGACCGGGTGACCGCCGTGCTCACGGTCGGGCGGGCCCCGACGGGGCTCGGGCACGGCAAGCTGCGCGAGATCCGGCACGACGACCTGCTGGAGCTGAGCGCGATCGAGGGCGAGCTGGGCGGCTACGACGCCTGCTTCTTCTGCCTCGGGGTCTCGTCGGCGGGCATGCGCGAGCAGGACTACCGGCGGATCACGTACGACTTCACGCTGTCCGCGGGGCGCACGCTGGCGCGGCTCAGCCCGGGCTCGACGTTCGTGTACGTGTCCGGCGCGGGGACCGACGCCGAGGGGCGGTCCATGTGGGCCAGGGTGAAGGGCGAGATCGAGAACGCCCTGCTCGCGCTGCCGCTGGAGGCGTACATGTTCCGCCCCGGTTATATCCAGCCGATGCACGGCGTCACCTCGCGCACCCGGCTCTACCGAGTGGCGTACGTGGTGACCCGGCACCTCTATCCGATTCTGCGCCGGATGTTCCCGTCCGCGGTCACCACGACGGAGAAGATCGGGCGCGCCATGATCGCGGTCGCCGAGCACGGCGCCCCCAAGCGGATCCTGGACCCGTCCGACATCAACGCGCTCGCCCGCTGAGCATCCCGAGTACCCATGGTGGAATATCTCAGGAGCGGTGAGCGCTACCGTAGCCGTCAAAGATTCAACAGTCATGGATGGTGACTAAAGTGCAGTTCGGAATCTTCAGCGTGGGCGACGTCACCACGGACCCCACCACGGGCAGGACCCCGACCGAGCACGAGCGGATCAAGGCGATGGTGGCGATCGCGCTCAAGGCCGAGGAGGTCGGGCTCGACGTGTTCGCGACGGGCGAGCACCACAACCCGCCCTTCGTGCCGTCCTCGCCGACCACCATGCTCGGCTACATCGCGGCCAAGACGGAGCGCCTGGTCCTGTCCACCGCCACCACGTTGATCACGACCAACGACCCGGTCAAGATCGCCGAGGACTTCGCCATGCTGCAGCACCTGGCGGACGGGCGGGTGGACCTCATGCTGGGCCGGGGCAACACCGGGCCCGTCTACCCCTGGTTCGGGCAGGACATCAGGAACGGCATCCCGCTCGCCATCGAGAACTACGCGCTGCTGCACAGGCTCTGGCGCGAGGACGTCGTCGACTGGGAGGGGCGTTTCCGCACGCCGCTGCAGGGCTTCACCTCGACGCCGCGCCCGCTGGACGGGGTGCCGCCGTTCGTGTGGCACGGCTCGATCCGCAGCCCCGAGATCGCCGAGCAGGCCGCCTACTACGGCGACGGCTTCTTCGCCAACAACATCTTCTGGCCGAAGGAGCACTTCATGCGCCTGATCAACCTCTACCGGCAGCGGTACGCCCACTACGGCCACGGCACGCCGGAGCAGGCCATCGTGGGCCTGGGCGGCCAGGTGTTCATGCGTAAGAACTCGCAGGACGCGGTGCGCGAGTTCCGCCCGTACTTCAACGAGGCCCCCGTGTACGGCCACGGGCCGTCGCTGGAGGAGTTCATGGCGCAGACCCCGCTCACCGTGGGCAGCCCGCAGCAGGTCATCGACAGGACCCTCGAGTTCAGGCAGTACTTCGGCGACTACCAGCGCCAGCTGTTCCTGATGGACCACGCGGGGCTGCCGCTGAAGACCGTGCTGGAGCAGCTCGACATCCTCGGCGAGGAGGTCGTGCCGGTGCTGCGCAAGGAGTTCGCCAAGGACCGTCCCGCCGACGTGCCCGATGCGCCCACCCACGCCTCCCGCATCCCCGCCGTAACCGCCTGACCACCGGAAAGGAGATCGACCAGATGAAGCTCGTCGTCGTCACGGCGGGTCTGACCCAGCCCTCCGCCACCCGCCTGCTCGCCGACCGCCTGGCGGAGGCCGTCACGCGGCAGGTGGAGGCGGAGGTACGCGTGATCGAGCTGCGCGACCTCGCCGTGGACATCGCGAACAACTTCGTGACCGGCTTCCCGAACGGCAGGCTGCGCGCGGCGATCGAGGCGGTGACGGAGGCCGACGGGCTCGTCGCGGTCACGCCGATCTTCAGCGGCTCGTACAGCGGCCTGTTCAAGTCGTTCTTCGACGTGATCGACAACGCCGCGCTGGCGGGCAAGCCGGTGCTCATCGCCGCCACCGGCGGCACCGCCCGCCACTCGCTGGCGCTGGAGCACGCGCTGCGCCCGCTCTTCGCCTACCTGCGCGCCGTCGTCGTCCCCACCGCCGTCTACGCGGCCGCGGAGGACTGGGGCGGTGCGAGCGACGCCTTCACCGACGGACTCGGCCCGCGCATCGCCCGTGCCGCGGACGAGCTGGCCGACCTGCTGCGGCACCGCAGGCCCAAGGCCGAGACCGAGGAGATTGTCCCGTTCGAGGAGCAACTGGCGGCTCTGCGTCCCTTGAGTTAGTTTTCGCCACAGAGGCAACAAATGCGGAGTAGGGTTCGTTAGGAAGCTTTCCTAACAACCCCCTCCTCCGACAGGAGCGCATGTGCTGACCGCCACACTCCTGGCCCTCTCCCTCACCGTCACCGGCACGGGCCCGGTCGATCTCACCGATCCGCACAAGAAGGACATCGCCATGAAGCTGGTGTCCAGCGCGGAGAACTCCTCGCTCGACTGGAAGGCCCAGTACGGCTACATCGAGGACATCAAGGACGAGCGCGGCTACACCGCCGGGATCATCGGCTTCTGCTCCGGCACGGGCGACATGCTGGAGCTGGTCGAGCTCTACACCAAGCGCAAGCCCGGCAATGTCCTGGCCAGGTACCTCCCGGCCCTGCGCAAGGTGAACGGCACCGACTCCCACAAGGGCCTCGACCCGAACTTCACCAAGGACTGGAAGACGGCCGCCAAGGACACCGTCTTCCAGCAGGCCCAGAACGACGAGCGCGACCGCGTCTACTTCAACCCGGCCGTGAAGCAGGCCAGACAGGACGGGCTGCGGGCGCTCGGCCAGTTCGTCTACTACGACGCCATGGTCATGCACGGGCCCGGCGGCGACAAGCTGAGCTTCGGCGGCATCAGGAAGTCCGCCCTGGCCAAGGCCAAGCCGCCCGCGCAGGGCGGGAACGAGGTGACGTACCTGAACGCGTTCCTCGACGCGCGCAAGGCGGCGATGAAGGCGGAGGAGGCGCACGAGGACACGACGCGGGTGGACACGATGCAGCGCGTGTTCCTCAAGAACCGCAACCTCGACCTGAACCCGCCGCTGACCTGGAAGGTGTACGGGGACAGCTACACGATCAAGAAGTGACACACGCCCCGGCCGGGCGAACCCGGCCGGGGCGTCCCGCCTGCCGCAGCGGCGCGGCCCGCACGCCGCCCTCATCGAGAACGGCGCGCGAGGCGCGCCCCAGGTGGGTCAGGGCTTGACGGCGACCACCGGGTACGGCGTGTCAGGGGCCGGGGTCGTCGTGAAGCGGGCATTGGGCAGGTAGAGGCGGTCCCCATAGGGGGCCACCGTCGTGGGGACGTCGAAGCGAGGATCGGTCAGCCGCTTCACGACCTTCCCGGACGAGCCGTCCCCCGCCAGGCCGACGACGGCCACCGTGTTCAGGCGGTTCTGCACGGCGTACAGCGTGCGGCCGGCCAGCAGCAGGCCGTCGCCGTTGACCAGGGACTCGCCGCCCAGGTCCACCTCGGTGGTGACCCCGGAGGACGGGTCGGCCTCGAACAGCTTGCCGGTGTTCGACTGGACGATCAGCAGCGACTTCCGGTCCGGGCCGGGAGCGATGCCGTTGGCGTTGATGCCGGTCGTGTACTGGATGGCGCCCGAGAGCGGGATCTTGACGGCCTCGCCGGGCAGCGACCCGCCGCGCCCGAGTTCCAGCTTGTAGAGCACCGGGTTGGTGGAGTCGGTGAAGTACGCGGCGTGCCCCATGAGGATGACGTCGTTGACGAACGACGGCCCGGTGGCCAGCGTGTACGACTTGAGCACCGCCCCGGTACGCAGGTCGATCACCCGGGCGTTGCCCCCGCTGCCCCCGGCCACGAACAGCCGCCCGCGCCCGTCGGTCTTCAGCCCGAGCGAGGGCGTGCCCGGACCCTTGCTGATGACGGACCCCTTACCGGTGCGCAGGTCGGCCCGGTAGATGTCACCGCTCGCGCGGGAGCCGAAATAGGCGTACGGCCCCGGTCCCGTCGCGATGCCCTCCGGCTGGAACCCGTTCGGCAGGGCGAACGTGTCGGGCTTCCCTCCGGCCTGCGCGGGCGCGCTGACGAGCAGGACTGCGACTGCGGCGCTGAGTGCGGTCTTCAGGATCGCGGATCTCATGCGCCCCACGATGCCCGGGGCCGCGGCCCCGGCAAAAGGCCAGAGGGGGGCTTCACAGGGAGTTTTCAGCAACCCGCGACGCCAGGGCGGTCGCGCGGTACGTTTGGACAAAGCGAACAAACGGGGTTGAGTCATGTCAAACGGTGCCCGTCACGCTCTGGGAGTGCTCGCAGGGCTGCTCCTTCCTCCGCTGGTCGCCGCCGGGCTGTGGTTCGGCGTCGGCGAGATCCTCGTCAGGTCCAGGGAGACGTTCCAGATCTCCTGGCTCGGACTGGCCGTGGTCGTCGCGTCGGCGATCGTGCTGGCGTTCCTGGCCGGGTCGCGGCTGTCGCCCGTCGCCTCCCTGCTGGGCGGCCTGTCGTTCACCGCCCTGGGCATCCTGCCCACGGTCGAGATGCAGGGCCTGCGGGTGCTGCCCGACCGGTGGCTGCCGGCCATCATGGAGGCGGGCTTCCAGACCGTGGCGTTCTCGGGGGTGCTGCTGTTCCTCGGGGTGGCGCTGCTGGTCGTCTCGTTGTTCCCGTCGCGGTGGCGGTCCTCGGCGACGCCTGCCGAGTACTCGGTCCCGTACGCCTCGACGGCCTCGCCGTACCTGCCGCAGAGCGGGCCGGAGGACGCCACGCGGCCGATGTTCCGCGAATGAGGAGCGCGCGGCCTGGCAGAATGCCGCCATGCGCGACACAAAGATCGTCGACTTCCTTGCCGAGCTGGCCGCCCGGGTGCCCGCGCCGGGAGGCGGCGCGACAGCGGCCCTGCACGCGGCGCAGGCCGCCGCCCTGCTCGGCATGGTCGCCCGCTACACGACCGGGGAGAGGTACGCCGACCACGCCGAGACCGTCGTCGCCGTGATCGCCGAGACCGACACGCTGCGGACCAGGACGTTGCGGCTGGCCGAGGAGGACGCGGCGGCCTTCACCGCGGTCACCGACGCCTACCGGCTGCCCAAGGGCGAGGAGCGCAGCACCGCCATCGCCAGGGCGCTGGCCGGCGCGGCCGAGCCGCCCGCCAGGGTGGCCGAGGCCGCCACCCGGGTGATCGAGCTGTGCGAGGTGCTGCTGCCGATCTGCAACCGCAACGTCGTCACCGACGTGGCCGCCGCCGCGGAGGCCGCGCGCGCCGCGCTCACCACGGCCAGGGTGAATGTCGAGGTCAACCTGGCCGGCATCAAGGACCAGCCGCTACGCGAGAAGCTGAACCACCGTGTCTCCGGCGTTGACGCGGCCGTCGCCAGGGCAGACTGGGTGACCGCCGAGGTACGCGAGGAGATCAAGCCGTGAAGACGCTGACCGGGAAGGAGCTGGCCGCCGCCATCAGGGCCCAGACGGAGACCGAGGCGGCGGCGGGTCCGCAGCCGCGGCTGGCCGTGGTGGTGGCGACGGACGACGAGGCCAGCCTGTGGTACGTACGGTCGATCGCCAAGGCGGCGGCCGGTGTGGGCATCGCCTGCGACGTGGTCGACCTCGGCCCCGAGGCCGCGCCGGAGCGGATCGGCGAGACGCTGGCCAAGCTCAGCGGCGACGCCAACGTCCACGGCGTCATGCTGCAGACCCCGCTGCCCGCCGGCGCCTCCGCGCAGCAACTGGCCGCGGCCATCGATCCGCGTAAAGACGTCGACGGCGCCAACCCGCTCTCGCTCGGCCGGCTCGCCGCCGGGCTGCCCGCGTTCGCGCCCGCCACGGCGGCCGCCGTGCTGGCGCTGCTCGACCACTACGAGGTGGAGCTGGAGGGCCGCCGGGCGGTGGTGGTCGGGCGCTCGACCGTGGTGGGCAAGCCGCTGGCGCACCTGCTGCTCGACCGGCACGCCACCGTCACCGTCTGCCACTCCCGCACCCGCGACCTGGCCTCCGTCACCTCCACGGCCGAGGTGCTGGTCGCGGCGGCGGGCCGGCCCGCGCTGATCGGCGCCGGGCACGTCACGCCGGGCACGGTGGTGATCGACGTCGGCACCAACCCCACGGACGACGGCGGGCTGGTCGGCGACGTCGACTTCGACGCGGTGGCGGAGGTGGCGGGCGCCCTCACGCCGGTGCCCGGCGGCGTCGGCCCGGTGACGACCGCGCTGCTGCTCCGCCACACGGCCCGCGCGGCCAACCTCCCGTGACCGGCGCCGCGTCAGGGCTGTCGTGACCCGGTGGACGTGCCTCGAGTGCGATCGGGAGTTCGCTCGCGCGCGGCAGTCGCACGTGTGCGTGCCCCGGGGGCACGGTGGACGAGCTGATCTTGGACTGGATGGCGGAGGTCGTTGATGGGTGACGTGCTGATCGTTCAGAACAGCAGGAGCGGCGGCCCCGGCCGGCTGGGTGGCTGGCTGGAGGAGGCCGGGCTGGAGCTGGACGTCGTGCTCGCCCACGAGGGCGCTCCCCTGCCCGCCCGCCTCGACCACGCCGCCATGATCATGCTCGGTGGCGGCTACCTGCCCGGTGACGACGACAAGGCGCCGTGGCTGGCCGACGCCAGGCGGCTCGTCGGCCAGGCGCTCGAGGACGGTGTGCCGGTGTTCGGCATCTGCCTGGGCGGCCAGCTGCTCGCGGAGGTCGCGGGCGGCGAGGTGACCGCCGACACGGGCACGCCGGAGAACGGCAGCCTGCCGCTCACGATCCGGCCGGAGGCCGCCGACGACCCGCTGTTCCACGGGTTGCCCGGGGTGGTGCCCGCGATCGAGCACCACAAGGACGCGATCACCCGGCTGCCCGGCGGGGCCGTCTGGCTGGCGGAGACGAGCGCGTGCCCGTACCAGGCGTTCCGGGTGGGTGAGCGGGCCTGGGGCGTGCAGTTCCACCCCGAGGTGCTGCCCGCGCGCATCCGGGAGTGGCGGGTGGACGGTTTCGACCCCGGCGAGGTCTACGCCAGGGCGGTGGCGGACGAGCCGGTGTCCACGCCGATCTGGCACCGGGTGACCGCCCGCTTCGCCGCGCTCGCCGCCGGGGCGCACGACGTACGTGCCGAGGTCAGCGCGAGTACGAGTCCCAGCCCAGCTTGATCGCCACCACCAGCCCGCAGGCCGCCGCCAGGTAGCGCAGGCTGCTGCCCGGCAGCCTGCGGGCGATCGTCGGCCCGACCCACCCCCCGACCAGGAACCCGGCCGCCAGTGGCACCGCCGCGCCCCAGTCCACCGGCCCGAACAGCGCGAACCCGAGCGCCGCCACCGCGTTCGCCAGCCCGGACATCACGTTCTTCATCGCGTTCAGCTTGGCGGCCGAGTGATCCAGCATGAAGGCCAGCACGGCGAAGACCATCAGCCCTCCGGCCGCGCCGAAATACCCGGTGTAGATCGTCACGGCGAACAGCGCCACCCGCCCCAGCACTCCGTGCTCGCCGTGTGCCCGCACCGACGGCGGCCGGACCAGCAGCAGCGAGGCCATCGCGATCAGCCACGGCGCGATCAGCTCGAAGGTCCTGGACGGGGTCACCAGCAGCAGCAACGCGCCCGTCGCGCCGCCGATCGCGGCCACGGGACCGAGCTTGAGCACCCGGCCGCCCTCACCGGCCAGCTCGGGCCGCGAGCCGGCGGCGGCGCCGATGCCGGTGAAGACGAGGGCGACGGTGTTGGTGACGTTCGCGGTCAGCGGGGGCAAGCCGAAGGCCAGGAGCGCCGGGTAGGAGACGATCGAGGCGAGGCTGACGACCGTGCTCACCACCCCGGCCGCGACACCGACTCCGAGCAGGCCGAGCACTTGTCCGACGATCACCCGGATATGCTATGGGTTGTCCGTTTTGTCCTTCTGGCCAGGGTTCTGCTCGCCAGGACGAGGGCCAGGGCCGCGGCGCCCGTCCCGGCCGCGACCCAGCGGCGCTGGCGGGCCACGCGCCGCTCCACCTGGGCGTACGGGGTGGTCGAGAACGAGACGAGCTCGTAGCGGGAGACGTAGCCGGGCACCACGCGCTCGAGCGCGTGCTCGACCCGCTTGCCCGCCAGGAACATCCGCGAGCCGACCTTGTCGCGCATCTCCACGAAGTTGTCCAGTGCCAGCCGGGCGATGACGTCCGTGTCCGCCTTGCGCCGCTCGAACAGCTCCAGCGCCCTGGGGAAGTCGTCCCCCGCCTCGTCCAGGCAGCGGTCCAGCTCGACGCAGTCCTCGAAGCCGCAGTTGGCGCCCTGACCGTAGAAGGGGACGATGGCGTGCGCGGCGTCGCCGACGAGCCCGATCGTGACACCCCCGGTGGTGACGTGCCAGGGCGAGCAGTGCATGGTGACCAGGTGTCCGACCGGGTTGTCCAGGTACGCCGGGATCAGGTCGGGCATCAGCTCGAACGCGTCCGGATAGTGCTCGGCGAAGTACGCCCCGATCTTCCGCGGGCTGTCCAGCGCGGCCAGGCTCTTGTGCGGCCAGAACAGGGTGCAGGTGAAGGACCGGTCGGGGTTCGGCAGGGCGATCATCATGGAGCGACCACGCGGCCAGATGTGCAGCGCGCCCGGCTCCATGGCGAACCGGCCCTGGCGCGGCGGGATCGACAGCTCCTTGTAGCCGTAGTCCAGGTAGTCCTGGCTGAAGCTGACGCCGGGGAGCTGCTGCAGCCTGGCCCGCACCGCGCTGTACGCGCCGTCCGCGCCGATCACCACCCGCGCCCTCCTTCCCGGCCCCGGCTCGAACTCCAGCTCGCCGGTCCGCTCGTCGAGCCCGGCGAGCCGCTGGCCGAACCGGACCTCCACCCCGGGATGCGCGGTGGCCGCGTCCAGGAGCTTCCTGTTGAGCTCGGCGCGGCCGATCGAGTTGATCGCGTGCCTGCGGTCGGCGCTGTAGGGCTGGAAGGTGAGGGCGCCGTCGGGGGCGTGCATCATCCGGCCCGCCATGGGCAGCGCCGCGTCCAGGACCTTCCCGTCGAGGCCGAGGCGGCGGAGGGCGTCGATGCCTCGTTCGGAGATGGCCAGGTTGATCGACCTGCCGCGGTCGGGGCCGTGCTCCCGGGGGTCGTGGCGGCGCTCGTACAGGACGACCTGGTGGTCGCGGCGGGCCAGGAAACAGGCGAGCAGGCAGCCGACCAGCCCGGCGCCGACGATCGTGACCTCCATCCCTCCTTCGTACGGCGGGTCCCGGCAGATGTCCAGGCGACCCTCCTATCTCAGTGCGCTCACGATGGTCCGGACCGTGGTCTGCCAGATCGGAGTGGCGGGGTTGATGACGTCGAAGTGGTCGGCCGGCATTTCGACGTAGGTCACGTCGTCGCCGGACTCCTCGGCGGCCCGCGCGTAGCGGCGGCTGAAGTCGACCAGGTCCAGGTCGTCGGCGGTGCCTTGGACGATGAGCTGGCGTACGTGGAGGGGGAGCCGGAGGAGAGGGGATGCCTCCGCGTACAGACGCGCTGCCTCGCCGCCGGGTCCCTCCCCGTGGTCGGCGGCGGGCGCGGGTCCGCCAGGCGCGGCGGGCCGGTCGAGTGCGGCGGGCGCGGGCTCGCCGAGTGCGGCGGCGACGGCGCCGGAGCTGAGCCAGCGCCTGTCACCCTGGACGAGGTCGAGCACGCCTGCCAGCGAGACCGCCAGCACGATCCGCGCCCCCTCACCCACGGCACCTGACGGAGCAGCGCCCTGCCCCGCCGCCCGCGCACGGTCCGCCGCGGCGCGCAGGGCGAGCTGAGCACCCGCCGAGTGCCCGGCAACGGCGACCCTGCCGAGGTTCAGGGAGGCCGCGACCTCGGCGAGGCCTGGCGCGGCATCACGGCCGACCGGCCCGGATCCCGGCAGGGCAGCACCGACGGGCGTCGTCGTGAGAGCGGCCAGCCCCGCCGCCACGTCCGCCGTGGTCGCGTGCCAGCCATGCAGGTCGGGGCGCCGGTATTCGAGGTTCCACACCGCGAACCCGCGCCCGGCCAGGTCGACGCAGAGCGGCTCCATGAGGTCGGCCGCCCAGATCGACCGCCAGTACCCGCCGTGGATGAGCACCACGACCGGCGCCCGCCCGCCCCCCGATCCGCCGCCCGGCAGGTACAGTTCGCCCCATTGATCCGGCAGCGCCCCGTACGCGATCCGCCGGGACGGGTGCCGTACCCGGTGCACGGCGTGCCGGATCCCCCAGGTCAGCCCGCCGACGCCGCGCCCGTGGAGGTGCGCGGCCCCGGCACCCGCCACCACCCCGTCGGCACGCTCGACGTCCACCCAGACCACCGCCCCGAGCGGCCGCCCGATCAGCGCGCGCACCTCGTCCGAAGGCCCGGGCAGCACGACCGCGGAGGCCGCGCCGCTCACCAGGGACAGGACGTGGGCGGCGTCGCGGGCATGGACGAACGTGCCGGAGACGCCCAGGGCGGTGAACTCGCGCGTGGCGATCTCCGCGAGCAGGCCGTCGTCGGCCACCACGCCGGGACCGACCGCCACTAGCACTTCGCTCATAATTCCGAGCCTATAGACGTGACGTCCCCCGAGCTGGCCGGCGCCGCGAACTCTCGCGATCTCTGTTGCGCTTCGATCAACGTTTGTTAAAAATTTGTATGACTCTCGCACATAACGCGAGTCAAGCCCAGAAGAGAGGACACCTCATGCACTTAGCCGCGGCCCGGGCCGCCCTGAGCGGGGCCACTGTCGTCAGCGCGATGCTCTTCACCGCCCTCCCCGCGACCGCCTCGGTCGCTCCGGCCTCGACCGCCCAGGCCACCGGTGCGACCCAGGCCGGAGTCGACCGCGGAGTGCTGCTGGCCAAGGCGGATCAGCCCCCGGCCGGCGAGCCGTACGGGGACCCATGGGTCAGCCCGTACTTCGAGCCCGACGTCACCGGCCCGACCTGCTGGCAGTACGGGCGCGGCACCGGCGCTATCGCGGGCATCAGCGCCAGGTTCTCCACGCCGACGTGGTTCCACTCCTACAACGACGTCTGGGTCTTCTCCAGCGCGGACGACGCGGCGGCCTTCGAGCGGCAATGGCGGGCCGACCTGACCACCTGCGTCGACCGTAATCCGCCGGCCGAGACCGGCACGGCGGTGTTCGACATCACCAAGGCCGGTGAGGCGGACGGCGTGGAGGTCCTGCGCGTCACCGCCGCCATCAACCCGTACTCGACCATCACGCACCACTTCTGGGTCGCCGTGGTCCGCCAGGGCCGCGCCGTGTACGCCGTCCAGCTCCTCGACTACCGGCACGGCGACCCGCAGCTCATGCCCTTCGACGGCACGGTCGCCAAGATCAAGGCCAAGCTGGCCGCGTACTACCCCTGATGCCACTCCGGCGACCGCCTCCGCGAGCAGGGCGGCGGCGGTCGCTGATCCACTACGCTTGGGCCGGGTGCAGGTAAAGCAGCTTCACCCGTGGCCCACCACCGTCGCCGAGGCGGAGTCCATCCAGGACCGGCTCCGCGGGCACGTCGAGCTCACAGGACCCACCACCTTCTCGCTGGTGGCGGGCCTGGACGTGCATTACCGGGGCGACTCGCTGACGGCCGCCGTGGTCGTGCTCGACGCCGGCACGCTGGCGACGGTGGAGGAGGTGGTGGTCGAGGGCGAGGTGGCGTTCCCGTACGTGCCCGGCCTGTTCGCCTTCCGCGAGTTGCCCGCACTGGTGGAGGCGCTCGAACGGCTCACCGCCACGCCTGACCTGCTGGTCTGCGACGGGTACGGGCTGGCGCATCCGCGCGGCTTCGGCCTGGCCTGCCACCTGGGCGTGCTGACCGGCCTGCCCGCGCTCGGCGTGGGCAAGACGCCCTTCGTCGGCACGCATGACATGCCCGGGCCGGAGCGGGGCGAGTGGTCGCCGATCGTCCACGAGGGCGCCGTCGTGGGCCGGGCGCTGCGCACGCAGCGGGGCGTCAAGCCGGTGTACGTCTCCCAGGGCCACCGCATCTCCCTGGACACGGCCACGGACCAGACGCTCCGCCTCGCCCCTCGCTACCGCCTCCCGGAGGCGATCCGCCGCGCCGACCACCTGGCCCGCCACCCCGCCTGAGCCCGCCCCCCGGGCATCCCGGAGGCTCAGCGGCGCCAGGCCCACACGAGGAGCCAGACGCTGAGGCCGAAGAGGGCCATGGCGAGCGGCACGTGCACCGCCAGCACGCCCGAGCCGCCCATGGCGGACTGGACGAAGCCGAGCAGCAGCACCGCCAGGCTGACCAGCGCAGGCCAGCCCGCGCCGCGGCCCGGGCGCCACAGCAGGACGGCCGAGACGAGCTGCACCAGCCCCAGCACGTGCACCGCGAGCGCACCCGAGCCATGCGCGCCCGCCCCTCCCCCGCTCATCAACTGCCCGGCCGTCACGGCCTGGGCCAGCACGGACAGCGTGTTGAGCACGACGACGGCCTTGAAAGCGGTCACATACCCGCTCCCCTTGGCGACCTGGGTAACCACTGGACTTCTCCTTCGACCTTGGGTGAAGGCCTCCAGGATCTTGCCGGGGACGCCGCCGGCGCATCCGCCGGTCGTCGCCATCCCGTATACGTCGCCGGTCGTACGTCCCGCTACGAAACGCCCGAGTGGGACATCGGCGGGAGCACGGCCTGGGCGTCGGCGCCGCCGAACCAGAGCCCGATCATGAACGTGGCCGTCGCCTCCAGGAGGGGCGCCCGCTCGAACCCGCCGCCGTCCACAGGCGTGCAGCCGAGGTCGGCGACCAGGGTGCGTACGGCCGCCAGCGCCGCCGGGTCGTCGCCGCACAGCGGCACGGCCAGCGGCCTGCCGTCGAACACCGGGGGCGTCATCCGCCAGACGTCCACGTGGCACAGGTTGAACGCCTTCACCACGTGACCCCCCGTGAGTTCGCGGATCATCGGGGCGATCGGGCGCGCGGGGTCGTACCCGCCGGGGCCCTCGGCGTTGGCGACGTCGATGACGGGCTTGCCACGCAGCGCCGTACCGGCACTCCGGAGCACGGCGGCAAGCCCCGCCTGCCTGACGGCCACCATCACGACCTCCCCGAACTCCGCCGCCTCCGCCCAGCTCCCCGCGCGCACAACCGCGCCCTGCGCCTGTGCGGTCATGCCCGCCGCCCGGGCCGCGCTCACCGGCACGTCCCGCCCGCTGATCATCACCTCATGGCCCGCCCTGGCCCACTGCGTGCCCAGGGCGTCCGCCATTCCGCCCGCTCCCAGAATCCCGATCCGCATGTCTGTCCTCCTTCAGATGAACTGGTAAAAGGACTGTAGAGAGGACGTCACACACCATTCGGTGCCTAATGGAGGCTCCTTTGTTCATCGCCGACTGCCAGGCAAGGCTGGCCTTCGACCTGCTGGCCAACACCTGGAACGCGGTCGTCCTCTGGGCGCTGCGCCACGGCCCGCGCCGTCCGGGACGGCTGCGCGAGGAGATCGGCGGCATCAGCACCAAGGTCCTCACCGAGACGCTCCGCCGGCTGGAGTTCAACGGCCTGGTCGCGCGCCGCGCCTACGCGGAGGCCCCGCCCCGCGTCGAGTACGAGCTGACCGACCTCGGCCGCACCCTTCTCGGCCCGATCGAGGCGTTCGGAGCCTGGGCGCACGACCACGCCGACGAGGTCATGGCAGCTCAGGACCGCTGGGAAGTCTGAAAAACTTCTAATAGTACAGAGCGTTACCGAGCTCATACTCTGGGTAGCTAGACGATGGTCATTCTATACCTTCACCCAGGAGGCTCCATGCGCTTCACCCCACGCCGGATCATCGCCGCCGCGGTCGTCGCCGGCGGGCTGACCCTGCTCACCGCCCCCGCAGCCTACGCCGTAGTGGATCCCCTCCACGTGATCCCCTGCCTGGTCGAGACCGGCGCCGGCGTCACGACGCTGATCGACCCGACCGCACCTGGCGTGCCGGCCGAGGTGCCGGCCGTGCACTGCTTGCAGCCCTGACCGGGCCGGCACGGGCACGCGCCCTTCCCATCCCGTTATCCAGCGAATCCGGCGGCGCGGCCACGCCGCGCCGCCGGATTCCCGACAGCGCACGCCCAGTTCATCCGATAGCGCCAGAGCAACAAGGAGAACCTTTTGAAGGCCCGAGTCCTGACCGCCGTCGCCGCATTCGCGCTGGCAGGCGCCGCTCCCCTCGTCACCCTCCACCACCTCTCCGGCGGCCCGCCCATTGTCGAGGTGGTGACCTGGGTCCAGCACATCAACATCCTGACGTCCTAGTGCGACTCGTGCAGGTGCCCCTGGCCGACAACCCGGCCGAGTCCCGCACCGTGCTCGGACATGTCGGCTACTTCATGTTCCTCAGCCGATGGATACAGGCGCCGCTCTACCTGGGGCTGATCATCGCCCAGGTCGTCTACACGTGGCGGTTCATGATGGAGCTGCTCCATCTGGTCGAGCTCGGGTTCGGCGGCTCGCCTGCGGAAACCACCGTCATGCTGATCGTCCTCGGCCTCGTGGACGTCGTCATGATCTCCAACCTGCTCATCATGGTCATCATCGGCGGCTACGAGACGTTCGTCTCGCGGCTGCGCATCGAGGGCCACCCCGACCAGCCCCAATGGCTTTCCCACGTCAACGCCAACGTGCTCAAGGTCAAGCTGGCCATGGCGATCATCGGCATCTCGTCCGTCCACCTCCTCCAGATCTTCATCAACGCGTCCAAACCGACCATCACCGAGAGGGAACTGCTATGGAAAACGCTGATCCACCTGACCTTCGTGGTCTCGGCGCTGACGCTGGCGCTGATCGACCGGATCATGGCCGGTGCGCGGCGCGACCAGGACTCCAACGGAGGCGCGCAGCAGTCGTCCCGGCAGCAGGAGAGGGTCGCGGCCTAGCCGGGGCGCTCCTGTGATGCGGTCGCCGGGCGCCACGGTGACGGCCACAGTGGCCGCCGTCATGGCGGGCGCGCTGTTCCCCCACGCCGCGTACGCGGACGACGCGGCCACGCAGGGCGGCGGCCCGTCCCTCATCGGCGATGTGATCATCTTCAACGACGAGATCGTCGAGCCCGTGTCGCTCCCGGTGAGCACCTGCGGCGCGCTGCTTCCGGTGCTCAGCACGTCGCCCGGCACGTGCGAGGGCGCCTCGCGGGTGTCGGACGACGACGCCTGAACACCTTGGTGCCCGCGGGGGCGGGCACCAAGGCCGGCGAGGTTCGCCTCACCAGTGGAGGTCCGTCGGTGCCGCGGGTCAGCCGTAGAGATCCTCCAGTACGGCGGCCACCCCGTCCTCGTCGTTGGACAGTGTCCGGCGCTCGGTCGCCGCCAGCACCAGGTGGTGGGCGTTGGCCATGGCGTACCCGACGCCCGCGTACGCGAGCACGGCCAGGTCGTTCGGCATGTCGCCGAACGCCACCACCTCGCCGGGCTCCACCCCGCGCTGCCGGCAGAGCGCGTCGAGCGTGCCCGCCTTCGTCACCCCGGGAGCGCTGATCTCGAGGAGCCCGTTCACGCCGGAGTGCGTGACCTCGGCCTGGCCCTCGATCGCCGCGATCACGGCTGTGAACATCTCGTCCGCCGTGTGGCCGGGCGACAGGGCGAGCAGCTTGACGATCGGGTCGTCGCCGTCGAACACGGAGCTCACCTCGCGGTAGTACGCCAGGTCGTGCTCGACGCGCCGGGTGTAGGCGGCCTCAGTGAGCAGGTTCCTGCCGGTCTCGACGGCCAGGCCGACGCCGGGCAGGGCCTCGGACAGGGCCTCCCCGACGCTCCTGGCCGCCGCCCGGTCCAGGAGGTGGCTGGCGGTGATCTCGTCGGTGGTCAGGTCGTACACGATCGCGCCGTTGCTGCAGATCGCGGTGCCCGAGACGCCTGCCTGATCGGCGATCGCGCGGATGCCGCGCGGCGCTCTGGCGGTGACGAAGACGATCTCGGCTCCGGCCGCGCGGGCACGATGGAGAGCCTCCCTGGTACGGGGTGTGATGACGCCGGAGGAGTTGAGTAGGGTGCCGTCGAGGTCGGTGGCCACGAGACGCGGGAGAGTGGTGATGCTCACGGTGCCGATTATCCCGGCCAGGAGCGGTCGTCCTCAGATCCGCATCTCGGGCGGGAGCCGCGTCGCCGCGCTCGTCAGCTCCAGGCCCAGGAGCTGCCCGGAGTCGCCGAAGTCAAGCACGACGCCTTCCGCCGCGACCTGATTTGCCACCTCATCTGGCGCTACTTCATGCTTTATCGCGATATAGGCGGTATCGCGGATCTTGTCCAAGCTCACGTACACCGTTCGCGGGCGCTGCTCCGACGGCGCCTCATCCCAGTGGAGCAGCCCCTCCCTCGCCTCGTGGGAGCCGGCCAGCGCGGCCCGCACCATGGCCAGGGCCAGCTCGATCGCCTCCAGCGAGTCGAGCCCGGTGACCTTCCGCTCGTGCTCCCACCCGTCGAGCCCGTCGATCCGGTACGGGCACGACCAGTCTCCCGTCGGCTCCTCGTAAGGAACGCCGACGGTGACGGTGACATCGCGCGGCGGATCGGTACGCAGCACCAGCACCCGTTGGGCGATCTCGTACATGTAGGCTGATCTACCCCCAAGGCCACTCCTGGAAGACACCTGTTCATATCGTCCCGGCAGTAAACATTCCTGGCTGTGGCCACGGGAGCTAGGCTGCGTAGGTTGCTAGGGGGCCCTTGAGATGAACGATTCGTTCGGAACACGCCTGCGAGCCAGGCTCGACGAGTGCGGACCGCTCTGTGTGGGCATAGACCCGAGCCCGGCGCTGCTCCACGCCTGGGAACTCGACGACTCGCCCGCCGGTCTGGAACGCTTCAGCCGCACGGTGGTCGACACGGTGAGCGACGTGGCGGCCGTGGTCAAGCCGCAGTCGGCCTTCTTCGAGCGCTGGGGCAGCCGCGGCATCGCCGTGCTGGAGCGCACCATCGCCGACCTGCGCGAGGCCGGCACGCTGGTGCTGCTCGACGCCAAGCGGGGCGACATCGACAGCACGATGGCCGCCTACGCCGAGGCTTACCTCGACCGGGGCAGCCCGCTGGCCGTCGACGCCGTGACGCTGAGCCCGTACCTCGGGTTCGGGTCGCTGGAGGGGGCGATCACCTCGGCGGTGGCCAACGACGCGGGCGTGTTCGTGCTGGCCCGCACCTCCAACCCGGAGGCGGCCCCGCTGCAGCGGCTCGTGGCCGACCAGGTGCTCACCGGCGCGGCCGCGGCGAACGCCGGGCACGCGCCGTTCGGGCCCGTGGGGGTCGTCATGGGGGCCACGCTGCCCGAGCTGGAGCACTCGCTGCTCGACCTCAACGGGCCCATCCTCGCGCCGGGGCTGGGCGCCCAGGGGGCCTCCCCCGCCGACGTGGCGCGGCTGTTCGGGCCGGTACGGCACGCCGTGGTGCCCTCGGTCTCCCGCGCCGTGCTGGCCGACCCCAAGCGGCTGCGCTCGCGCGTCCGCTATTTCCGGGACGAGTGCGCGGCCCACCTGGACGCGAGGATCGCCACTCAGAAGTGAGTCGCGATCCCGAACGCCTCCCGTAGCCGCGCCATGTCGTGCAGGTCGCGCGCCCTGGGCTCGTAGCCCTGGTGGAAGTGCACCTGCTGCGCCGCCGACAGGCAGGGCACCCGCACGCGCTCGATCACGCCGGCGGCGAAGGCGGAGGCCGTAGGAGAGGGCGCCGCCTCGAACATCCGGCCTACTCAAATCCGATGATCAGCCTGGCACATCTGCCAGGACGCGGTTGACGGCGGCGAGCACCGCGTGGACCGACGCGGTCAGGACCGAGGTGTCCTGGGCCGCGCCCCAGCGGGTGGCGCCGTCCACCCGGGCCTCCACGTAGGCGATGGCGCGGCTGCCCCGGCCGGGGTCCAGGGCGTGCTCGGCGTAGTGCAGGATGTCGACGTCGATCCCGTCGGCGGCGAGGGCGGCGGTCAGCGCGGACAGCGGGCCGTTGCCGGTGCCGTGCAGCGTGCGCCCCGACCGCAGCGTGCCGGAGAACTCGTGCGAGCCCGGCCCCGTCTCCCTCGTGCTCCATGCGGCCAGCGCGCCGGTCTCGCCCGGGGCCAGGTAGGTGGCGTGGAAGAGCTCCCACAGCTGCTCGGCCGTGATCTCCTCGCCGCTGCCGTCGGTGGCCCGCTGGACGACCGACGAGAAGTCGATCTGCATCCGGCGCGGCAGCTCCAGGCCGTAGCGGGTGCGCAGGAGGTAGGCGATGCCGCCCTTGCCCGACTGGCTGTTGACGCGGATGACCGCCTGGTAGCCGCGGCCCACGTCGGCGGGGTCGATGGGCAGGTACGGCACGTCCCACGGCGCCTGCTCCGGCGGCACGCCCAGCTCGGCGGCCCGCTTGGCGTGGTGGGCCAGGCCCTTGCCGATGGCGTCCTGGTGGGTGCCGGAGAAGGCGGTGTAGACGAGGTCGCCCGCGTACGGGTGGCGGTCGGGCACCGGCAGGCGGTTGCAGTGTTCGACGACCCGGCGCACCTCATCGATGTCGGAGAGGTCCACCATGGGGTCGACGCCCTGGGAGTGCAGGTTGAGCGCGAGGGTCACCAAGTCCACGTTGCCGGTGCGCTCGCCGTTGCCGAACAGGCAGCCCTCCACCCGCTGGGCGCCCGCCAGCAGGGCCAGCTCGGCGCAGGCCACGCCGGTGCCGCGGTCGTTGTGCGGGTGCACGGAGAGGATCACCGCGTCCCTGCGGTCCAGGTGGCGGTGCATGTACTCGATCTGGTCGGCGTACACGTTGGGGGTGGCCACCTCGACGGTCGCCGGCAGGTTGTGGATCACCGGCCGGTCCGGGGAGGCGTCCCACAGGGCGGTCAGCTCGTTGCAGACCTCCAGCACGTAGTCGGGCTCGGTGAGGTTGAACACCTCCGGCGAGAACTGGAAGCGCACGTCGCGGCCCTCCGCGAGCCTGGCGACGTGCCCGGCGGCGTCCATGATCAGGGCGCGCAGCTCGCGCCTGTCGTGGCCGAGCACCACGTCGCGCCAGGTGGGGGCGGTGGCGGTGTAGAGGTGCACGACCGCGCGGGGCAGGCCCTCGATCGAGGCGAACGTGCGCTCGATCAGGTCCCGCCTGGCCGGCGTGAACACGACCACGGTCACGTCCTCCGGCACCGCCCCGGGCGCGGCCAGCTCGCGGACGAAGTCGAAGTCCAGCTGGCTGGATGACGGGTAGCCGACCTCGATCTCCTTGAATCCCATGCCGGTGAGCAGGCCGAACATCCGGCGCTTGCGTGCCGGGTCCATCGGCTCGGCCAGCGCCTGGTTGCCGTCGCGCAGGTCCACGGGCACCCAGAGCGGGGCCCGCGTGATGCGCGCGGACGGCCAGGCGCGGTCGGTGTGCGGCACTTCGACGCGCTCGTGGGCGGGCTTGTAGCGGTGGTACGGCATGGCGCTGGGGCGCTGCCGGTTCCAGTCGTACACGGCTGAGCTTCCTTCTCCGTCGTCGGCGGGAAGGACCGGCGGGCACCCTGACCACCGCGGCGGGGTGCCGGTCCGGTCATACCCCGTCGCGGCGGCCGAGAAGGAGCCCGAAACGGACACCGTGCGACGTCATGGCGGCTACACTAACCACAACACAGGTCCTCAGACAACCTGGTAGGTGCTAACGATGCCGCTCGGCTCCCTCCGCCCCAGCCCGCTCGTCGAGCAGGCCACCGAGCACCTGCGCGAGCAGATCACGCAGGGGGAATGGCCGGTGGGGACGCGACTGCCCGGGGAGAACGCCCTGGCCAAGGCGCTCGGGGTGGGCCGCTCGACCGTCCGCGAGGCGCTGCGTGCCCTCGCGGGGGCAGGGCTGGTGCAGGCCCGCCAGGGGGCGGGGGTGTTCGTGATCGCCGCGGAACCCGCCGAGGACTGGCCGGCCAGGCTGCGGCGGGCCGCCATCTCGGACGTCTACGAGGTGCGCATGATGGTCGAGACGCAGGCCGCCCAGCTGGCCGCGCGGCGGCGTACGGACGAGGACGTCGCGGCGCTGGAGTCGGCGCTGGAGGCGCGGGCGCGGGCGGCCTCAGGGGACGACGCCGCGTTCGTGGACGCGGACATCGCCCTGCACATGGCGGTCGTGGCGGCGGCCGGCAATCCGGTGCTGACCGATCTGTTCGCGGAGTTCGCACCCGCGTTGCGCGAGGGGCTGATCGATCTGGTGGAGGTGCTCGGGCTGCGCGCGCACGGTCGTAATCCCGGGCACGACACGCACGCGGCGCTGGTGGCGGCCATCCGGCGGGGAGACGGGGACGCGGCCGGCGGCATCGTGCAGGCGGAGCTGGAGCAGACGCTCGCCTACCTGCACGGCGACCGCCGCTGACAGCGTTCCCCTGTCGATACGGCTAGCCCGTGGGGCCCGCGTCCGGGCGGATGACGTCCTCGTCCTCGTCCAGCTCTTCCTCCGGCTCGGGCTCCTCCCACTCCTCCGGTGGATTGGCGGGAACGGGACGACGGGACTTCGGAGTAGTGGCGCAGGACCGTTCAGCGACGAGGTCGCTCTCCCCGTCGATCCCCCGCACCGCCTCGGGCAGCTCGTCGGAATTCTCGGTCATAGTCACCACCTGCCCCAGAAACTGCCTTGTTACCGTTCAGGGATGATCAACCGCACCCCGCGCCCCACGGCCCGCGTCATCCTGGCCGCCCCCGACGACCGCGTCCTGCTGTTCCGCTTCGTCCCGCCGGACCCGTGGCCCAAGGAGCCCGCCTGGCACCTGCCCGGCGGCGGGCTCGAGGCGGGAGAGACCGTGGTGGAGGCGGCGGTTCGCGAGGCCCTGGAGGAGACCGGCCACGTGCTGGACCCCGCCGACCTCGGCGACCCCGTGGCGGTGAACGAGGGCGAGTGGTCCAACCTGGGCCGGCACTTCTACACCGTGCACACCTACTTCTTCGCCCGCGTGGCCTCCGCGACCGTCGCGCCCACCGCCCTGGAGGACTACGAGACGGAGGACTTCCGGGACGGCAGCCGCTGGTGGAGCGCCGCCGAGCTGGCCGCCGCCGAGGAGCTGGTGTTCCCGCCGGGGCTGGCCGGGCTGCTGCCGGGCCTCCTGGCCGGGGTGCGGCCCGCCGCCCCGGTCAGACTCGGATGGACGCACGAGAAAAAATCTTCAGCAGGGATGTAGAGAACACGCGACCGGCTCCGACTCCGTCACGAGAACGACGAAGAAGGAGCACCAAATGAGCAAGCTCATCTACTGGGTCCACACCTCGGTCGACGGCCACATCGAGGGGCCGAACGGCGAGTTCGACTGGCCGGTGATGGGGCCGGAGCTGTCGGCGTACGGGGACGAGATCAACGCCCGAGTGGGCACCTTCCTGTACGGGCGTGTCGTGTGGGAGATGATGTCCGGTTACTGGCCGCAGGCGGAGTCGATCTCGGACGACCCGCACGACCTCAAGTTCGCGCCCATCTGGCGGAGCACCCCGAAGGTCGTTTTCTCCACGACGCTGGAGGAGGCCGGCTGGAACACCAGGATCGTCTCCGGGGACCTCACCGAGGAGGTCGCCGAGCTGAAGCGGCAGTCCGGCGGCAAGGACCTCCTGCTGAACGGCGGCTCGCGGCTGGCCGGCGCGCTCACCGAGCTGGGGTTGATCGACGAGTACCACGTCATGGTGCACCCGGTCGTCCTCGGCGGCGGCCGGCCGCTGTTCCTGCCGCAGAAGGACCGGGTCGATCTGCGGCTGGTGGAGACCCGGACGTTCGACTCCCGGGTGGCGCTGCTGCGGTACGAGCGGGCCTGACGCCAGCCGCTGCGGCAGGAGCGGGCCTGACGCCAGCCGCTGCGGCAGGAGCGGGCCTGGCGTTACGGCAGGGCGTTCTCGATCTCGTGCCGGGTCGGCATCGAGGTGCTGGCGCCCTCGCGCTGCACCGACAGCGCCGCCGCCGTGGACGCGAAGGCCAGGGCGTCGGCCATGCCCTGCCCCTCCGACCTGGCCACGGCCAGCGCGCCCACGAACGTGTCGCCCGCCGCCGTCGTGTCCACCGCCTCGACCTTCACGGCCGGCACCCGCAGCCGCTCCCCCGACCTCGACCCGTACAGCGCGCCCTCGGAGCCGAGCGTGATCACCGCCTCATCGACCCGCTCCAGCAGCGCGTCGAGTGCGGCCTCCGGGTCGGTGGCGCCGGTGATGGCGGCGGCCTCGTGCTCGTTCGGGACGATCGTCGTGACGGCGTCGAGCAGCTCGTCCGGCAGCGGCCGCGCGGGGGCGGGGGTGAGGAAGACCGGCACGCCGGAGACCTGCGCGGCCTGGGCGGCCGCGACGACGGCCGCCATGGGCAGCTCGAGCTGGAGCAGCAGCGCCTCCGAGCGCGCGATGGCGGCCAGGTCGTCGCCCGAGGGGCCGGTGACGGTGCCGTTCGCGCCGGGAACGACGATGATCGAGTTGCCGCCCCCGTCGTCCACCACGATGTGGGCGATGCCGCTGGGACCGGGCACCTGGCGCAGGCCGCGTACGTCGACACCGGCCTCCACCAGGGTGGCGCGCATCTCCGCCCCGAACCCGTCGTCGCCCACCGCCCCGAGGAACACCACCTGAGCGCCCGCGCGGGCGGCGGCGATGGCCTGGTTGGCGCCCTTGCCGCCGGGCACGGTCCTGAACCGGTGCCCGGTCACCGTTTCGCCCCGCTTGGGGGCTTCGGAGACGTACGCGACGAGGTCCATGTTGGCGCTGCCGAAAACCGAGATCATGCTCTCATCATCCCCCGTGTGCGTGCGGCCAGCGCGTCCAGCCCCACCCCGTCGAACCCGGTCAGGCTGCTGGCCAGGCTGTTCCGCATGCGCCACCGGTCCGGCACGCCCGCGTTGAGCGCGCCCGCGACGGACCCGGCCGTGGCCCCGGCGGAGTCGGTGTCCCAGCCTCCGGCGACCGCTCCGGCGATGGTGGCGGTGAAGTCGCCCCGGCCGTGGATGAGCGTGGCGGCGATGAGGGCGGCGTTGTTGACGGTGTGCACCCAGTGCAGGGTGCCGTGGCGTTCGTGCAGGAGGTCGATGACCCGCTCGAAGTCGTCCTCGCGTGCGGCGTCGGCGGCGGCCAGGCGTACCGCCTCGTGCAGGCGCGAACGCTCCGGCACCACGGCCAGGCCCGCCCGTACGATCTCCGCCACGTCCGTGGCGACCATGGAGGCGGCGCACATCGCGGCCACGAACATCGCCCCGTAGATCCCGTTCGCGGTGTGCGTGAGCCTGGCGTCGCGCCAGGCCTGCTCCGCGGCCGTGGCGGGGTCGCCGGGGTTGACCCAGCCGTACACGTCCGCCCTGATCAGGGCGCCGATCCACTCCCTGAACGGGTTGCGGTGGGTGGCCGTGTGCGGGGGCTCGACGCCGTCCAGGAGGTTGCGGTACGCGACGCGCTCGGCGGTGAACGTGCGGCCCGCAGGGAGCTCGTCCAGCCAGAGCCTGGCCACGTCCGCGGTGGTGAAGTCGCGGCCGTGGCGCTCGAGGACGGACAGGGCCAGCAGCGGGTAGTTGAGGTCGTCGTCCTCGGGGACGCCGTCGATGTTCTCGGCGAGCGAGTTGACGGCGCTGCGGCGGTTCCACGGCCAGCGGCGGGCCACGTCGTCCGGCAGGCCCTTGGCGGTGAACCAGCCGCGGATGGGCCAGTTGCCGGTGGCCTCGGCGATCTCCCTGATGCCTGCGCGCGGGATCTTCTCCACGGGCTTGCCGAGCACGCACCCGGCCGCGCGCCCGAGCCACGCCCCGAGCACGCGCGCCGGATCAACGCCCCCTGCCCGGCTCCTCGTGTCCCTCGTGATCGGCGCGCCGTCACCGGACGCGCCACCGCTCGCGACCGCCCCATCGGCGCCACCGGCCGAAGCGCCTCGGCCGGGAGCGGTGCGCGTGCCGGGAGCACCTGTGTGCGGGCCCGGCCAGGCGGGGCAGGCGGCGATGATGGCGGCCAGGTCAGCGGGCTCGTCCAGCGGCGACGGGATCGCGGCCAGCTCGTCCAGCAGCTCCTCCGCCAGTCCCCGCAGCCGCGCGGCCCCCGGTTCTGAGGCGCCGGCGCGCGGGGGCGCGTCGTGGCCGCCGGCCGCGTGCCACCGTGCCGCGATCGCCTGTACCCGGTCGCCGTCGGGGCCGGAGGTCCGGCCGTCCTCGGCGGCCTGGCGGAGCTCGTGCCCGATCAGGTCCTCCGGCTGGACCCAGGTGAGGCGGATCATGGGCGGTCCAGGGCGGCGAAGGCCGCCTCGTGGCCGCGGCGCCGCGCCAGGTCGTCGGCGTGCACGCGGCGCGCCACCTCGGCGATGACGAGCCCCGGGGCCACCAGGTCCGTACGGCTGGCCGCCCCCACCTGCGCGACCCACTCCGGCGGGACGGCCGTCAGGCCCCCGAGCGCGCCCGCGATGGCCCCGCCCATGGAGGCGATCGAGTCGGCGTCGCGCCCGTAGTTGACGCCGCCCAGCACGGTGTCGCGGTAGTCGCCCTTCGCGATCACCAGGAAACCGAGCGCCAGCGGCAGCTCCTCGATGCTGTGCACCCGGCTCGGCCGCCGCGCCCCCAGCCCCTGGTCGCGGTAGGTGTCGGCGACCGTGTCGTAGGGCCGCATGGCGGCACGCAACGTCTCGAAGGACCCGTCCCAGTGCCCCAGCCCGGCGGCGGCCTCGCAGACCGACTCGATGGCGGCCTTGGTGCCGTCCTTGGCCAGGCGCAGGCAGGTCGCGACCACGGAGTCGGCGGTGGCTCCGGGGCGCATGGCCTCGGCCACCGCGGCGGCCATGACCCCGGCGGCCTCCCGGCCGTAGCTGGACTGGTGCGCCCCGGTGAGGTCGACGGCCTCGGCGTAGGCGGCGTCGGGGTCGGCGGCGTTCACGATGCCGACGGGGGCGACGTACATGGCCGCGCCGCAGTTCACGATATTTCCGACACCGGCCTCGCGCGGGTCCACGTGGCCGTAGTGCAGCCTGGCCACGATCCACTTCTCGGCCAGGAAGATCCGCTGCAGCGGCAGCGCCTCCGCCTCCAGCTCGGGGATCCACCGCCGCTCGCCCATGAGCTCCGGCACCAGGTGGTCGGCCATCGCGTACGCGTCCAGGTGCCCGCCGGTCTTCTCGTACACGCGGATCAGAGCGTGCGTCATCAACGTGTCGTCGGTGATGTGCCCGTCGCCCTTGTGGTAGGGCGCGATGGGGCGGGCGTTGCGCCAGTCCTCGTTGAACGGCGGCACGATGCCCTCGACGCGGCCCCCGTACCTGTCGACGATCTGTTCGGGGGTCCAGCCCTCGGTGGCGCCGCCCAGCGCGTCACCGACCGCCGCCCCCGCCACGCAGCCAGTGGCCCTGTCTTCAAGCGGCGTCATGCGATTCCCTCCGATAGTTCGATCAGATCCCGGCCCGCCAGGTCAGGCAGGCAACAACCGGCCAGCGTGCGGGCCGACGCGATCCACCCCTCCGGGATCGCCTCGTACCCGCCGCAGGCTCCCGCCAGCGCCCCGGTCAGCGCGGGCGCCGAGTCGGCCAGCGCAGCCAGGCAGGCCGCCGCGGGCACGGCGCGGGCGAGTTCGCCGCCCGCCGCCTCGGCCAGCGCCAGCGCCGCCGGCACGGTCTGCGCGGCGCCCACGCCGTAGCTGTAGACGTGGTCGAGGAGCGCGGCGTCGAGCGCGGGCACGGCCGCGAACGGGTCGCCCGCCGCGCGCGTGACGGCCAGCGCCAGGCGGGCGTTGCGGCCGATGGCGGTGTCTTCCGGCAGTACGGCCAGCGCCGCCTCGACCGCGGCCGCCGCCGATCCCGACGCCACGGCCTCGGCCACGGCGGCGGCCATGGCCTGTGCGCCGAGGACGCCGTCGTAGGCGTTCGTCACCTGGGCGTCCTGTGTCGGGTCCCTTCTCAGCACCCCGAACGCCACGGCCCTGACGGCGGCGGCGTCGTCGAAGTGGTGCGGATTGTCGTGCCCCGACGCCGGCGGCTCGATCCCCTTGGCGAGGTTGTCGAGCGCGGTGGCCACCGAGATGCGCGCCCTGACTCCCTCGCGGGGCCGAGGCGTCCCGTCTTCGAGGAGCTCCCTGAACGCCTCGGCCCTCGGGCGGTCGATCGTGAGCACCGTCCAGGCGAGCCACTCGGCGTCGTCGGACGGTCCGATGGCCAGCGGGGCCGTGGGCTGGTTGAGCGCGAACGGGACCGGCAGCGTGGTGACCCGGTGCTCCTCGGCGAACGCGTCCAGCTCCCTGTGCAGGCGCCTGCTCCAGGGGGCGTGCAGGGCCGCCCGGTGCCTGGCCGCGGGCCAGCCCACGGCGTCACCGACGGCGAGCCCGGCGAAGGCCCCCCTGATTCTGTCCCCCGACATTGGATCTACAGTCCTCCTGCCAGTTCGTCGGCGACGTCCAGCACGTGCTTTCCGGCCACGACGGGCAGGCACTTGCCTGTCACGGGTCCGATCCTGGCCGCCCACCGCTCGGGCACGCCGCGCTCTCCCCGCATGGCTCCTGTGATGGCCCCGGCGATGGCGCCGATCGTGTCGGCGTCCCTGCCGAGGCTCACCCCGAACGTCACGGAGTCCTCGACGTCGCCACCGCCTGCCAGCACCGCCGCCAACGCCAGTGCCACGGCCTCCGGAGCCAGGTCGGTCCAGGGGTAATGCGTGACGACCACGGCCTCGTGCAGCGCCTCGACCAGCCCGTCGTCTCCGGCCGCGCCCGGCTTGCGCACGGTCTTGCTCGCGGTGCGGGCTCGCACGATGTTGCGGGCCGTCCACGAGTCGGCGGGGATCACCGACAGCGCCGCCCGCACCACGTCCTCCGTAGAGGCCCCGCCCATCGCGGCGGCCACCGCCCCGGCGACTGCGCGGCCGCCCAGGATGCCCTCGCCGGACCCGCTGACCAGCCCGTCCTGCTCCACCAGCCGGGCCGCCTCCGCCGGGTCTCCCGGGCAGAAGATCCCGTACGGCGCCGCGCGCATGGCGAGGCCGTCCGACCACCCGTGCGAGTGCACCAGCCCGGTCAACGGCGGCTCCATGCCGCGGCGAAGCGCTTCGACGGTGCCCAGCTCGGAGAACCCGGCCCCCCGCATGGGCCCGGAGACCCGCGGGATGACCTCCCGCCGGTACGCGGCCGCCACGTCGGCGTACGTCAGCGCATGCCCATGCCGGGCCAGGAGGGACGCGGCGAAGATGGCGTACTCGGTGTCATCGGTGCCGCCGCCCTCGATCTCGGTGAGCCGGCCCCACCGCCGCCGGATCTCCGACGGCGGCAGGTTCTCGGCCGGGGCTCCGAGGGCGTCACCGGCGGCGAGGCCGAGCAGACACCCACGGGCCTTGTCGCGGAAACTCACCGCTGGTACCGCTCCAGCACCTTGTTGCCGTCCTCGACCAGCCTCGAGGCCGCCTGGTCAATGGTGATCTTGTTGCCGAAGTACTCCTGCAGGACCGGCGTGGCCACCTTGGTCTTCCACTCGTCGAACCCGCTCACCTTGAGGAACGGCGCCACGACGAGGTTCTTGGCGGAGGCGGTGGCCATGTCCCAGCCGTTCTCCTTGGTGGTCATGGCCGGGTCGGCGGCGGCCGTCTGGGAGGTCGGCAGGAGCCAGTCGCCCTTGGCGAGCTTGGCCTGGTTCGCGCCGTTCAGGAAGAACGCGATGAACTTCATGGCCTCGTCCGGGTGCTTGCTGTCCTGGGCGATCGACAGCGTCTGCGAGACCGCGCCCTGCTGGGCGCTCGTGCCCTTCGGCGCGGGGAGCGTGACCCACTCGAAGCCTTCCGGGGCCTGCTCGGCGACTTGCTGGCGCAGGTACACACCTGCGGGCAGCAGCGCGAACTTGCCCTTGTAGAAGGCCGGCAGCGGGTCCGCGGTGCCCTGGCCGAGCGCGGCCGGGTCGGCGGACTTGTCCTTGTAGAGCTGGTCGTGGATGCGCTGGAGCACCTCGCGCTCCTCGGGCCCCACCTTGACCGTGGTCTTGCCGTCGGCCGTCTGGAAGAACGTGCCGCCGAAGTTGAGCGCCAGGTTGAGCGTCTTGTTGACCGGCGACTTCATCGGCCAGGCCACGCCGAAATTGCCGCCCTTGGTCATCTTCTTCGCCGCGGCGGAGAACTCATCCCAGGTCCAGGGGTTGTCGGACGTCGGGACGCGAACGCCGGACGCGTCGAGCAGCTTCTTGTTGGCGATGATGACCTGCGACTCCTGCAGGAACGGCACGCCGTACACGCCCTGCTGGCCCTTGCCGTCGTCGAAGGTGACGGTGTCCCAGGCGGGCTGCGGGATGTCGTTCTTGAGCTCGGCGGGCAGCTTGTCCTTGAGGTCGAGCAGGTAGCCGTCGGTGGCGAAGCCGGACAGCGCGGGCGAGTCGTTGTGGATCACGTCGGGCGCCGTGCCGCCGGCGAACTGCGTGACGAGCTGGTCGTTGACGTTGTCCCAGCTGCCCTGGACGTAGGTGACCTGGATGTTGGGGTTGGCCTTGTTCCACTCGTCCACGAGCTGCTTGTTCGCGGCGACGGACTCCTTCTGCCATGCCAGGCTGAGGAAATTGATCTTGACTGGCTCGTTGGGGGCGGACGACGACTCGCCGCCGCCTCCCCCGCCGCACGCGGCGGCGAGCGTGAGGATCGCCGCAGCCGCCAGAGCGGACCTGATTCGCATGTGAGCCTCCTAGCCCTTCACGGCGCCGGCCATCAGGCCGGACTTCAGTCGCCGCTGAATGATTGCGAAGAAGATCAGGCTCGGGATCGTCGCCATGAGCGACGCCGCGGCCAGCGGGCCGAGCCTGGCCACCCCCTCGGGGCCGGTGAACCTCACCAGCGTGAGCGGGAGCGTCATGACATCGGGGTTCTGCAGGATCACGAGCGCGAACATGAACTCGTTCCACGACGAGATGAACGAGAACAGCAACGTGGCCACCACCCCCGGCGCCAGCAGCGGCGCGACCACGCTCGCGATCGAGCGCAGCCGGGTCGCGCCGTCCACGGCTGCGGCCTCCTCCAGCTCGCGCGGCACCGCGCGCACGTACCCCTGGAGCATCCACAGCGCGAACGGCAGCGTGAACGTCACGTGCACCAGCACGAGCCCGGGCAGCGTGTTCACCAGCGCCATGTCCCGCAGGATCATGAAGAGCGGGATGATGATCAGGATGAACGGGAACACCTGGCTGACCAGCACCCACCCGATGGCGATCTTGTTGAGCAGGCCGCGGTAGCGGGCCATGGCGTAGGCGGCCGGCAGGGAGATCAGCACCGTGATCGCGCTGCTGAACAGCGCCACGACCAGGCTGCGCGCCGCGGCCCCGACCAGGTCCTGCTCGCCGAACGCGTCGGCGAAGTTGGCCAGCGTCGGGTCACGCGGGATCCACGTGGGGTCGGCCAGGGCCATCTCCCTCGGCGTCTTCAGCGCCGTCGACAGCAGCCAGACCAGCGGGAACGCCAGGAAGACGATGTACGCGAGCAGCGCCACGTACTGCGAGCCGCGCCTCATCACTTGGCCTCCCTCATCTGGCGCCACAGGTACAGTCCGAGCACGGCCAGCACGACGATCGCCATGGCGAGGCCGAGCATCGAGGCGTAACCGGCCATCCGGTACCTGAACGCCTCCTCGTACGCGAACAGCATCGGCAGCCGCGTCTGCCCGCCAGGCCCGCCCTGCGTGAGCACGTAGACCAGGCCGAACTGGTTGATGTTCCACACGAAGTCGAGCGAGGTGATCGCCACGATCACCGGCCGCAGCTGCGGCAGCGTGATGCTCCAGAACCGCCGCCAGCGGCTCGCGCCGTCCACCTCGCCCGCCTCGTAGAGCTCCTTCGGGATGCCCTGCAGGCCCGCCAGCAGCACCACGGTGGTCTGCGGCATGCCGGTCCAGACGCCGACCACGATGATCGCGGGCAGCGCGAGCGAGAAGTCCGCCAGCCAGTTGATGTCCGTGCCCAGCAGGTCGTTCAGGATGCCCGCGTCGGGGTGGTAGACCAGCTTCCACATCAGTCCGATGACCACGGGCGGCATCGCCCACGGCACCACCGCCAGCACCCTGGCCACGCCCCTGAACCGCAGATTCTGGTTCAGCAGCAGCGCCAGGCCGAGCGCGGCCAGGAACTGCAGCACGGTCACGGAGACCGACCAGATCGCGCCGATCTTGAACGAGGACCAGAACTCGTCGTCGGTCAGCAGCCGGCTGAAGTTCTCCAGGCCGACGAATTCCGTCTCGTGGTTGCGTGTGTTGCGGGCGTCGGTGAACGCCAGGCCGATGCCGTACAGCAGCGGGCCCACGCTGAACAGCAGCACCGGCACCAGGGCGGGCAGCATGAGCAGCCACATCTCGCGCGTCTGGCGTGAGAGCCGGCGGCGCTTGGCGCGCCGCGTCCCGCGCGGCGGCGCCGCTCTCGTCACGGTCGCCGTCACGCCTCCTCCTTCGTGCTGTCTGTACGGGCACGGCTCGCGCCCTCGTACCCGGCGGCCGCCGCTCCGGCGGTCGAGGCGCGGACCACGAGGCGAGGCGGCACGGTGATCAGCCGCGGCTCGCGGTCGCCGCCCTGCAGCCGCTCGAGCAGCAGCTCGGCGGCGGCCTTGCCGCGCTCGGCCGACCCCAGCGAGACGCTGGTCAGCGAGGGCCAGGAGGCGGCGGCCAGGTCGGTGTCGTCCATGCCGACCACCGCCACGTCGTCCGGCACCCGGCGCCCGGCCGCCCGCAGCACGTCGAGCGCGCCCAGGGCGATCAGGTCGTTCGCGCACAGCAGCGCGTCCACGTCGGGGACCCTGGCGAGCAGCTCCGCCACCGCGCGGCCCCCCTCCGCGCGGTAGAAGTCGCCGATCTGCACGAGGTCCTCGTCGTAAGGCAGGCCCAGGTCCCGCAGCGCCTCCCGGTAGGCGTCCCCGCGAGAGGCGCCGGGAACGGTGTCCAGCGGGCCGTTGACCATGGCGATCCGGCGGCGGCCGAGCGAGTACAGGTGATCGACCGCCAGCCGGACGCCGGTCCGGGAGTCGGCCCGTACGTTGTCCACGCGGGTGCCGTCGGGCACGGAGCCGATGATCACGACGGGCGCCCTGGCGGCGGCCAGCATCTCGAGGTGGGCCTCGGTGACCCGGAGCGGGCTCATGATCAGCCCGTCCACGTACCGCTCGCCCAGGCTGTGCAGCACGTCGATCTCGTCGGCCACGACGGCGTCGGTGGAGTGCAGCACCAGCCGGTATCCGGCGGCCTTCAGCACGGGCTGGATCTGGCGGAGCATCGCCAGGTAGGCGGGGTTGCCGACGTCGGCCATGGCGAAGGCGACCTGGTGGGTGCGGCGCGACTTGAGCGACCTGGCCACGGCGTTGCGCACGTAGCCGAGCTCGTCGGCGGCGGCCATCACCTTGCGCACGGTCTCCTGCCGGGTCGGCAGGCCGTTCAGCACCCGCGAAACGGAGGCGATCGAGACACCGGCACGCTCGGCGATCGTGTTGATCGTGGGTCCGTCGGCCAAGGTTGTCCTTCCATGGTGTTGTAAACGTTTACGACCAAGGCTCTGTAAACGTTTACGGTGTTTGGCACATGAAACATGGGCGTAACTTCCCAGGTCAAGTCACGATCGCGTAACGCCAGGTCAAGCGGGGGCGTGACCGGCTCCTACCCCACCGGCGAGGCGGCACGGCGGGGTAGGCCGGGCGTGGCCGAGGCCGACGGTCAGCCAGTGTTCTGGAGAAGGAGCGTGCCGTCGCTGTTGAAGGCCGATTGCCGTTACCCGAGTCAGTCGCGGGCGGGAGCGGGCGCGGGGTGGTCGCCTGTTCCGACGAGGGGCGAGTCGTCGGCGGGAGCCGATGAGAGGCGGGTCAGGGAGCGGATGGCGGGGGCGCCGGCGAGGGTCACGACGGCGGCCAGGACCGCGGGGATGATCAAGGCGATCGGGAGGGAGGACGCCTCCGCCACGTAGCCCAGCACCGCGGGCCCCAGGAGGAGGCCGCTGTAGCCGAAGGCCGTCACCATGGCCAGCGCGCGCCCCACCCGGCCGCCGGCGGCGCCGACCGCGCTGAACAGGACCGGCACCACCGTGGCCAGGCCCACACCGGCCAGCGCCCAGCCGGTCCAGGCACAGACGACCCGCAGGGTGCCGGCCGCCAGCGGCGAGGCCAGGACCAGGACGTAGCCGGCCGTCGCGAAGAGGCCGGCCAACTGGATGGTGCGCATCGAGCCGAGGCGGGCCCTGATCGGGTCGCCGAGCAAGCGGATGGCGGTCATGGCCACCGAGAAGATCGTGTACGCGAGCGGCGCCATCGCCGGATCCGTCTCCAGCACCGTGCGGGCGTGCAGCGCGGCCCAGTCGATGGCCGCGCCCTCGCTCAGGTGGCCGGCGAACGCGGCCAGGCCGAGGAGCGCGATCAGCCCCCAGCCCAGCGACGAGCCCCGCGAGGCGCCCTGCTCCGGCGAGGAGGCGTGCGCGGGCGGGTCGGGCAGCAGCAGGCGCGCCGCAGCGACGTACAGGAAGGGCACCACCAGCGCCGCCACGATGAGCAGCAGCTGCGGGTCCACCCCGGCCTTGAGGGCGAGCGAGGTGAGCCCGCCGCCGGCGGCCCCGCCCAGGCTCCACGTGCCGTGGAAGGCCGAGATGATCGGGCGGCCGTAGCGGCGCTCGACCTCGACGGAGTGGGTGTTCATGCCGACCTCGGTCACCCCCAGCCCGATCCCGAACAGCACCGCCAGCACCACCAGAGACCAGTACGAGGGCGCGAGAGCGGGCCCCAGCAGGACCAGTCCCGAGAAGGGACCGCCCACCCAGCACACCCGGCGGCTCGACCACCTGTCCACCAGCGACCCGGCCACCAGCATCGACACCAGCGCGCCACCCGAGATCAGCAGCAGGATGCTGCCCAGCCGGGCGAAGCCGAGGTCGAGCCGGTCGTTCAGGGACGGGAGTCCGGCGGCCCACAAACCCATCACGAAACCGGCGAGGAAGAAGAACCCGAACACTCCGGCACGAGCGCGTCTGGCGTCAATGAGGTTTTTGTTCACGGCTAGAGCATAAACTGTTGACCGTGATTGGGGCTACGACGAGTGGTGAACTTCGCACGCACAACCGGGTACGGCTGCTGCGCGCCGTGCACGACTGCGGGGCCGCCCGCACCAGGTCACAGCTGACCCGCGACCTTCGGCTGGCGAGGGGGACGGCGTCGGTGCTGGTCGCGGGGCTGGCCGAGGACGAGCTGTTGCACGAGGAGCCGGCGCGGGAGCACGCGCGAGGGCGTCCGACGCAGGTGCCGGGGCCGCACCCGCGCGGCCCGCTCGCGCTGGCCGTGGACGTGCGTGAGGACGCCTGGGAGCTGGCGGCCTGCGAGCTGGGCGGCCGGACGACGGTGCTGGACCTCCAGCCCCACGACGGCACGCCTGAGGGCGTTCTGGGCCCTTTGGGCGAGGCCATCGCGGGGCACAGGCGCCGCCTCGGGCATCGGGTGGTCGGCGTCGGGGTGGCTCTGGCGGGCCCGGTCCGGCACGGCGGCCTGGTTGACATCGCCCACCTGGGCTGGCGCTCGGTCGACGTGCCACGGCTGCTCGGGGTGGAGGCTGAGCCGATCGTCGGGAACGACACCGCGTTCGCGGCGCTGGCCGAGGCCCGGCGGGGGCGGCTGCGGGGGGTGCGGGTGGGGCTGCACCTGCACGTGGACTTCGACCTCGGCGGCGTCCTCGTGGTGGAGGGCCGGCCGCTGGGCGGGGCGAGCGGCACGGGCGCCGAGTTCGGCCACATGCCGCTCACCGGCGGCGACCGTCTCTGCCCGTGCGGCGCGATCGGCTGCTGGGGCATGGACGTCGGCGCGAACGCCCTCCTGCGCCACGTCGGCCTCGCCTACGGCGGCGGCAGGGGCCGGGCCCAGGCTGAGCAGGTGCTGGCCACCAGCGAGGAGGCGGTCGCGGCCAACGCGAGAGCGCTCGGACGCGGCATCGCGGCCCTCGTGAACGCCCACGACCCCGAGGTGGTGACCCTCTCGGGCCACGGCGTGGAGCTGTCCGAACGGGCCGGGAAGGTCCTGATGGACAGCTGCGGGCCCGGCCTCATGGCGATCCGCCGGGATCAGCCGCCCAGGATCGAGGGCTCGGCTCTGGTCTGGCGGGGCGCGCTGCTGGGCGCGATGGAGTCGGTGTTCGACGCCTTCCTCACGCCGGAAGGTCTCGAAACATGGCGGGAAAACCACCCTGACCAGGCTCGCGACACGCCCGAGCGGCGGAATGTGACGCATTCCACCCTGAAGGGGGCGAGGCCGCTATAGCCCGCACCCGTAAGACCCATGTTAGCGATCTTGCCGCGCCCGGCCAAGGGCGGTACGCATGGAAGGAAAACCCATCACGACCTCAGGGACCCGAGGGAAGCACGCGTGAATCTGGAACTCGCGCTCCGCATGACCGAGGCGGCCGTCAGGCAGGCGATCCGCGAAGGCGTGGCGATCTCCGTGGCGGTCGTGGACGAGGGCGGTCATCTGGTGTCTTTCCAGCGTATGGAGGGTGCGGGGATCGCCGGGCCGGTGCTCGCGCAGGGCAAGGCGTACACCTCGGTGGCCCTGCGCGGGTCCACCGCGGAGCTGGCCGCGCGGACGGCTCCAGGAGGGGACCTGCAGGGCCTGCCACGGGAGGGTTTCGTGTGCGTCGCAGGCGGCGTCCCCCTCTGGGCTGACTACGGTGAGGGATGGCGCGTGGTCGGCGGCATAGGGGTCAGCGGGGGCACGGTCACGCAGGACGTGGTGTGCGCGGAAGCGGCCGGCGAGGTGTGGCGGACACGGTGAGAGGGCGCTTTCCGCAACACGAACCGCTGGTATCCGCCATGATTAGCCACTGCACCACGGGTAACAGAACCCGAACGTAAAACTCCCCGAGGAGAGAACTGAGATGGCACTTCCCACTCTCACCCCCGAGCAGCGTCAGGCGGCTCTGGCCAAGGCGGCCGAGGCCCGCGCCGCCCGCACCGCTCTGCTCGCCAAGGTCAAGGCCGGCGAGCTGACGTTCGCTCAGCTGCTGGAGCGCGACGACGACATCGCGAAGAAGATCAAGGTCTCCCAGGCGCTCCGCGCCGTCAAGGGCGTCGGTCCGGCCAAGGCCACCGCGCTGATGGAGGAGGCCGGCGTCGACGAGAAGCGCCGCCTCGGCGGCCTGGGCGCCCAGCAGCGCAAGAAGCTGGTCGACGCGCTCGGCTAAATCAGCCGAGCGGCCAGGTCCGCGCGCGGCGCCGCGCGGACCGGCCAGCCCCCCGACCGGGCCGGGAGGGGTCAGGAACGCAGATAGGTCAGTACGGCGAGCACCCGCCGATGCTGGTCGCTGTCCTCCGCGTAGAGGCCGAGCTTGTTGAAGATGCTCCGGATGTGCTTCTCCACGGCCCCGTCACTGATCACGAGCTGCCGCCCGATGGCCGGATTGGACTTCCCCTCGGCCATCAGCCCGAGCACCTCGCGCTCCCGCGGCGTCAGCTGCGCCAACGGGTCGTCCTTGCGTCTGCGCACCATCAACTGGGACACCACCTGCGGATCGAACACCGTGCCGCCCGCGGCCACCCGCCGCAGGCCCTCCAGGAACTCGTCCACGTCGACGACCCGGTCCTTCAGGAGGTAGCCCACCGCGCCCCGGGCGTCGGCGAGCAGGTCGTCGGCGTAGGAGACCTCGACGTACTGCGACAGGATCAGCACGGGCGCCCCCGGCACCCTGCGCCGCGCCTCCACGGCCGCCCTGAGCCCCTCGTCGGTGAACGACGGCGGCATGCGCACGTCGACCACCGACACGTCCGGCTTGTGCTCGGCGATCGCCGCCACGAGGCCGTCGCCGTCACCGACGGTCGCGACCACCTCGCAGCCGAACTCCTCCAGCAGCCTGACCAGGCCCTCCCTGATCAGGACCGCGTCATCGGCCACGACTACCCGCACGGCACCTCCGCCACGATCAACGTCGGCCCGCCGTCCGGCGACTGCACCTCGAGCTCCCCGTCAACGGCACGGAGCCGGTCGGCCAGCCCGGCGAGACCGTGTCCCTTGGCGACGTGTGCGCCGCCGACCCCATCATCCCCGATCGTGAGCACGAGAGCGTCACCTATGCGGGCAAGCTGGACGGTGCACGTGGTGGCGCGGCTGTGCTTGGCCACGTTGGTGAGGGTCTCGGCGCAGACGAAGTAGATCGCGTTCTCCACCGCGGCCTGGTAGCGCTCGACGGTCTGCACGTCCAGATCGACGGGGACCGTGCACCGCCCGGCCAGGGCGGCCAGCGCGGGCGCGAGGCCGCGGTCGGACAGGATGGGCGGCGCGATGCCGCGCGAGAGCGCGCGCAGCTCGTCGAGCGTCTCCCTGGTGGCGGTGATGGCCGACTTGATCGTGGCCTGCGCCGCCTCGGGATCCTTGGACAACTGCCGCTGCGCCCTGGACAGCTCCATGGCCAGCGAGACCAGCCGCTGCTGCGGCCCGTCGTGGATGTCGCGCTCCAGCTTGCGCAGCGCGTTGGCCTCGGCGGAGACGGCGGCGGCCCGGCCCTCGGCCAGGTCGTCGATGCGCTCCTGCAGCTCGGCCACGCCGGTCAGCAGCGCCCGGCCCAGCCCGGCCCGCAGCAGCGCGGCGCCGCGCACGACGAACGGCAGGAGCAGCGCGAAGATCAAGCCGATGGAGACGTTGAAAATCGAGTCGACGAGGTAGCTGTCCTCGAAGCCGAGCAGCACGGGTAGCCCGCTGTAACCGGGATCGCGCCGGATGACAATGCCGTAGATCGGCCACGTCAGCCCTGCCACAGTGGCCGCCCAGAACGCGATGGTGAGCACGAACGCCAGGATCGCGAGCGGCAGGTTCAGGATGCCGTGCAGCAGGTCGAGCCAGGACTGCCCGCTGGTCAGCGGGTTGACCATCCGGCGGAAGCGGCCCGCGCTGGGCGGAGCGGGCTTGTAGCGGGGCCGTACGGGCGGCCGCTTGAGCACGTCGGACAACCAGCCGCGCTCCGCGTCGGCGAAGCCCCGCGCGGCCAGCAGCGTGCCGGCCAGCAGCGGCACGCCCACCCAGACGACCGTGGTGCCCACGCCGGCCGCGAAGCCGGCGATCATGATCACGAAACCGATGACGGCCGTGGGGAAGCCGACCAGCGTGTAACGGGTGTCGAGAAGGACACGCCTCATCCGGGAGCGCATGGAATTCACGGTAGGACCTTTGATCGGGCGAGACGAGCGGGTGCACAGGTGTGTGGGGGTAGGGCCAGCCCTACCGGCCGGGGTGACGTGATCTCGACCTGAAGAGGGCGGCGAGCGGCAATGTGCCCGAGCGCCCGCGACGAGAGCCTTGAGCCATCCACTCCCTCCCAAAAATCGAGGCTCCCCCATGACCGTCCTGCTGGACCGCCCCATCGCCCCGGTCGAACAGCGACCGCGTCGCACGGCGGGCGCGCGCACAGCGGTGCGGGATCCGTTCATCGACCTGCTGCGTGTCTTCGGCATGGCGCTGATCGTGTTCCAGCACTGGACGATCCCCGTGCTGACCTACGACGGCGGCCGGCTGGCGACGGGCAACGCGCTGTCGACGCCGGGGGTGTGGGTGGTGACGTGGCTCAGCCAGGTCATGCCTCTGGTGTTCTTCGCGGGCGGCGCGGCGAACGCGATCAGCTTCGGCCGCTCGGGCGGGCGCCCGCAGCGGTGGCTGGCGGCCCGGCTGCGCCGGCTGGCCTGGCCGCTGCTGCCGCTGGCCGCGGTGTGGATCCCGCTCCCCCACGTGCTGCTCACGCTGGGCGTGCCCGAGCAGCCGCTGGAGGTGGGCGCGCGGCTGACCGGCCAGCTCCTGTGGTTCCTCGCCGTCTACCTGATCGCCGTCACGGCCACGCCGCTGGCGCTGCGCCTGCACGAGAGGTACGGCGTGCTGGTCCCCTTGTCGCTGGCGGCCGGGGCGGTGCTGACGGACGTGGTGCGCTTCTCCAGCGGGTTCGACGCGCTGGGCTACCTGAACGTCGTGTTCGTCTGGATGGCGGTGCACCAGCTCGGCTTCTTCTACGCCGAGGGCCGGCTGCGCCGACCGTGGGCACTGGCGGTGGGCGGGTTCGGCGTGGCGGCGCTGCTGGTGGCGTACGGCCCGTACCCCGGCAGCATGATCGGCCTGCCGGGCGCCGAGGTGTCGAACATGGCCCCGCCCACCCTCGCCATGCTGGCCGTCGGGGTCGGGCAGATCGGGCTGGCCGCGCTGCTGCGGCCGTGGCTGGTGCGGCTGAACACGGAGCGAGTGCTGGCCTGGGCGGGCCCGCGGATCATGACCGTGTACCTGTGGCACATGCCGGCCCTGTTCGCGGTGACCGGCGTGGTGGTGGTCCTGCTGGGCATCGACACGCCGCGCCCCGGCAGCGCGTTCTGGCTGGCGGGGTGGCCGCTCTGGTTCGGGCTGCTGTGCCTGGTCATGTGGCCGCTGCTGAAGGGGTTCGCCAGGTTCGAGGCGCCGCCCGCGCTGCCGTACGGGCAGGCCGGGTGGGGCGGCACGCTCGCGGCGGTCGTGCTGGTCGGCGGCGGGGTGCTGACGCTCACGATCGGCGGGTTCGCGCCCGGCGGCGGGCCGTTCCTCGCGGTGCTCGCCCTGCTCGGCGGGCTGCTGATGACGGCCCCTCGGACACGGGCGTGAGAATCCGGAAACACCCCCGTCACATGCCGTTGAGCAGAATGGTCGCCATGACGAACGTTCGGGGTCTTGTCGAGGCCGATCTCCCAGCCGTCGCCGACATCTACGCCCACTACGTGACCGGCAGCGTGGCCACGTTCGACGAGACGCCGCCCGGGCTGGACGAGTGGCGGGCGAAGGCGGACGGCATCACGGGCGCGGGACTGCCGTTCCTGGTGGCCGAGGTGGACGGAGCGGTCGCCGGGTACGCCTACGTCGCCCAGTACCGCCCCAAGCCCGCCTACCGGCACACGGTCGAGGACACGATCTACCTGGCGCCCGGCTTCCCGGGACGGGGGCTCGGGAGGCTGCTGCTCGGCGAGCTGATCAAGAAGGCCGGTGAGTCCTCCGCCCGCCAGATGATCGCGGTGATCGCGGACTCGGGAGACCCGGCGTCGGCGCGGCTGCACAAGGCGTTCGGATTCGAGGAGGTCGGGCGGCTGCGGGCGGTGGGATTCAAGCACGGACGCTGGATCGACACGGCACTGTTCCAGCTGTCTCTGGCATAGAGCGGTTCGACCACCCGGCAAACTTCGGCAGGATAGAGAGCGTGAGCCTACTCCTTGACCGCCTGCCCGAAGACATCGACGCCGAGCCGGACGCGATCTTCGACGCGTTCGTGCAGTGGAACTCCGAGCGGGGGCTCACGCTCTATCCCGCCCAGGAGGAGGCGCTCATCGAGGTCGTCTCCGGCAGCAACCTGATCCTGGCCACGCCGACGGGCTCGGGCAAGTCGCTGGTGGCGGCGGGCGCCCACTTCACCGCGCTGACGCGCGACCAGCGCACCTTCTACACCGCGCCGATCAAGGCGCTGGTGTCGGAGAAGTTCTTCGACCTGTGCGCCGTCTTCGGCACCGAGAACGTCGGCATGATGACCGGCGACGCCAGCGTCAACCCGGGCGCGCCGATCATCTGCTGCACCGCCGAGATCCTGGCCAACGTGGCCCTGCGCGACGGCGCGGCGGCCGACATCGGCCAGGTCGTCATGGACGAGTTCCACTTCTACGCCGAGCCCGACCGCGGGTGGGCCTGGCAGGTGCCGCTGCTTGAGCTGCCCAACGTGCAGTTCATCCTGATGTCGGCCACGCTCGGCGACGTGTCGATGTTCGAGCGCGACCTGACCAGGCGCACCGGCCGGCCGACGGCCGTGGTCAAGCACGCCGAGCGGCCGGTGCCGCTGGTCTACTCGTACCGGATGACTCCTCTGCACGAGACGCTGGAGGAGATGCTCAAGACCGGGCAGGCGCCGGTCTACGTCGTGCACTTCACGCAGGCGGCGGCGATGGAGCGGGCCCAGGCCCTGATGTCCATCAATATGGCGACGAAGGCAGAGAAAGAGGCCATCGCCGCGATGATCGGGGGGTTCCGCTTCACGACCCGGTTCGGACGGGCGCTCTCGCGGCTCGTGCGCCACGGCATCGGCGTGCACCACGCCGGGATGTTGCCGAAATACCGCCGCCTGGTGGAGCGGCTGGCCCAGGCGGGCCTGCTGAAGGTCATCTGCGGCACCGACACCCTCGGCGTCGGCGTCAACGTGCCGATCAGGACGGTGCTGTTCACGGCGCTGTCCAAGTACGACGGCAACAAGGTGCGGCGGCTGCGCGCCCGCGAGTTCCACCAGATCGCGGGCCGGGCCGGCCGGGCCGGGTTCGACACCATCGGCTACGTCGCCTGCCAGGCCCCCGAGCACGACATCGAGAACGCCAAGGCCCTCGCCAAGATCGGCGACGACCCCAAGCGGCGGCGCGGCTACGCGCGCAAGAAGCCGCCGGAGGGGTTCGTGGGCTGGAGCGAGGACACGTTCCAGAAGCTCCAGGAGGCCGAGCCGGAGCCGCTCAACTCGCGCTTCAAGGTCAGCAACGCCATGCTGCTGGCGGTGATCAACCGGCCGGGCGACTGCTTCCAGGCGATGAAGCACCTGCTGACCGACAACCACGAGGACCGCAAGTGGCAGCGGCGGCACATCAGCCAGGCCATCGCGATCTACCGGTCGCTGCTGGCGGGCGGCATCGTCGAGCAGTTCGCCGAGCCCGACGAGCAGGGCAGGCGGGCCAGGCTGACGATCGACCTGCAGGAGGACTTCGCGCTCAACCAGGCGCTGTCCACGTTCGCGCTGGCCGCGTTCGACCTGCTCGACCGCGAGTCGCCGTCGTACGCGCTGGACATCGTCTCGATCGTGGAGTCGATCCTCGACGACCCGCGCCAGATCCTGTCGGCGCAGCTGAAGAAGGCGCGCGGCGAGGCGGTCGCGCAGATGAAGGCCGACGGCATCGAGTACGAAGAGCGCATGGAGCAGCTGGCCGAGGTCATGTACCCCATGCCGCTGGAGGCCCTGCTGCTCGGGGCCTACGAGACCTACCGGCGCGGGCACCCCTGGGTGGGCGACTACACGGTCAGCCCGAAGTCCGTGATCCGTGACATGTACGAGCGGGCCATGACCTTCAGCGAGTACATCCAGTTCTACGAGCTGGCCAGGTCCGAGGGCACGGTGCTGCGTTACCTGGCCGACGCCTACCGCACGCTGTCGCGTACGGTGCCCGAGCACCTCAAGACCGACGACCTGGTCGATCTGATCGAGTGGCTCGGCGAGCTGGTCCGCCAGGTCGACTCCTCGCTCATCGACGAGTGGGAGAAGCTCACCAACCCGGCCGAGGCGCTGGAGCGGCAGGAGCAGCTGGAGACCAAGGTGCGCCCGGTCACGGCCAACCCGCGGGCCTTCCGCGTGCTGGTGCGCAACGCGATGTTCCGGCTGGTCGAGCTCTGTGCCCTGGAGAAGGAGGAGGAGTTGGAGGAGCTCGCCCCCGACGTCGACTGGGGCGCGGCGCTGGACGCGTACTACGCCGACCACGAGGAGATCTTCACCGACGCCGACGCGCGCGGGCCCGCGCTGCTGCGGATCGAGGAGGAGAGCGGGCTCTGGAAGCTCCGGCAGACGATCAAGGATCCGGCCGGCGACGGCGACTGGGGCATCGACGCCCAGGTCGACCTGGCCGCCTCCGACGAGGAGGGCCGCGCCGTGCTCCACGTGATCGGGCTCAACCGGCTCTGAGGCGCCGTCCTGGGGACGCTGGGGCTGCCCCCGAAGCCCAATGCAGCCCCAGAAAACGACAAGCCGTGTGCCGGAACGGACTGGCAAGGGCGTCCCGGCACAGGCCTGTCGATTCAGTGTCGTCCGGAATACGTCGGGGTCGTGTCATGATCGTGTCCCGAGATCGAGACATTTCCCGCAATCAGCATTCGGCGATGGTGCAGATCTTGGCGAGCATGCGGTTGGTGTCCTTCGTCTGCTGCTTGAAGTCGCTCGCGGCGGGCTTGCCCCACTCGCCGGCCACCGTTTGACGTGCTCTCCGCCGTGAACGGCAGAGATTCCCGTGCTGCTCACGCAGCAGATCATGCCGCCTACACGGCACGATCTATGGAACGGGACGCTTGACGCTTCACCGACCCGCCCAACGGCGAGTCTCCACGTCCTATCACCGCCCGTCCGGCGGCATCGTTATACCAATGAATCAAGGAAGTGATCTCTCAGCCAGCTTGGTTATCGCTTGCCTGTTCGACCGCAAGAACCATACCGTACGTGGCCGCGAAGTCACAAGGAGTTTCGGTCACTGCACGCTCGCGCCCCAGAGGGCACTCAAGCACGGGCCTTCACCATCCCGCCTGAAGGCGGGAGCACTGGCCCGCATTTCCGGTAGACGATCAGGGCGTGGCGGCCTTCTCGTACAACAGGAAGTTGTTGGGGATGGCGACGGCGACGGCGAGTAACAGCGCTGAGATCATGGGACAAAATGGTATGGTTCGCCGCGTTCAGCGACGTGCCACAGGTTGCGGAAGGTGCACCCAGGCGTGAACGACGAAGACATCAGACGCGTCCTCGGGCTGCTCTACCAGGAAGACACGTTACGGACCTTCGCCTCCCTGGTGCTCGGCGACACCGACGGCCTGCCGCCCAAGGCGCTGGAGAAGCTGGCCGCCGGCGGTCTGGCGGCGTGCGACGAGAGCGGCAAGTGGCGGGCCACGCCCGAGCGCTTCCGTGAGCTGCTGCGGGCCCGGGCCGAGCCGGCCGAGCAGCTGAGCGAAGAGGAGCGGGTGCTGCGCACGTTCCTGGTGAACGGGCGGCTGACGACCATGGGGATGCGGCGCGACAAGCGGCTGGTGGTGCTGCGCTACATCGCCATGGTGTTCGAGCCCGGCGTGCGCTACCCGGAGAAGGACGTGAACGTGGCCCTGCGGGCCTTCCACGACGACTACGCGGCGCTGCGCCGCTATCTGGTGGACGAGGGGCTGCTCTCCAGGGAGGCCAACGTCTACTGGCGCAGCGGCGGTCACGTGGAGGTCTAGCGGGACCTCAGGTTGCTGGTCCAGGCGTCGAGCTTGGCCTGCCAGCCTTCCGGGTCCTCCGGCCGCCCCGGCACGCCCGGCCGGGTCTGCCAGGGCAGCGGCCCCTCCGCCCGCCGGTACTCCACGCCGATCGCGTCCAGCCGGGGCAGGTGCGCCGCCAGCCGCGCCCGGAAATCGTCCAGGTCCCGTTCTGGAGAGCTCCACACCGTCTCGGCGAAGGCCGCCAGCCGGGGGAAGGCCATGAAGTCCGCGTGCCGGCTGGAGTCGATCAGCTCCGTCCACAGGCCGCACTGCGCGCCCAGCACGTGGGCGGCGGCCGGTTCGCCGCGCAGCTCGGCGGGCACGGGCTCGAAGGCGTAGACGTCCTCCAGCGTGAGCACCGGCCCGAACGGCACCGGCTCCGCCTCCCCCGGCCCCTGCCGATAGTCCAGGTAGAGGCTCGTGTTGGAGCAGTTGATCACGTCGTGGCCGCTCCTGGCGGCGGCCACCGCGCCCAGCTCGCCGCGCCACGACGCGACCACCGCGCCGGGCGCCAGGCCGCCCTCCAGGATCTCGTCCCAGCCGACGAGCCGGCGCCCGCGCGCCGTCAGGTAGGCGTCGAACTGGTGGATGAACCAGCTCTGCAGCTCCTCCTCGTCCCGCAGCCCCAGCTCGGCGATGCGCCGCTGCGCCGCGGAGCTGGCCTGCCACTGATCCTTGCGGCACTCGTCCCCGCCGAGCACGATGTACGGGCTGGGGAACAGCTCGAGCACCTCGTCCAGCACGTTCTGGAAGAACTTGACCGTGCCGTCCTCGACGTTGAGCACGTTCTGGCCGACGCCCCAGCCGGTGCGCACCTCCAGGGGCGTGCCCAGGTTGCCGAGCTCCGGATACGCGGCGATGGCGGCCTGCGTGTGCCCCGGCAGGTCGATCTCGGGGAGGACCGTGACGTGCCGGGCGGCGGCGTACGCGACGATCTCCCTGATGTCGTCCTGCGTGTAGTAGCCGCCGTGCGGGCGGCCGTCCATGGCGCCGTTCCAGCCGGTCTGGCTCTCCTTGCGCCACGCGCCGACCTCGGTCAGCCTCGGGTAGCGGCGGATCTCGATCCGCCAGCCCTGGTCGTCGGTGAGGTGCAGGTGCAGGACGTTCAGCTTGTGCAGGGCGAGCAGGTCGATGAAGCGGAGCACGTCCCGCTTGGGCATGAAGTGCCGGGCGACGTCGAGGAGGCAGCCGCGCCACCCGAATCTCGGTGCGTCCTCGATGTACGCGCCGGGCACCTCGAAAGGCCCGCCCCGGGCCTTCCTGAAGGCGGCGGGCGGCATGAGCTGCCTGAAGGTCTGCGCCCCGTAGAACGCCCCGGCGGGACCGCCCGCGACGATCTCCACCGTGGCACCGACGGTCAGCCGGTACGCCTCCGGCGGCAGATCGCCGAGCGACAAGGTGATCGTTCCCGAGCCCCCTGGCAGGAGCTGGCCTCCGGTGACGGGGGCGAGCTCACCGCGCAGCCAGGCGGCCGCCTCGCCGAGCGCCGGGTCGGCGGCCAGCGAGGTCTCGCGGCCGAGGACGAACGCCCCTGGCCTGGACTCGTGCTTGACGGGCTTGGGAACGATCAACAACGGCGAACTCCTTACTTGCAGGTGATGGCGGCGTCGGCGAAGTCGGCGTGGTCGGAGGTCGCGTTGTCGCCTCCGTTGGTCGCGACCAGCCGGACATATCTGGCGCCCTCGACGGACGCGGTGACCTTGCGGGCGGGCATGGCGCCGGTGAGCACGCCCGAGTGGGCGACCCGGCCCCCGTCGGCCCAGACCTCGAAGCCGGCCGAGCCCGCCGGGCCGACCTCGTCGTCGATCCCGGCCTGGAACTCCACGGCCGTGCAGCGCCCGGCGGTGTAGAACTCGATCTCGGCGGGCGCGTGGGCGCCGAGGCCCTTGGCGTACGTGGCGCCCTCGATGGTGATCGGCTTGCCGTCGCCGGCCGCCTTGTCGCCGTTGCTGGTGTCCTTCTCGACCGGCCCGAAGTAGTTCTTGGCGCTGGTCCAGGCCACGTCGCTGAGGTACGTCCGGCCCGAACCCGGCGCCGCGGCGACGGTCACGACGGCCATGGCGGTCTGCGTGCCCTGCGTGAAGGTGAGCTCGTAGTTCCCCGGCGTGGCGCCGGCGGGCGGGGTGACGGCCCATTTCACGGTGAGCGTCTCGCCGCCGTCCAGCTTGCCGGCCCTGACAGGCGTGCGCGCGGCGGCCTGCCACCCGTCCGGTACGCGCGCCGCGACCTCGACGTCGCGCAGGCGCGCGGTGGCCCCCGTGTTGGTGACCCTGGTCAGGATCTCGCCGGTCTTGCCCGGCTCCAGCACCGAGGGCCGGTCGTCGCCGAGGAACTTCGGCGGGTCGGCCTCGAACGTCACCAGCGGCGGCGCCTGCTCCCGGCTCTCGGCGACCCGGTAGAGCAGGGCCGCGTGCGCGGGAACCTGGGCAGAGAGCCCGCCCCTGGAAGAGCTGACCGTGCCGCTCCACAGCTCCTCGACCCGGTGGCGGGACCCACCGAGCGTCGTCGAGATGGTGGCCGCGCGGTCGCTCTCGTTGAACAGCGCGATGGCCCGGTCGCCGTTGGCCAGCGGCTTGGACAGCACGTGGTACCAGCCGTCGGTCTTCACGAACGTGCCGTGCGCGCCCAGCGGGTCCTGGTCGACCGCGACGACCTTGGGGTTGGCGACGATCGCGGGCGGCGCCGCGGCCGGGTCGGCCTGCAGGAACAGCGGGGACGCGCCGATCGCCCAGAGCGTGAACTGGGTGCGGTACTCGGTCTCGGTCATCCCGCCGCGCCCGGCCTGGATCAGGTCGGGGTCGGCCCAGCTGCCCGGGCCCGCGTGCTCGGCCCTGAGCTGGTTGGTCTCCCAGATGTCCACCATGTTGGGGTAGGCGTCGGGGATGGGGCGGTTGTAGACGTTCGTGCGCCAGGTGGTGGCGCCCGCGCTCTTGCCCCAGAGCCACGGCACGGTGCCGCCGTCCTCGTTGTTCATGGCGAACGCGACGTCCGCCCCGAGGGCCTGACGCATGCGCGGGTAGAGGGTCTGGGCGATCTGCTGCACGTTCTGGCCGGGGAAGTCGGCCGTGGGGATGTTGCACCAGTCGTACTTGACGTAGTCGACGCCCCAGCCCTTGACCTGCTCGGCGTCGGCGGCCTCGCTCTTGTACGAGCCGGGGCCGCCGCCCGAGCAGGCCTTGGCGCCGGCCGACAGGCTGAGGCCCAGCTTCATGCCCTTGCCGTGCACGTAGTCGGCGAGGGCTTTCATGCCGCCGGGGAAACGGGCGGCGTCGGGGGCCAGCGCGCCGTTCGTGCGCTGCGCGGCCAGCCAGCAGTCGTCGATGACGACGTACCGGTAGCCGAGCGGGACGAGGGGCACGAGGGCGTCGGCGGCCTTGCGTACGGACGACTCCGAGACCGAGCAGCCGAGCGAGCGGCTGTTCCAGCCCATCGGCGGGCCGGCGGCGGCGTCCGCGGTGCCGGCTAACGGCACGAACGGCATGGCGAGCAGGGCCGCCGCGGCGGCGGCCGTGAGGATGCGCATGGGAGGTCCTGTCAGGCGGGGTTGAGTCTGGCGGCGCCCGGCTCGATGACGAAGGAGCCGGAGGTGTAGGCAGGGGCGTAGGGCTCGGTGACGCGCGACAGCGACCGGAAGTCGACCTTCATCTCCTGCTGTGTGATCTTGGTGCGCACGTAGCCGCGGCGGCCGTTGAAGAACTTCACGTGCGGGTTCTCGTTGAGCAGGACCTGCGTGTTGGGGTACTCGTCCAGGCCGTTGCCCGCGCTCGTCACCGAGGTGGTGACCAGCTCCACGGCGACGGACTTCGACTCGGGGTCCTGGTAGTCGCGCTTGACCTCGCCGGCCCAGTGGGAGTGCACGTCTCCGGTGAGCACGACGGCGTTGCGCTGGTAGGTGTCGATGGCGGCCGTCAGGCGGTTGCGGGAGGCGACGTAGCCGTCCCAGCCCTCGTTCGAGTAGCCCTTGCCCTCACCGTTGGCCCAGTCCATCTCCATGAGGAAGACCTGCTGTCCGAGCAGGTCCCAGGTGGCGCGCGAGCCCTTCAGCGCGCCGTCGAGCCACGCCTCCTGGTCGCGGCCCAGGATCGTCCTGTTGGGCTCGAGCCGGTCGAGGCAGTCGGGGCCGACGGTGCCGCTCTTGCCGGTGCACGCGTACAGGTCGCGGTACTGGCGGGTGTCGAGCAGGTGCAGGTTGGCGACCGCGCCCCAGCGGATGCTGCGGTAGAGCCTGAGCGCCGAGCCGTCCGGCTTCTGGGCGCGGCGCAGCGGCATGTTCTCGTAGTACGCCTGGAAGGCCGCAGCCCGGCGCGCGAGGAACGGCGGGTCGGGCTGCTCGGGCACGTCGCCGGCCCAGCCGTTCTCGATGTCGTGGTCGTCCCACACCACGACCCAGGGGGCGATGGCGTGGGCCAGCTGCGACTCGGGGTCGGCCTTGTGCTGGGCGTGGCGCAGCCGGTATCCGGCCAGGTCGAGGCACTCGCCGCCGGCCTGGTCGCGGACCGGGTACTTGTAGTCGCCGTACTCGTAGATGTAGTCGCCGAGGAAGGCGATCAGGTCGGGCTGGTCCTCGGCCATCCTGCGGTAGGGCGTGAACCAGCCCACCTGGTAGTCGGCGCAGGAGGTGAACGACAGGTTCAGCGCCCGGCTGCGGGCGCCCGGGGCCGGGGCGGTGAGGGTGCGGCCGACGGGGCTGATCTCGCCCTCGGCCCGGAAGCGGTAGAAGTACTCGGCGCCGGGGGCGAGCCCTTCGAGCTCGACGTGGACGCTGTGGGCCGCGCCGGGGCGGGCGACCTCGGCGCCGGCGCGTACGACATGCCGGAAATTTTCATCTTTGGCGAGCTGCCACTGGACCGGCACCGTGCGGTCCGGCATGCCGCCGAGGCCGTCGAGCGCGATCGGGTTCATGGCGAGCCGGGTCCACAGGACCACGCCATCAGGCGTGGGCTCACCGGAGGCGACGCCGAGCTGGAAGGGGTCGGAGAGCGGGGCGCGACGGGCCGCCGCGCGCACGGGAGCAGCACCCAGTGCGGCGGAAATGCCCAGGCTCGCGCCCCCGGCGAAGAGGGAACGCCGGGTGATCATGGGGGTCCTTTGCTATATTGAACACGGGCGATAACCAAGCCTGTACGGAACGACATCACAAGGCGGCCGGGCCGGTCGTCTCAGGGCGTGGAGACCTCCAGACGGTGGTCGGGTCTGTGAAGCGCCAAGCACCCCGTTCCATAACTCGCGGCGTTCGCGCCGAGGGTTCCCGCCGCAGGCGGGACGGGAATCCTCGTCGTTTACGGCGAGGTGCAGGTCAATTGACGGTGGCGTTGCCTTCGGTGACAGCCTGGTTGGCGGCGGCTTCTGGAGTGAGTTTTCCGAGGTACATCTCGTTGAAGATCTGGTTGAGCTTCGTCTCGAAGCCGGTGAAGCCGGTGGTGACCGGCAGCGAGAAGGTCGAGCCCTCGGCCTCCGTCGCGAACGGCGAGACGTCGACCTTCTTCGACTTCCAGAAGTCGACGTAGCCCTGGCTGAGGCCGTTGAGTGCGGGGAAGACGTAGCCGCCGTCGGCCATCGTCTTCTGCGGCTCCTGGGTGCCGAGGTATTCGGCCAGCTTCATGGCCTCCTTGGGGTGCTTGCTCTTGGCGTAGACGGCCTCGGCCAGGCCGTTCAGGTTGACCGAGCGGCCCTTCGGCCCCTCAGGCATGGGCGCGACGCCGATCTCGAAGGTGGCCTCGGGCGCCACGAACGGCAGCAGCGCGTTGTTGGCGGGGAACATCGCGACCTTGCCCGCCTTGAACATGTCGGTGACCTTGCCGGTGGGCGGGTTGGTCTGGGTGGCGGGCGGGGAGACGTGGTGCTTGTTCACCAGGTCCACGCCGAACTGCAGCGCCTGCACCGACGCCGGGTCGTTGAAGGCGTACTTGCCGAAGGGCTTGTCGACGAGCTTGCCGCCGTTCGAGCTGACCCAGTTCATCCACTGCGTCTGGTAGTGGTTCCAGGAGGCGAAGCCGTACGACTTGACCTTGTCGGGGTCGAAGCCGGCGTCGCCCGGGTGCTTGCCGGCCTCGTCCACGGTGAGCTTGCGTGCCGTGTCGAGCAGGGTGCCGGTGCCGTCCGCCGCCCAGGTGAGCTTGTCGGGCATCTCCACGCCGGCCTTCTTGAACAGGTCCTTGTTGTAGAGCAGGCCGACGATTCCCCAGTCCTTGGGGACGCCGTACAGCTTGTCCTGGTAGGTGAAGGAGCCGACGACGGTCTGGTGGTACTTCGACCGGTCGACCTGGACCGGGCTGAGCACGCCCTTGGTCACGTATTCGGGGAACTGGGTGGGGCTCATCCAGAACACGTCCGGCGCCGTGCCCGCGACGACGTCCGCGGTGAGCTTCGTCCAGTACTGGTCGTACGGCAGCAGCTCGATGTTGACGTCGATGCCGGGGTTGGCCTTCTCGAAGGCGGCCATGACCTTCTCGTAGCCGGCCTTCTGCTGGTCGTCCCAGAGCCGGTAGGTCAACGTGACCTTGCCGGACTCGCCGCCGCCCGAGCCTGAGCCGCACGAGGTGAGGGCGAGCAGGACGGCGCCGAGCAGCGCCAAGCGAATCGGGGGGTTGTGCAACATTCGCTGACCTCTTCTTACTTGAGACCGGTGAGGACGACCGATCTGACGATGTGCTTCTGGAAGAAGATGAAGACCGCCACCATCGGCACCAGCGCGATCAGGCTGCCGGCCATCATGAGGTTGTAGTCGACGCCGATGCCCTGCTTGAGCGTGGCGATGGCCACCGTGATGACCTTGGTGTCGTCGCTGCTGGTGATGATCAGCGGCCAGAGGAAGCTGTTCCACGAGGAGATCACCGTGATGATCGCCAGCGTGCCGAGTGCCGGGCGGCAGAGCGGGAGCATGACGCGGAGCAGGATCGTCAGCGGCCCCGCCCCGTCGATCCGCGCCGCCTCCTCCAGGCCGGAGGGCAGGGTCTTGAAGAACTGCCGCATCAGGAAGATCCCGTACGGGGTGCCGAGCACGTACGGGGCGAGCAGGCCGTACCAGGTGTTGACGAGGTCCAGCTCCCGCATGATCAGGAACAGCGGGATCATCGTGACGGCGCTCGGCACCATCATCGTCGCCACGAACAGCCAGAACAGCACGTCCCTGCCCTTGAACCGCAGGCGCGCGAACGCGTACGCGGCGAACGTGGTGAACACCAGCTGGCCCGCCGTCAGCAGCGCCGTCATCACGGCCGTGTTGAGCAGGTAGCGCGGGAAGTCCCCGGCCAGCATCTTCGCCAGGTTGTCCGCGGTCGGCGGCAGCCCGGGCAGCCAGGGGGCCGTCTCGCTCAGCTGCGCCTGGGTCTTGACCGCGGTCAGCACGACGAGCAGGTACGGGAAGACGGAGACGAACGCACCGGCCGCGAGCACGGCGTACAGGAGGATTCGCTTGGCCATGGTCTCCGCTCAGCTCAGGTCGTAGGTGGTGCGCTTGCCGAAGAACCTGACCTGCGCCATCGTCGCCAGGAAGATGATCAGGAAGAGCAGGGTCGACAGCGTGGCCGCGTAGCCGAAGTCGAACTCCTTGAACGCGGTCTGGAAGATCCTGAAGTTGATCACTTCGGTGGTGTGGCTGGGGCCGCCGTCCGTCATCGCGTACACCGTGTCGAACACCTGGAAGGAGCCGATCAGGTTGGTCACGCTGACGAAGAACATCGTGGGGTTGAGCAGCGGCAGCGTCACCCGCCAGAACCGCTGCGCCGGGGTGGCGCCGTCGGTCTCGGCCGCGTCGTGCAGCTCCTTCGGGATGCCCTGAAGCCCGGCCAGGAAGAACAGCATGTTGTAGCCGGTGTACTGCCAGACGCTGACCAGCGCGACGGCGGGCAGCGCCCACGTGGGGTCGGACAACCAGTCCGGGCCGGTGATCCCGACCAGCGCGAGGGCGCTGTTGATGGCGCCGTCGCGCGGGTCGAAGATCCAGCCCCAGATCAGGGCCAGGACGATGGGGGTGGCCATCCACGGCACGACGAAGAGCGACCGGTAGAACCTGACGCCCTTGATGCGCTGGTTGAGCAGCATGGCCACGCTCAGGGCGAGGACGGTCTGCAGCGGGATGCAGAGCAGGACGTACGCGATCGTCACGCCGAGCGAGTGCCACGTCTGCCCGTCGCCCGCCAGACGGCGGTAGTTGTCGAGGCCGACGAACTTCGGGTCCGAGAGCAGTTCCCAGTCGAAGAGGCTGAGGACGAGCACGATGACCATGGGGAGCAGCAGGAAGGCCAGCACGCCGAAGAGGCTGGGCGCCACGAACAGGTACGCGTGCCAGCCGCTCCCCCGCCTGCGCCGCCCCTTCGCCGCCTGGACGTCCCGCACCAGGCCGCTCTCCGCGGTGTGGCTGGTCACGACGGGTCCGTCGCCGTCGGGACCATGAGGCGCCTGGTCGTCTCCAGGCCCCAGTCGTCCAGGGCCGCGATCGGGTCGCTCGATCCGCGCAGGCCGCCGGTGCCGGCGAGGTGCTCCGCCCACTCCTCCCGCGCCTCCACCTCGGGGCGCAGGATGATGCAGTCCGGGTCGTTGACCCACCACCGGGCGTGCAGGAACTCCCGGGCCGCCCCCGTGAGGCGGGCCCCGAGCTGGGACGGCTGGCTGATGTCGCCGGACTTGGGCTGCACGGTCGGCGCGATGTCCGGGCTGACCCGCATGATGTCCACCAGGCCGATGCTGGGCAACATCGGCGCCCCGCACCCGTGCAGGGTCGCCTCCGCGCCGGCGCCCCGGCGGATCAGCTCCAGGCCGCGCCGGTACGCGGCGATCGGGTCGAGGTCCTCGTGCCGCCCGCCCGCGAGCGCTCCCGCGTAGACGAAGTCGAGCTTGAAGTGGCTGATCCCCATCGCGCTGAACGTCCGGAAGACGTTCACCAGGTGCTCGGCAACCTCGGGGTGGGTGACGTCGAGCACCGCCAGTTCCTGGTCCCACATGCGTCCCGCGTACGCGCCCCGGACCAGCCAGTCGGGGTGCTCGCGGAAGATCCGGCTGCGGTGGCCGACGAGGAACGGCGCGGTCCAGATCCCGGCCCGCCGGCCGGCGTCCGTGACGGCGTCCACGGCCCTGGCGAGCGAGCCGAACTCGGGCCGTCCCTCCAGCCAGTCGCCGATCTCGGCCTCGTAGCCGTCGTCGATGAGGAACATGTCGGCGCCCAGGCCGAGCCGCTCGGAGAGCTGGAGGTTCTCGATGACGTCGGCGTCGGTGACTTTGTCCCAGTAGCCGTACCAGGTGCACCATATGGGCGGGACGGCGGGGAACGTCCTCCGGGGCCCCGCCGCTGTGTCCGCCATGGTGTCTGCCCAGTCGCGCAGGGCCTGGTCCAGGCCGCCTTCCGAGCGGTGGTGGCGTACCGGGCCGTCGGCGGAGACCACCAGGCGGCCGCCCTCCTCGCGCGCCCTGATCGACGGCACCTGCAGGGGGCTCGGCGCCGACCAGAGCTCGACGGACCCGTCGCCCGGCTCGACGGCCAGGAGCCCTTCGCCCTGGAACACCCCGTCGGGGATGGGGGTCTCGGGGCGGTAGGCGAGGATCTGGATGGTCTCGTCGGCGGGCCTGGGCGGGGCCTCCGTCAGGCGGTACGCGCCCGTGGGGCTCCACGACTGCCAGCCCTGCTCGAACACCCGCGCCTCGCCAGGGCCACACCTGATCTCGCCGATGTCAGCGAAGGACATCCTGATTCCTCTCGACTTTCAAAGGAGCCCTTCATTAGTAGCACCGGCGCTCGCACGGGTCAATGACCCTCTTTTCCCGCTATAACGGGAGGTGTGCAGGAGGCGTACACCGGCCGATCGCTGGCATAATCTGTGGTTACATAGGAGACCTACTTAAGGACGGCGATGGCGGACGTTCGCGGCGGCGACCTGTCCCGGCTGCGGCAGCTCAACTCGCTGACGGCCATCCGGGAGCTGCGCAGGGCGGGTCCGCTCACCCTGTCGGCGCTCGCCGAGCGGACCGGCCTGTCCAGGCCGTCCATGAAGGAGGTCACCGACGAGCTCATGGAGCTCGGCTGGGTGGAGGAGGTGCCGCCGAGCCCCGGCACCATGGGCCGGCCGGCCCGCCGCTACCGCTTCCGCGCCGACAGCGGCTACCTGGTCGGGGTGGACATAGGGGGTCACAACATCCGCGCCGCCCTGTCCGACCTGGACGGCGAGATCCTCGCGGAGACCCGGCAGCCGGTGCTCCCCGACGCCCCGATCGAGGAGCGGCTGGCGGCGATCGAGCGGGCCGTCTCCGGATGCCTGGCGCTCAGCCGTACGTCGGTCTCCGACGTGTGGACGATCTCGGTGGGCACCGTCGGCGTGATCGACGTCGAGGGACGCGTCATCTACTCGGCCGCCGTGCCCGCCTGGCGCGACCTCGACCTCGCGGGCAAGATGCGGGAGATGTTCCCCTGCCAGGTGCTCATCGAGAACGACAGCCGCCTGGCCGCCATGGCCGAGACCAGGCGCGGGGTGGCCAAGGGCGCCCGGGACGTGGTGTTCCTGCACGTGGGCCGGCGCATGGGAGCCGGCCTGATCATCGGCGGGAAGGTGCACCGAGGGTTCGGCGCGGCGGCCGGGGAGATCTCCATGCTGCCCGAGGCCCGCTGGTTCGACGCTCCTGAGCACCTCAACACCTGCCCGTCCGTCCCCGCGGGCACCGCGCCCGAGGACGCGGCCGGGTTCACGCTCGCCGCCGCGCGGAACGGGGATCCGGCGGCCATCGCCGCCGTCCAGCGGTACGTGGACGACCTCGCGGTGGGCACGGCCGCGATGGTGCTCATCCTGGATCCGCAGATGGTGGTGCTGGGCGGCGGGTTCTCGCGCTCGGCGGACGTGCTGCTCGGACCGCTGCGGGAACGGCTGGAGCGCACGTGCATGCGCATGCCGGACGTACGCGCGTCCACGCTCGGCGACGAGTGCGTGGTGGTGGGGGCCATCGACTACGCGGTCGACCACCTGGACGACCAGCTCTTCACTCCCGACAAGGGCCCCCTCCCCGTCACCCGCTGACCCGCCCCATGAGCGCGCCGCCGAGGCACGTCGTCCGGCGACCGGCACGCAGGATGGCAGGGCGCGGGCAGCCATCGGCGCGCGTTTCCCGGGTCAGGATTGCGGGCGGAGGCGGGCGCGGTAGTCGCGGGGCGGCAGGCCGTACTCGCGCTTGAACGCCCGGCTGAAGTGGAACGGGCTGACGAAGCCGCAGGCCGCCGCCACCTGCCCCACGTCCAGGTCCGTCACCTCGAGCAGGCTGGCCGCGTGCCGTACCCGCGCCGCACGCACGGCCTGCATCGGGGTGCGCCCGGTCTCGGCGGCGAACAGGTGGGCGAAGCGGGACGGCGAGAGCGCGACCGCGCGGGCGAGCGAGGCGACCGAGTGCGGCGCTCCGGGCTCGGCGGCGATGAGCGCGAGCGCCCGGCCCACCCGCTCGTCACCCTCGTCGGACCGGCGCGCCGCTTCGGGCCGCGCGGAGGCGGTGGCGAGCACGAGCACCTCTTCCACGGCGCCCAGCACCAGCTCCCTGGCCGCCCCCGCAACGACGACCGCCGGCACCCGCACGTCAGTGGGAACGGGCGCGCCGGTGGGCAAGGGCGCGTCGGGCACCCACCGCGCGTCCTGGAGCGCCCGCTCGAACGCCAGGCCGATCCGCCCGTGCACGCCCGCCGGCACGCCCCCGACCAGATGGCCCCCATCTCCACGCGCATAGGGCGCCAGCCAGGCCGCCCACGGTGGCCGGGGCTGGAAGTGCACCCACCAGAAGCGCCACCGTTCCTCCCCCGCCAGCACCCTGTAGTACTGGGACACCCCAGACCCCAGCACCACCAGATCCCCGCCCCGGGCCGCGAACGACGCCCCGCCCTGCTCCACGAGCCCCGCTCCCGCCTCGGTCCACAGCAGCAGCCAGCTCGGCGACCCGGTGGGGCGGCGCGTGGCGTAGCCGGGGGCCTTGTCGTAGTGGCCCACGATCGTCAGCTCGGCAGCAGGAACAGACAGGTCCTCAGCGGTCACAGGCATACCGTTCCACGATCCCGCTCCTTAGCGTGAGACACATGAGGCTCAACGACTTCCACGATCAGGGGTACATGCTGGTGCCCGGTCTGCTCGCTCCTGAAGAGGTTGCCGAGCTGCGCGACGAGTTCATGGCGCTGCACGCCCAGGGGCCGATCCCTGGCCATTTCTCCCCTAAGCCGCAGGAACCCGGGCAGCCGTACGACATCCTCCGCGACTACCCGCGGATCATGCACCCGCATCAGGTGAACGACCTGGCCCTGCGCTACCTGCTCGACACGCGCATCGCCGCGATACTCCGCGACATCCTGGGCGAGGAGCCGATAGCAGCCCAGAGCATGTTCTACTTCAAGCCGCCGGGCGCCAGGGGCCAGGCGCTGCACCAGGACAACTTCTACCTCCGGGTCGAACCGGGCACGTGCGTGGCCGCGTGGGTGGCGCTCGACCGGGTGGACCGGGCGAACGGCGGTCTCGAGGTCGTGCCGGGCACGCACCTGATGGACCTGTTCTGCCCGGAGGAGGCCGACCAGGACATCTCGTTCACCCGCGAGTACGTCCCGCCGCCGCCCGGCCTGGAGCGGGTGCCCGTCGACATGAACCCCGGCGACGTGCTCTTCTTCAACGGCAGCCTGGTGCACGGCTCGGAGCCGAACAGCACGGCCGACCGCTTCCGGCGCAGCTTCATCTGCCACTACGTCGGGCGCTCGGCCGAGCGGATCGCCGAGTACTACCCGACGCTCACGATGTCGGGCGAGCCCGTCCGGCTGGAGCCGGCCGTGGGCGGCGGCCCCTGCGGCACCGAAGCCACCGGCCCCCACTGACAGCCGCTCACCCCTCGGAACGCTCAGCTACCCTCGGGGGCGCTCAGCCACCCGAGATGTCGGACTCGGCATCACTGTCTGGGATCGGGCAGTCCCAGGGATCGTCCAGCCACCCGTCCGGCAGAAGCACCTTGGACCGCTCCCCCGACTTCCCTCGTGGCGTGTCGGTGTTCGGCGGCCACGGCTGATCGTGCTCCAGCTTCGCCAGCCCTTCGCGCAGCCCGTCGAGCGACTCGGCCGTGGCCAGCTCCCGCCGCAGTTCGCTCCCGACCGTGAACCCCTTCAGATACCACCCGACATGCTTGCGGAAGTCGGCGACGGCGTACCGCTCGATGTCGAAGCACTCGGTCAGCCCTTCGGCGTGCCTGGCCATCACCTCGGCGACCTCGCCGAGCGTCGGCCGGGCCCGCTCGGGGCTGCCGTTGAACGCGTTCTCCAGGTCCTTGAACAACCACGGCCGCCCCAGGCACCCCCGCCCGACGACCACGCCGTCGCACCCCGTACGCGCCACCATCCGCAGGGCGTCGTCGGCGCACCAGATGTCGCCGTTCCCCAGCACGGGGATGTCCGGCACGGCCTCCTTCAGCCGGGCGACGGCCGCCCAGTCGGCCACACCCCCGTAATGCTGCTTGGCGGTGCGCGCGTGCAGCGCGACCGCCGCGACCCCCTCCTCGGCCGCGATCCGCCCGGCGTCGAGATACGTCAGATGATCGTCGTCGATCCCCTTGCGCATCTTCATCGTCACGGGCAACGACCCCGCGTTGGCGACCGCCTCCCGCAGGATCCGCCGCAGCAGATTCCTCTTGTACGGCAGCGCGGACCCGCCGCCGCGCCTGGTCACCTTGGGCACGGGGCAGCCGAAGTTGAGATCGATGTGATCGGCCAGGTCCTCCTCGGCGATCATCCTGACCGCCCGCCCCACGATGCCTGGGTCCACCCCGTACAGCTGGATGCTCCTGGGCCGCTCCGACTCCGCGAACCTGATCATCCGCAGCGTCTTGGGATTGCGCTCGACCAGCCCGCGCGTCGTGATCATCTCGCACACGAACAGCCCCGCGCCCTGCTCCCTGCACAACACGCGGAACGGCGCGTTCGTGATGCCCGCCATCGGCGCGAGCACCACCGGCGGCCATACCTCAATCGGCCCAATCTTCACTCGCTCAGTTGTAGCGCAGGTCAGTCCGTAACGGGTATTCGCGGACAGGCCCATTGAAGCACTTAGTCGGATTCGGGCCAGGTCGGCGAACGGCCCAGGATGGCGACGATCTCATCCAGACGCGCCCCGCCTGGCCACGAGAGCGCCGGCGCGAAAGCCGCCCCGGGTGCGAAACGCGCCTTACCGTCGGGTACGGCCTTCGCCACAGCGAGGGCCACGTCCAGCAGGTCCGGCGGGAACTTGACCTCGGCACCCAGTGCCTTGGCGAGATCCCAGGAGTGCACCACGTAGTCGATGAAGTGAAAGCTGATCGCCTGCGCCCCGGGGAAGGCACTGCCGCTTGTGAACTCGGGCAGCGGGAACATGCGCTCCAGCACGCCGTCGGCGGCGAAGGCCGCCATGACGTGTTCGGCCGAGGCCCGGTAGCCCGCCACGGGGTCGTCGCCGAGAGAACGCAGCTTCCACCGGGCGAGATCGCCGTCTCCCCTGGACGCCGCAGCGAAACCGTAGTGCTGCGTGGCCATGTGCGCGAGCAGCCCGTACACGGTCCATCCGACACACGGCGTCGGACGGGACAGGTCCGCCGGCCGCACTCGATCCGCCAACTCGACGCTGACGCGGACGGCCAGCGCGTCGAGTGCGACGAGGTCGGCCTCTGCCATCACCCGCGAACCGGACCCTCACGACCGCCGCGCGCGGATCCTCACGATCACCGCCAAGGGCCGCGAGGTGCGCAGATCGGTGCGGGCCGAGATCCAGGCCAACGAGGAGCACCTGCTCACACGCCTCCCCGAGGCCGACCGCCACGGCTTCCTCCGCGCCCTGCAGGCGCTCTACCAGCTACCTCGCGAACGGATCACCGAGAAGTCTCCGCTTGACCGGCGACCCGCTCAGCGATCGACCACGGCTCACGAGCGCTGATCTTCCGCCACTACCCCAAACGGACATCCACGAGCGGGGCCACGAACCACCGCTCGCGCACCTCTCGGCCTGAGGGATCAGCCGTGCCGGCCCGACAGGCACGGCCGCCCGGTGTCGGCTCGTGTCGATAGGGTGCCGCCGTGGCCGACATTCACGAACTCATGGTCGCGATGGACCTGCGTGGCGACCTGTCCGAGACCGAACTTGCCGAGTTGCGCTGGCACCTGGGCCTCGGTCCGCGGCCCGAGCACATCACCGAGGAGACGATCGTCGTCAATGAGGTGCTCGACCTGCTGCGCGACGAGCAGGAGCCGGTGCAGGATGAGCACGGCGACTGGGTGATCAAGGAGTTCCCGGAACCGGCGTGGGGCGACGGGTCGCCGTACGCGGCTTCGAAGATCACCGGCGCCGGCTTCTCCATCCTGGTTCGCGGGGCTGACCACGGCGACGAACGCTGGGCGCTGACCTGCCGATGGGAGATCCACCCCGACGGGCACGCCGAGGTGGCCGAGCTGATCGACTGGCTGGCCGCCAGGCTCCACAAGAACCAGTCCTTTTTCGGCTACCAGCGGTGGTACGAGGATGATGAGCCGGAGCTGCTCAGCCTCCGAGACGGGAGGGTCGTGACGTGTCGCGACGGCACATTCGCCCCGCCATTCTGGGATGAATCCGACCCGGACTGGCACGCTGAGGGCTGAACCTGTTGGGGCATTCGAAGCTGCAGCTGCTTGGGACCGCTGACGGGCACCTCCGTACAGCCGGCACTGGAGCGGCGTCGCCCTGCCGACATGCCCACGCACCCCATCCCACCCCCGGTGGGGAACAATCCCAGCCACCGCGCCTGGCAGAGGATCGTTAAGCTGATCAGAGACGCTGTTGTCCGGATCGTCGTTGGGGGGACGGATGCTTCTTCGCGTGCGCTTGGCGCTGCCCGACAGACCGGGTTCCCTGGCACAGGTGACCAAGGTTCTGGGCGCGGCGGGAGCCGATATCACGCAGGTGACCGTGCTCGACCGGGGCGCGGGCACGGCCGTCGACGACATCACGATCTTCTTCCCGGAGAGCATGCCCAGGCAGTCGCTGATCAAGAGTTTGGAGACCGTCGACGGCGTGGCGGTCGAGGGGGTCTGGACCACCAGGGAAGCGCCGGGCACGTACCCTGAGCTGGAGATCCTCAAATACATCACCACGGCGGGCGACCGGGCTCTCACCACGCTCGTCGACTCGCTCCCCGTCCTCTTCAGCGCCGACTGGGCCGCCACGACGTCCGGCGAACGCGTGGTCTACGCGAGCTGGCGCGCCCCCAAAGACCTGGTGGTCCCGCAGGAGACACCGTCCCGCCCGACGGCCGTCACCCTCGAGGAGGGTCTCCACCTCATCCACGCCCCCCTGCCGCCCCTGGCCCTCTCCCTCATCCTGGCCCGCTCGGAGGGCCCGGCCTTCCACCGCATCGAGGTCCACCGCCTCACCCGCATCCTGGAGATCTTCCTCAGCCTGCCCGCCACGGAGCGCAGCGTGGCCCGCCAGCTCCGCAAGTAGGGCACTCCGCAACCTGCCGTGGACCGCTGAACGCGGCCCACGGTGAGCATCTGGTCGGCAAACGCGCTAGAGTTATCGAGGCAACGCGGAAGTGGCTCAGTGGTAGAGCATCACCTTGCCAAGGTGAGGGTCGCGGGTTCGAATCCCGTCTTCCGCTCGGAGAGGTTCGACTCGGTGGAGTGGCCGAGAGGCGAGGCAGCGGCCTGCAAAGCCGTCCACACGGGTTCAAATCCCGTCTCCACCTCCAAGGACGATTAGCTCAGCGGGAGAGCGCTTCCCTGACACGGAAGAGGTCACTGGTTCAATCCCAGTATCGTCCACCAGGCTCCATAGCAAATCAGGTCTGACCTGGTCAAACAGGAGTTAAAGCCCCAGCTCGCGGCACATGCCGGGAGTCTGGGGCTTCTTGTTGTTCCCGATCGATCATGGTTGCTGTCAGCACCTGTGCTGACCGTGATGCCCCACGATTCGGCGGCCTCTCTTGACGGCCCCCGACCACCCTTCAGGCCGGCAGGTGTGCAAGTCCGCGCAGCACCCGCTACGTGATGCTCGTCCACCTGCCCCTCGACCGCAGCGCCGAGCGCATGCGCGACGCCTTGGTGGCGGCCATGGCCACGCTGCCCGCCCATCTCAAGCGATCCTTGACCTGGGACCAGGGCAGCAAGATGGGCCGCCACCACGAGTTCACCATCGCCACCGACGTGCCCGTCTACTTCTGCGACCCGGCCAGCTCCTGGCAGCGCGGCTCGAACGAGAACGCCAACGGGCTGCTGCGCCAGTACTTCCCCAAGAGCACGGACCTGTCCGTCCGTACCCGCCAGGACCTCGACGCCGTCGCCGACGGACTGAACTCCCGACCTCGCAAGACGCTCGACTGGGACACCCCGGCTGAACGCCTCGCAGAGCTCTTGGCAACCTGCGCCTGACCGAGAGTCTCCGGAACCCAACGTGTGGAGGGTGCTTTAGCCCAGATGGACACGGTCGGCCACGAGCGGCTCCGCCCGGACGTAGGCATCGCCCGATGCGCGGAGCGCCGGCGCTCGGCTTGAACCGATCACCACATGCGATCATCGAACCGTTATGGGCAAACTGACATGGTTTCCACTGCCGTGCGGGCTCGTCGTGATCGTCGTCAACTTCTTCGCCGTCCGCGATGTGAACGGGCGCCTTCCCACCGCCCCCGTCGAGGCCAACGAGCACGTGGCGCCCCAGGCGATCGACGCCTTCATCCCCTTCGCCCAAGGACGCATCGCCCTGCTCGGGGCCTTCTTCATCGTCGCCACCCTCCTGTTCGGCCTCGTCGAGTTCGGATTGAGCCGCCGACCCGCGGGCCTCGCGTTCGGGACGGGCTTGCTGAACGTCGCCTACGCAGCCGCGATGCCGGTCATCTACGTCCTGAACCCGGTCACCGGCTACGACGAGCAGTTTCCCGACCCGGCGGGCGGATACGCCACGATGCCCTTCGACATGGGCCCGCTGTCGCCGCCGTGGTACCTGCCGCTGCTCGGCTGGATCCTCGCCACCGCCGCGATCGCCCAGCTTCTAGCGGTGTACGGCGTCGTGCTCCGCGACGCTGTCCTTCTTCCCCCCTGGAGCGCGTGGCTCCTCCTGCTCCCGTTGGCGTTCCTTTTGGCCTTCGCCGCGGCCAACCTCGTGTCCGACCGGATCGCCCGCGCCACAGCCCCTGCCGGGTCCTTCTGGGAGGCCGACTACGCGCTGGAACTCATGTTCGAGGTATGCGCCTTCGCCGTCGTGCCCGCCGCCGCTCTGGCTCTGCACGGGATCCTCCTGCGCAGGCGCGGCCTTCGCCCGCGTTCACTGCTGATCGTCGGCGTCTTCACGGGTGTCTACCTGTTGACGTTGTTGCTCGTGGCTTGGGGCAACCTGCTGATGTACATGGACGAGCAGTCTGGCTTCTCCGAGCACCTCCCCGGCTGGCGGGAGGAGGTCACCACCGGTATCCTCGGCGTCGCCGCCCTTGTCCAACTCACCACCCTCCCGCTGCTGGCCCGGCTCGGCACAACCCAGATGACCGGCGCCGAGCCTGGCGGGTAGAGCCTGCAGGGCCGGACAGTGTGATCGAGTTGGACCTGCCCGGTTGTGAGCTGAAGTGCTGATCAGGCCGCTTCGGCTGAGTCGGGCTGATGCTTGGTCCAGGCCCGGGCGCCCTCTGGGTGAGCTTCAATGATCACATCGCGGCGGGCGTTCATCAGCCAGGAAATGGAGTCCGGGTGGCCCGGGTTCGAAGACCACCCCCTAACGCCGTGGACTTGCCGGTGCCCGACATCGCGTGACCAAGCTCTTCGCTACCAGCCGAGACTACCGGACCGGCCTGATCTCGGTCGGCTTCATACCACCCACGTTGGAGATCCGCCGGCTTCCGGCTATGGGTTTCCGTATCCCCGCAACTCGGGCAATACGGAAACCCAGTCGGCTCGCTATGCTGGCCGACGCCAGCAAGTGACGTTGGATGAGTTGCTCCGGCGCTGTACGCGCTCAGCGGTGCACCTGGAGATGCGGGACGGCCACGGCTACTCAAGCCCTGGCTATCGTGCGTGGCGGGAGGGCTTGCCCTTCGATCGCACCGACTTCGACGCTCCCTGGGCCAGCCTGACCAAGGAGACGATCGGCCGAGGCGTCGTGGTACGCCGTACCCGCATCGTCTCGGAGCCCGGGACCCCTGGGCCACGATCTACCGAAGGTCGGCCGCCTTGATGTTGAGAGCCCGGTAGATCTCAGTGGCCGTACCGCCCTCAGATCCGGCCTCACGAACGAAGCTCTCGGCCTTGCCTGCAAGGCGGGCCTCCTCCGAAGCCTCGGCCTCGGGAAGGACGCAAGGTGCTGCAGGGTCCTCTTCAGGGAAGGTTGCGGAAGACGCCTGAAGCTCTGCCGATCACTCCGGTGGCCAGGAGCGGGCCGCCGGGGACGGCCGACAGCGAGGTCAGTTCGCCGCCGGACGGGACCCTGGTCCAGTGGCCGGAGGAGTCGCGGTGGGCGAGGGCGGAGTCGTAACCGTTGATGTCGGTGGAGCCGAGAAACCAGTGGCCGCCCCTGGCGTCGGGGACGGGTGGGAGGTTGCGGACCATGCGTCCGGCCTTCGCGGAGGTGTCCTCGCTGCGCCAGCCGGAACCGGTCTGGGAGAGCAGGAACGACGACGCCCCGATCTCCCCCGTGATCCAGATGCCGGACGGGTCGGCGGTGATGGCGGTCAGCCGAGGGCCGGCCGGGTCGGGTGGGGAATCGTCGGACGGGGGCGGTGCCGTCGGTAGTGCCGGGGTCAGGTCGACTCGGGTCCAGGCCTTGCCGTCGAAATGGTGCACCCAGGGGGCGTCGCCGTCGAGGGCCCAGATGTCGGAGGCAGAGCGGGCGCTGACGCGGAAGGCGCGGAAGGAGACGCTCTGTTCCGACCAGGTGGCGCCGTTGTAGTGCCAGGTCATGTGGTCGCCGAAGACCCACACGTCGTTGTCAGCGGTGACGGCGAGACTCTCGGCCGTAACGGGCAGCTTCCGGACGATCGTCCAGGCGTGTCCGTCCCAGCGCAGGACGGCGGTGCCGCCCTCGTCGCCGGCCAGGGCCCACACGTTGGAGGGGGCGGACGCGGCGACCGCGCCGATGCTGCCGCGTTTTACCGGGAAGTCGCTTTTCGTCCAGCGGTCGCCGTCCCAGTGGAAGACCGTGGGGCGATGCGGGCCGTCGGCCATCGGCAGCCAGGCGCCGATGCCGAGGATGTCCCAGCCGAAGGCCCAGGCCTCGTGCTCTCCGGTGGCGATGACCTGTCCGTAGGTGACCGACGGCTGGGCGGCCACCAGTTTCCACCTGTCGTTGCCGTCGTCCCAAGGGGCCGTCCACCAGAACCAGAGGCCGGCGACGGCTGCGGCGGCGGCTGCCCACCCGAGCCACAGGCCGGTGGCGGCCAGCTTGAGAAACATGATTGAAGCGTATGAAGGCCGCCAGAACGGCGCATGAGCATTCGTACTCAGCTGGACGGACGTAGGGCCCAGAGGCGTTCGTGGCGATGGGGTGGGGTCGTTCCTGGGGAGCCGGCGCGGCGGCGCCTGATCGGTAATCGGATGTACTCAGGGTGCTCGGGTCTGCTATCAAGATCATCGAGATGGATGGGTACAGGGAAGACGCCGATCTGGCGCTGAGCGACTGTGCGTACCTGGTCATGGCCGACCCGGCGGAGGTGATTCCGCTGCTGGGCCGGGCGCAGAGCCCGCGGGCGCGGCTGGCGGCGGCCGTCTACCGGCTGTCGTTGACGTGGCATCGCGACGAAGCCCCGGAGGTGCGGCGGCAGATATTGAGCCTGGATGCGGCTCGGCTCGGCGACGGGGAGCTGGCGAGGTGTTTTGCCGAGGTGTCCGTCGCGGGGGCGGCGTGGCCAGAGTGGACGCCGAGGTGGGCGACCGGCAACGGGGCCGGCCAGCGCCGGCTCCTGGCGATCCCGGCGCATGAGGATGGCGCCGGAGCGGTGGCCTGCACGCTGCTGGACGGGCGGCCGGTAGCGGTGACCGGTGGCGACGACGCGCTGGTGCGCGTGTGGGATCTGACGACGGGCTCGGCCGTCGGTGACTCGTTCGCCGGGCACGAGGCCGTCGTGAAGGCCGTGGCGTGCGCCGAACTGGACGGCCGCCCCGTGATCGCCAGTTTGGACGCTCACGGCGATGTGTGGGTCTGGGACCTGGTCACTCGCGAACCCGTCCAGGCGATGTCGACGCGTGGCTTCCACTCGTGCTTGCTACTGGTGCCGGCTTGTCTCGACGGTCGCCTGGTCGTGGTCACCGGCAGCCGGAGGGGCGCGCAGGTGTGGGACGTGGCCACCGGGGAGCGGATCGGGCGGCCGATGGCCGGGCACACCGGAGGCGATATGGAGGCGATGGCGTGCACCACGCTGGACGGACGGATCGTGCTGGTGACGGCGGGGGAACAGGGCCTGGTTTGGGACCTGGCCACCAGTGAACGCATCGGTGAGCTGATCCTGCCCGGTTACCCCCGCGAGCGCACCATGACCACGGTGGCGTGCACGGACCTGGACGGCCAGCCGGTGGCGGTCGCCGCTTGCGCGGGTGGGGAGGTGCTGCTCTGGGACCTGGCCGGACATGCCTTGATCGGGGCGCCGCTGGGCGGGCACACCGGTGGGGCCCGGGACATCGCGTGCGCCGATCTGGACGGGCGCCGCGTGGCCCTGGTCGGCGACTGGAACGGCACCGTCCGGGTGTGGGACCTGGCGGCAGGGGAACTGCTCGCACAGCCGGTAGGCCGGCCGTCGTCGGGCTTCGATTATGTGCGCGCGCTTGCCTGCGCTGTCGTCGACGGGCGTCCGGTGGTGGTGACATGCGGCTACGAGGGATGGGTACGGGCCTGGGTCGTGGGCGCCCACGAGCCGGCCGGACAGCCGGTCGTCGGACACACCATGGACGTGCACGCCGTGGCCCCGGCCGAGATCGGCGGTCGCGCCGTCGTGATGTCCGGCGGCTCCGACCATGCCGAGGAGGACGGCGACCTTTGGGAGGAGTACGCCCGGCTGTGGGACCTGGCCACCGGGAAACCGATCGGCGGGCCGATGATCTGGCTCCCCACCGGTGACAGCCGTGAAGAGGACGTGGCCGCCCTCACCTACCTGCATCTGGACGGCCGCGACCTTGCGGTCGCGGGCATAGACCGGTCGGTGTGCCTTTGGGATCTGGGCGCGGGCGAGTTGGTCGGCAGCCCGATGGTGCACACCACCCAGCCTGGGCGGTTCTCCATGGACCAAGTGGAGTGCACCTGGGTGGACGGCCGCCCGATCGCGATCTCGCTCTGCAACGGCGACCTTCGGGTTTGGGACCTGCGCAGCTGCGAGCCGTTCGACGCGCCCGCCCCCGGCAGCGGTTGGGTACACGGAGTGGCATGCACCGTGCTGAACGGGCGCGCCGTCGTGGTGACCAGCGCCTGGACCCGCGACAACGACCTCGGCGAGCGCGAGGACGCCGTACAGGTCTGGGATCTGGCCACCGGAGAGCCCATCGGTACGCCGATGACCGGCCACACCGATACCGTCCACGCGGTGGCATGCGCCGAGGTGGACGGCCGTCCCATCGCGGTGACCGGCAGCGATGACGGCACGGTACGCAGATGGGATCTGGCCGCCCAGCGCCGGCTGGGCACCCCGATGGTCGGGCATGGCGGAGAAGCGGTCCGATTGGTGGCCTGCACGGAACTCGACGGCCGGCCGGTTGCCGTATCCGGCGGACCGGACACCGTGCAGGCGTGGGACTTGCGCACCGGAGAGCGGTTCGGACCCGTCCTGCGCTTCCCCTGCTACGTCGACAACCTCACGACGACGCCGCGGGGCCAGATGCTGGTCACGTTCGGCTCCGATATCGCCATGTTGACCCGCTCACCACGAGCAGCCGCACGCTGAGCACGTCGCCAGGTTGATTGCGGTAACACAGCGCGTGAGCGCTATGTAACCATTACGTTACTGATCACTTGCGCGTGTTGTTTTGGAGATCACAACAGATATTTGATTGGGGCGCTCGTCGCTTAGCGGTCCTCCTCCACACTAAGGGCATCAAATGACAGCAACCCTTCCTTCCTTCCCCGCTGTGGACGAATACCCCCTCGACACCTGCATCCGGCTTCGGGAGATCGCGCCCGTGGTCCAGGTCGAGTTTCCCGGTGGTGTGCCCGCGTACCTGGCCCTGACCCACAACGCCGTACGGGAGATCCTCGCCGGGGACAACACGACCTTCCTCAGGGATCCCAAGCACTGGCCCGCCCTGTACGACGGGTCGATCCCCGAAGACTGGCCGCTGCGTGCCATCGTTCAGGGCGGTCACCTGGCCACCAAGGACGGCGGCGACCACAGGCGGCTGCGCGGCCTGGTCGGCAAGGCGTTCACGCCGGCCCGCGTACGCGCTCTGGAGCCGCGGATCCAGCAGATGATCGATGGCTTGCTGGATGAGGTGGTGGCCGCAGGTGACGGCGTCGACCTGGTTCCCGCCTTCACCGAGGCGGTGCCGATGTGGGTGATCTGCGAGCTGTTCGGCGTGCCCGCCGAGGACCGGCTCCGGCTGCGCAACTGGACCTCCACGCTGCTGGCGCACACCACTCCGCCGGAGGTTGCGTTCGAGACGCAGAACAATCTTCAGGCCTACCTGTACGCACTGGCGGAACGCAAGCAGCGGGAGCCGGGCGACGACCTCACCTCCGGCCTCGTTCAGGCTCGTGACGAGGGCGACAAGCTCACCACCGACGAACTGGTCGGCGTGCTGTGGTTGATGCTGGTCGCCGGCCACGAGACCACCGTCCATCTCCTCGGGCACGCCATCGTGGCGCTGGCTCAGAACCCGGACCAGCTCGAGCTGGCCAAGGCCGAGGACCGGTGGGACGACGTGGTCGAGGAGACCCTGCGTTACCGCCACTCGGTGATGATGACCAGCTTCCGGTTCACCGCGGAGGACGTGACCATCGCGGGGGTGCACATCCCCAAGGGCAACGCGGTCGGCGTGGTCTACCAGTCGACCGGCATCGACCCGGAGGAGTACGGCGACACCGCGGACCAGTTCGACATCACCAGGAAGCAGACCGGGCACCTCGGGTTCGGCCACGGCCCGCGGTACTGCATCGGCGCGCCGCTGGCCCGGCTGGAGAGCCGGCTGGCGCTCGAGTCGCTGTATCGGCGGCTGCCTGAGCTCAGATTGGCGATCGACCCGGGGGACATCCCCTACTCCCCGTCGTTCTTCACGATCGGCCCGCTGTCCTTGCCGGTCAGCCTGGGTTCCGTGCGGCCCTGACCTGCCGCCGTCGATCCCGGCAGCCCGCAGCTGCCGGGATCGGTCTGCGCGCGGGGAGCGCGAGGGGGCGGGCTCCAGCAGGCCCACCGGGCAATCGCGCAACGGGCGGGTGATGGCGAGCGGAGCGAGCGAGGGTTTCCGGGGGGTCGAGGGGGGCGTGAGCCCCCTGGGGAGCGCTGTCTGGAATCTCGTGCGCGAAGCGCCTATTCATGGAAGGCCTTGCTTTTCTTCCTGGAGCTTTCCGGGAACGCCTCGGGGAGTGATATTGGTTCGCGCGTTCCGGGACTTTGGCTGTTAGCGTTATCGGGGAGGGGGTGAGCCTCGGTGAGATCCAGGGACGGCAGGCCCGCGGTGCTCATGGACGTCGCCGTACTCGCCGGCGTTTCCGCCATGACCGTCTCGCGTGTGCTCAACGCGCCCGACCGGGTGAGGGCCGAGACCAGGGCCCGGGTGCTGGCCGCCGTGCGCGAGCTCGACTACCGGCCCAACCAGGCCGCGCGGCAGCTCGTCACCGGGCGGTCCGGGGTGCTGGGCGTCGTCAGCATCGACACCACCCTGTACGGCCCCGCCTCCACGCTCTACTGCATCGAGCAGGCCGCCAGGAACGCCGGGTTCAATGTGAGCATCGCCAGCCTGCCCTCGCTCAACCGCAGGTCGATGGAGGAGGGCGTGGAACGGCTGCGCGCCCAGGCCGTCGACGGCGTGATCATCGTGGCGCCGCATGAGTCGGCCGCCGACGGGCTGCGGCATCTGCCGCCGGAGATGCCCGTGGTCGCGGTCGATGCCGGTGACGACATCCCCGTGCCCGTGGCCAAGGTCGACCAGCGGGCCGGGGCCGTACGGGCGACCAGACACCTGCTCAACCTCGGCCACCGGACCGTGTGGCACGTGGCGGGGCCGGCCGACTGGCTCGACGCCAACGGCCGCATCGAGGGGTGGCGCGACGTGCTGGAGTCCGCGGACCGGCCGGTGCCCGAGGTGCTGCGTGGCGACTGGAGCTCGCGCTCCGGCTACCAGCTCGGGCAGCGGCTGGCCCAGGAATCCCAGGTCACCGCCGTGTTCGTGGCCAACGACCAGATGGCGCTCGGCGTGCTGCGCGCCCTGCGCGAGGCCGGGCGGCGCGTGCCCGAGGACGTGAGCGTGGCCGGGTTCGACGACATCCCCGAGTCGGCCTACTTCTGGCCGCCGCTGACGACCGTACGGCAGGACTTCGGCGAGGTCGGCAGGCACGCCTTCCACCTGCTGCTCGACCGGATGGCGGGCACCGAGCCCGACCGGCGGCGGCTGGTCGAGCCCGAGCTTGTGGTGCGGGAGAGCACCGCCCCCGCCTCGAGCTAGCCCGCCGCGGTCAGGCCAGTCGGATCACGTTCCAGGAGACCGGGGGCAGGAGCACGCGGGCCGGATCGTGCTCCACGTCCGTGTTCGGCCTGGGCGCGACCCGGTCCGGGTCGTCAGCCGTGTTCCGGGCGTACACGTCCGGGTGCGTCAGGGTGGTGGCCTCCACGATGCGCGCGCCCCCGAGCGCCCGGGCGTCGATCTCCAGGGAGAGCGGCCCGTCGGTCGAGCGGTTGACCGCGAACAGCGTCGTGCCCTCCGCCGAGTGCGTGGCCACCGCGTGCACCAGCGGCACGTCTCCATAGTCCGCCGTCTCGTACGTCGGGCTCACCGGCTCCACCCGCAGCACGTCGCCGGCGGCGAGCCGGGACGCCTGCGCGAACGGGTGGAAGGTGGTCTGCCTCCAGGCCCGCCCGCCGGGCTCCGTCATGATGGGCGCGATCACGTTCACCAGCTGCGCCAGCGACGCGGCGGTCACCCGGTCGCTGTTGCGCAGCAGGGTGATCAGCAGCCCGCCGAAGGCGACGGCGTCTGCCAGGTGGTAGTGGTCCTCCAGCAGGCGCGGCGCGACCGGCCAGTCGGCGGGCGGCTCGGCGTTCTGGAAGCGCGACAGGTACCAGACGTTCCACTCGTCGAAGGAGATGTTGATGCGCTTGCGCGACTTCAGCCGGGCCCCGACGTGGTCGGCGGTGGCCACGACCGAGCGGATGAAGTACTCCATGTTGGTCGAGCAGGCCAGGAAGCTGCCGAGGTCGCCGTTCTTCTCCTCGTAGTACGCGTGGCAGGAGATGAAGTCCACCAGGTCGTACGTCTCCTCCAGCACCTCGGCCTCCCACGTGCCGAAGGTCGGCATCGACGAGCTCGAGCTGCCGCAGGCGACCAGCTCCAGCGACGAGTCCACCATGCGCATGGCGCGGGCGGTCTCGGCGGCGAGCCGGCCGTACTCGCGGGCGGTCTTGTGCCCGGTCTGCCAGGGGCCGTCCATCTCGTTGCCCAGGCACCACATCCTGATCCCATGCGGCTCCTTGGAGCCGTTGGCGACGCGCAGCTCGGACAGCGCGGTGCCGGACGGGTGGTTGCAGTATTCCAGCACGTCGAGCGCCGCCTCGATGCCGCGGGTGCCGAGGTTGATGGCCATCATGGGCTCGACGCCGGCCTTGCGGCACCAGCGTACGAACTCGTCCACGCCGACCTCGTTCGGCTCGGTGCTGTGCCAGGCCAGGTCCAGGCGGCGGGGGCGGTTCTCCCTGGGACCGATGCCGTCCTCCCACCGGTAGCCGGAGACGAAGTTGCCGCCCGGGTAGCGGACCGTGGACACCCCCAGCTCCCTCGTCAGGTCGAGCACGTCGCCGCGGAAGCCGTCGCCGTCGGCCGAGGGGTGGCCCGGCTCGTAGATGCCGGTGTAGACGCAGCGCCCGAGGTGTTCGACGAACGTGCCGAAGGTGCGCCGGCTGACCGGGGCGACCTTGAAAGCGGGATCGAGCGTGAGCTTGGCGTGGTGCACGGAGGGGTCTCCTGGGTTTCGCGGGCGTTACGTGATCCAGATTGTTAGCGATAACAAGCTGGCCGGTCAAGGGCGAACCACCAGGTCGGCCGAGCGGCGAAAGGTCTTGACAGGCGGTTTGTTACCGCTAACACTCCGGGTAACCCCGACGCAACACATGCCCGGACTCAAGCGAGAGCTCCGCACAAGCTCCCGGCCCTCGACAACCTGCCCCAGCGATGGCTCGTAGGAAGAGGCCACCGTGCAAGATCCCCCGGAAATCTCCCGCCGGCTCCTCCTCGGCGGCGCCCTCGCACTCGCCGGCGCCGCCGCCACCGGATGCGCCATTCCGATGGGACTGGGCTCGTCCCAGACCCGTGTCAAGTACTGGCACTTTCTCGGCGCGAGCGACGGGATCATCATGAACAAGATGGTCCAGGCGTTCGCCACGGACAATCCCGACATCTTCGTCGAGGAGAACGTGCTCGCCTGGGGCGAGCCGTACTACACGAAGATCGCGATGGCCGGCTCCGGCGGCCGCTCACCCGACCTGGCCACCTTCCACCTGGCCCGGCTGGCCGGGATCGGCGCCGGGGAGATCCTCGACCCGATCAACGTGAAGCTGCTGGAGGAGAGCGGCCTGAGCGCCGCCGACTTCAGCCCGCCGATCTGGGAGCGCGCCCACCTCGACGGGGTGCTGTACGCGATCCCGTTCGACGCCCACCCGATGGTGCAGTACTACAACACCGACATCTGCGGCAAGGCGGGACTGCTCGGCCCCGACGGCAAGCTGAAGCCCACCAAGGGCACCGACGAACTGCTGGACCAGCTGCGCAAGGCCAAGGACGCCATGGGCGGCAAGCCGCCGCTCAACTTCGACGACCTCGGCCTCGGGACGGTCGGCCCGTGGCGGGCGTGGTGGACGCTCTACTCGCAGAGCGGCGGCGCCCTGCTGTCCCCCGACAACACGCAGATCGCCATCGACGACGCCAAGGCCCACGAAACGCTGCGGTTCATGCAGCAACTCGGCAAGGACGGGCTGCTGGACACCCGCACCGACTACGGCGCCTCCGTGGCCAACTTCACCAACGGCCAGGCCGCCTTCCTGTGGAACGGCGACTGGGAGACCACAGGACTGAAGGAACGCAAGACGCCGTTCAGCATGACGCGCTTCCCCGACGTCTTCGGCAGCGGCGCGGCGCAGGCCGACTGCCACTCGTTCGTGCTGCCGCACCAGCGCAACCGCGATCCCGAGGTCGAGCGGGCCACGTACCGGTTCATCGCCTACCTCGTCAAGAACAGCGCCGACTGGGCGGTCGCCGGGCACGTGCCCGCGTACCTGCCCGCCCTTCAAGAACCCGAGTACCTCGCGCTGGAGCCCCAGTCCGAGTACCGCTCGGTCATCACCGAGGTCGCGCTCGACCCGCAGGTGTGGTTCGCCGGCTCGGCCTCGCGGCTGTGGATCGAGTTCGGCCAGGCGTTCTCCCCGGTCATCAGCGGCGAGCAGACGCCGGAGGAGGGCCTGGCCACCGCCAAGGCCGCGCTGAGCCGGCTGCTGTCCGCCCCGAACCCCTTCCCCGACCAGGAGCGATGATGAGCACCACCATCGCCGCCCCCGCGGCCGCCGCCCCCGTCACCGAGGTCAAGGTCAAGCGCCGCTGGACGCAGCACGGGCTGTTGTTCGTCGCGCCCTTCCTGCTGATCTACGTGGTCTTCCTGGTCTGGCCGGTCCTGCTGGGCCTGCGGATGAGCCTGTCGAGCGTCAACATCGCGGGCGCCAACGACCGCCTCGTCGGGTTCGACAACTACGCCGAGGCGTTCGCCGACCCGCGCATGTGGCACTCGCTGTGGAACACGGTGGTCTTCACCGTGCTGAGCACGATCCCGCTGGTCATCCTGGGCCTGGCGTTCGCGCTGCTGGTGCACAACCTGCGGTTCGTGCAGTGGCTGTGGCGGCTGTCGTTCTTCGGGCCGTTCCTGCTGCCGTCGGCCGTGGTGTCGATCCTCTGGCTGCAGATGATCTACCCGCCCGAGTACGGCCTGATCAACGGCACGCTGGGCACCGACTTCACCTGGCTCACCGACCCGTCGACCGCCATGTGGTCGGTGGTGCTGACCACGGTCTGGTGGACGGTCGGCTTCAACTTCCTGCTCTACCTGGCCGCCCTCCAGTCGATCCCGGAGCACTTGTACGAGGCCGCCGCCATCGACGGGGCCTCGGCCTGGCACAAGCTGCGCTCCATCACCCTGCCGTTGCTCGGCCGCACGACCGCGCTGATCGTGGTGCTGCAGCTGCTGGCCTCGCTGAAGGTCTTCGACCAGATCTACCTCATGACCAGCGGCGGCCCCCAGGACTCCACCAGATCGATCATCGAGTACGCCTACGACATGGGCTTCACCGGCTACCGCATCGGTTACGCGTCGGCCGTCTCGTACATCCTGTTCGTCCTGATCGTCATCGTCTCCCTGGGCCAGCTCCGGCTGTTCCGCAAGCGGGCGGAGGTCTCGTCATGACCAAGCGGTTCAGCCCCGGCCAGCTCGTCCTGCTGGTGATCGCCCTGGCGCTGGCGGTCGTCTGGCTCGCCCCGATCCTGTGGGCCGTGGCCACCTCGCTCAAGCCGGAGTCCGAGACCACGAAGATCCCGCTGCAGTGGTTCGGCAGCGAGCTCACCCTGGACGCGTACCGGCTGGTCCTGGGCACGGGCGGCATCGTCAAGTGGGCGATCAACTCGACCGTGACCGCGGTGGTCGTCACGTTCATGACCGTGCTGTTCTCGGCGATGGCGGCGTACGGGTTCGCGCGCACGCAGTTCAGGGGGCAGCGCGCGCTGCTGGCGGTGATCCTGGCCGGGATCATGGTGCCGCCGCAGGTGCTGATGGCCCCGCTGTTCGCGGAGATGGTGGCGTTCGGCCTGGTCGACACCTGGTGGTCGATCATCCTGCCGCAGGTGGCCGCGCCACTGGTCGTGTACATCCTGTTCAAGTTCTTCCAGGACGTGCCGCCCGAGCTGGAGCAGGCGGCCTTCGTGGACGGGGCCGGGCGCTGGCGGGTGTTCTTCACGATCGTGCTGCCGCTGTCGCGTCCCGTGCTGGCCGCGGTGTCGATCTACACGTTCATCACGACCTGGAACAACTTCCTCTGGCCGTTCCTCGTCTCCACCGACCCGAACACGATGACGCTGCCCGTGGGGCTGGCCAACGTGGTGCAGGGGACGTTCGGGCTGCGGTACGCGCAGATCATGGCCTCGGTGATACTGGCGGGGCTGCCGCTGCTGGTGATTTTCGTGCTCTTCCAGCGGCAGATCATTCGCGGCGTGGCGCACACGGGCCTCGCCGGGCAGTAGTGGATGTTTATGTGAAATAGGCGCTCTTTACCTTCAGGTCGAAGGCAGGGGACCGCTCCCTTCAGGGGGCGGGGGAATGGCGGGCGGGAAGGCGTTCTAGCGCCTGAGCGTGCCTTGTACCGCAGGCCCGTGCGGGTTCCGGCGAACACGGGTGCTATAAGAACGTCATCGTTATACTGATCGTGTGTCTCGTCAGGTGCGCACTTCCCCCGGCGCTGCCTACGACTTGGGCTACCACGTGGTGTGGTGCCCCAAGTATCGGCGGCCGGTCCTGGGCGGCCGGGTCAAGACCCGGCTGGAGGAACTGCTGCGCGCCAAGGCCGCTGAGCACGATTGGGAGATCATCGCCTTGGAGGTGATGCCCGACTACGTGCATCTGCTGGTCAAGCCGCATCCGAAGGACTCCCCGTCGTACGTGGCCAACCAGTTCAAGGGCTATACCTCCCGCCACTTGCGGGCCGAGTTCGGTCACCTGCGCTCCCGGCTGCCGACGTTGTGGTCGCGCTCGTACTTTGTGGCGAGTGTGGGCGCGGTCAGCGCGGTCACGGTCCAGCGGTACATCGAGACCCAGTACGAGCGTGTCCCCAAGGCCAAGAGCGGGGGCGAGGGTGCGTAGGTCGTTCAAGTTCCTGCTGGTGCGCCACGAGGCGCTGGATTGTCGAGTGAGGTGAAAGACCTGCACCGTTGGGTCGTCGCAGCGGCCCGATAGAAGCTGGGGGCAGTCT